>NZ_KB911273.1:205458-332466 GCF_000383455.1 Methylobacterium sp. 285MFTsu5.1 | reverse complement strand
AGAGCCCGTCCGGTAAGGGTCTGAGGCGGGGTTGAGTGGCCGGGATGGCGATGATTCCAGGAGGGTGCTGAAGCCTGACCTGGAAGCGCCATGTGGACCCCGACCACCCGGCGGCAGCATAGCCGCGTGGGCCTTCGCTATGAAACCGACCTTACCGACGCCGAGTGGGCGGTGATCGAGCCACTGATGCCGAGGCCAGCGCCCTGTGGCCGGCCTCCGCTCTGGACGACACGGGAGGTCCTGAACGCCATCTTCTACGTTCTGAGAGGTGGGATCTCCTGGCGGTTGATACCCAAGGATCTGCCGCCGCGCTCGACCACGTTCGGCTACTTCAGCCGCTGGCGCGACACAGGGCTGTTTGGCCGGATCAACCACCACCTGGTCATGGCCGATCGCGAGCGAGTCGGACGGGAAGCCTCACCGTCTGCCGCGGTCCTCGACAGCCAAAGCATCAAGACGACGGAGAGCGGCGGCCCTCGCGGCTACGATGCCGGCAAGAGGGTCAAGGGGCGCAAGCGCCAAGCGCTGGTCGACATGGACGGGCGCGCGCTCGTCCTCGATCCTCAGCCTGCCGACGTACAGGACCGCGACGGAGCCGTGCCGGTGCTGCGCCTGTCGCGTCGGACCTTCCCGTTCATCGCCAAAGCCTTCGCCGATGCAGGCTATGCCGGCAACAGACCGGCGACCGCCACGATCATCACGGTCGAGATCGTGCGCAAGCCGCCCCATCAAGTCGGCTTTGCCGTGCATCCACGCCGCTGGGTGGTCGAACGGTTCTTCGCCTGGATCAGCCGCAATCGCCGCCTCTGGAAGGACCCAGAGGCGACTATCGCCTCGGCCAGAGCATTCCTCTACGCGGCAGCCGTCATGATCCTCGTCAGGCGGCTTGCCCGCTCAGTCTGACTTCTCGGACGGACTCTGAGGCGTTAATGGCTTTTCCGGTGCAACATCATACGTCGGCTGGTCTCCCGGCTACGCCCGAAATCCTCACAGATCACAGGCTTCTACCGCTTGGCCTTCAGAGCGCGGATGAAGGCCTGACAATTTTCCGATCGGCTTCACAGTCCAGATCGTCTCACAACCGAAGCATCTCACCTGCATAGGCGAGTTCCCTGGATCGCACATCGCCTGAGAGCAGGGCTATCTCTAATTCGCCCAGCGCTTCTGAGATGCGCTTCAGAACATCTGAACTCGATCCGTCTCTTCGTTCTGTCCGGTCGAGCTATGGTGAATCACGAGACGGTTCGGTACGCCGCCGTTGCGGGGGTCGAGCGGCTGACCACTGTTCTGATCGCGGCCAGTGACGTTGTGACGATTCGTCACCAGCACTGGGCCCCTTAGCGCAAAAACGACGAAGCCGGTTGCGACTGCCAGCAGCGTATCGTTGAAAAGCATCTCAATGAACAGGGACTTCAGACTCGGTTCCGCAACGGCAATAGGGGGCACCCCGGAGGGCACTTTGGGGGCACCTCTGATGTGGATTGCCACAAGCCGTTGATCAAGAAGAGCTTTTTATGGAACCGTGAAGTTGGCGGAGGGAGCGGGATTCGAACCCGCGATACCGTTTCCGGTATACACACTTTCCAGGCGTGCGCCTTCAACCACTCGGCCACCCCTCCGTCCGCGAACCGGGCGCCCGGGCGCGCAAACGGCGCGCCGGGCGCGGCCAGGGCCGCGCGGTGCCGTGCTGTTAGCCGGGTGTGCCGTCCGGCGCAAGGCGCTGACGGCCGGGCGATGCGAAAACCGCCCGGCCGCGTCCCTCACCCCTCGGCGTCGTCGAGGTGGAAGCGGACATGCTCCACGTTCGCCCGCTCGAAGGCCTGCATCACGTGCTGGTAGGAGCGCTCCATGGCGTTGTCCTCGACCCCGGGGCTATCCTCGGGCTTCAGAACGAACATCAGGAGCGAGCGCCCGGTCACGTCGTAGCCGGAGCCGAACTTGAAGCTCTCCACGTCCTGGCTGTCGGGCAGGTTGGTGTCGAGGAGCCGCGTCCAGGCGACGCCGCCGACCGATTCCGGCAGCGTGAACGTGACGAGGTCGTGGTAGGCGTTGAACATGATCAGCAGCGTCGCGTCGCCGCCGCGGCGGTGCAGGCCGGTGGCCTGGGCGCGCCCGTCGAGCTGGACCGCGAAGGCCCGGGCCTCGCCGTCCGACCAGTTCTCGCCCGCCATCTCGCTGCCGTCCGGCCGCAGCCACGTCACGTCCTTGACGCCGAACTCCTCGTCGTACTGGCCGGTGAGGAACCGCCCGCGGCTCAGGATCGGCAGGGCGTTGCGCAGGATGATCAGGCGCTGGGTGAACTCGGCCAGATCCCGCTCCTCGTCGCCGATCGCCCCCCAGTCGAGCCAGGAGACCTCGTTGTCCTGGCAGTAGGCGTTGTTGTTGCCCTTCTGGGTCCGGGCGAACTCGTCGCCGGCGAGCAGCATCGGCGTGCCGCGGGACAGGAACAGGGTCGCCAGCATGTTGCGCATCTGGCGCAGGCGCACCGCCCGGATCTCGGGGTCGTCCGTCGGGCCCTCCACCCCGTAATTGTACGAGAGGTTGTGCGAGTGGCCGTCGCGGTTGCCCTCGCCGTTCGCCTCGTTGTGCTTGTCGTTGTACGAGACCGTGTCGTGCAGGGTGAAGCCGTCATGGGCGGTGAGGAAGTTCACCGAGGCCCAGGGCTTGCGCCCGCGCTTGTTGAACTTGTCGGCCGAGCCCGAGACGCGCGCCGCCAGGTCCGGCAGCAGCCCGCCGTCGCCCTTCCAGTAGGCGCGGACGTCGTCGCGGAACCTGTCGTTCCACTCGGCCCAGCCCGGCGGGAAGCCGCCGACTTGATAGCCCCCCGGGCCGCAATCCCACGGCTCGGCGATCAGCTTGACGTTGTTCAGCACCGGGTCCTGCCGGCAGGTGTCGAGGAAGCCGCCGCCCTCGTCGAAGCCGTAGGGCTCGCGGCCCAGGATCGTGGCGAGGTCGAAGCGGAACCCGTCCACCTGCATCTCCTGCGCCCAGTAGCGCAGGGAGTCGGTGACGAGTTGCAGCACTCGCGGATGCGACAGGTTGAAGGTGTTCCCGGTGCCGGTGTCGTTGATGTAGTAGCGCGGATCGTTCGGCAGCAGCCGGTAGTAGGAGGCGTTGTCGACGCCCTTGAACGACAGGGTCGGACCCTTCTCGTTGCCCTCGGCGGTATGGTTGTAGACCACGTCGAGGATCACCTCGAGGCCGGCGCCGTGGAAGCGCGAGACCATCTCCTTGAACTCGGAGAAGGCGAAGTCCGGCACCGCCGCGTAGCGGCGCGCGGGGGTGAAGAACGAGATCGTGTTGTAGCCCCAGTAATTCACCAGGTCCTTCTGCTGCAGGTAGTCGTCCTGCACGAAGGCGTGGACCGGCAGCAGCTCCACCGAGGTGACGCCGAGGCTCTTGATGTAGTCGAGCACGTCCCGGGTGCCGAGGCCGGCATAGGTGCCGCGCAGCTTCTCCGGCACCCGCGGGTCGAGCTTGGTCATGCCCTTGACGTGGGTCTCGTAGATGATCGTCTTCTCCCACGGGACCAGCGGCTTCTGGTGCCGTCCCCAGGTGAAGGCCGGGTCGATGACGCGGGAGCGGCGCGTGTAGGGGGCGCTGTCGCGCTCGTCGAAGGTCAGGTCGTCGCCCGTCTCCATCTGGTAGCCGAACAGCGCCGGGTTCCAGGTGATCGAGCCGACGAGCCCCTTCGCGTAGGGGTCGATCAGCAGCTTGTTGGGGTTGAAGCGGTGACCGGCCTTGGGCTCGTAGGGGCCGTGGACGCGGTAGCCGTAGATCGTGCCGGGGCGCGCGTCGGGCAGGTAGCCGTGCCAGATCTCGTCCGTGTACTCGGGCAGCTCGATCCGCTCGATCTCCTGGTCGCCCTGGTCGTCGAACAGGCAGAGCTCGACCTTGGTGGCGTGGGCCGAGAACAGCGCGAAATTGACCCCAAGCCCGTCCCAGGTGGCGCCGAGGGGATAGGGGCGGCCTTCCTGGATGCGCGAGCGGGTCGCGCGGGCCTGCGATGCGGGACGACGGGAATCGGACATGGACACTCCGGAACGCGACCCGCACGGCCACGTGCCGCTGCGGGGAGCCCCTGGTGAACGTGTCGAAAACAGCGAAGCTCCCGCATCGCCGCAAAAATCGCGGGGGGCGTGACGACCGTCCCGCGCTCAGTTCGAGGCCGCGGCCGTGAAGCTCCGGTCCAAGGCCCGCCCGACATCGAGGGGCTTCGACAGGATGCCGTACCGCGTCGCCCGGTCCGAGGCCGCCTGGACCTCCCTCACGACGTCCGCGTCGAGCGCGATCGGGCTCGTCCGCTGCGCCGTGTAGGCCGCACGCAGGACGTCTTCGGGCAGCTTGGTCAGCGCGGCCGTGTTCCGGGCGTAGGCGTCGAGGTGGTCCAGCGACCAGAGCCGCGCCCGGTTCAGGCGGCTCAGGAAGTCCTGGAGGGCCGCCCGCTTGGTGGCGATGGCGCTGTCCGTGGCGACGACGAAGGTGATGGTCGGCGTGAGGCCCGCGCCGTCCGCGATCGGCCGGGCCTTGTCCATGAGCGTCGCGAACGCGACGTAGGGCTCCCAGACCGCCCAGGCATCCACCGAGCCGGCCATCAGCGCGACCTTGGCGTCGACCGGGTTGAGCGGCGCGAACGTGGCCTCGGACGGCGCGATCCCGGCCTTCTCCAGCGTCGCGCTGATCAGGAACTGGCCCCAGCCGCCGCGGGTGCCGGCGAGTCGCTTTCCCTTCAGGTCGGCGGCCGAGCGGATCGGTGAATCCGCGCGGACCAGGATGGCCTGCGTCCGCGGATCCGACTTGGTGCCGCCGATCGCCTTGATCGGCGCCCCGGCCGCGACGGCGGTGAGGACGGAGAGGTCGCCGGTGTAGCCGACATCGAGGGCGCCGGCGTTGAGCGCTTCCAGGATCGGCGCGGCGGCGGGGAATTCCGACCACTCGATCCGGTAGGGCAGATCCTTCGCGTCGCCGGCGATCTCGAGGAGCGACCGGTTCCCGCCCTTCTGATCGCCGACCCGCAGGACGACCTCCTCCGCGCGGGCGGTCACCGCGGCCAGCATCGTCGTGGCCAGCGTCAGTGCGGCGGCGAGCAGCGTCCCGGCGAGCCGGCGGCCGCCGGGACGCGCGTGAGATCCGATGAGCATGAGGCCTGCCGCGATCCGCTGCCCGCGTTGTGCGGGGCTGTTCTGTGGAGGGCCGATTTTATGCTTGCCGCCAGGGCGGTCAACGAAAAGAAAATCTGTATTGTCCGCGGTCGATGCGCGAGATGACATCCGATCGACCCGCGCGGGGAGACGAATGTCTTTCCCCGCGCGCCGGGCCGGTCAGCGGGCGGGTGGGAACGCGTCCGCCAGGTAGGCCCGCACGAAGCCCGGCATCCGCGCGGCGTCGATGTCGTCGCGGCCGCGCACCACGTGCATCCGGGCGAGTTCCGGCTCGGCCTCGGCGCCGAGATGGTCGGCGATCCGGGCCACGAGCCGCGCGGCCGGCTCGGGGAAGCGCACCGGCCGGAGGAAGGCGAGCTGGCCTTCCCCCTCCAGCAGCACCCAATCCGTTTCGGCCTCGTCCGGCAGCGCGAGGCCGGTCTCCTCGGCGAGTTCCCGGGCGGCGCTGCCGGTGAGATCGACCTGCGCGCCGCGCACGTCGTCCGGATCCGGGGTGCCGCACGGGAAGTACAGCTGGCCGGCATTGGCCGTGTGGGGGCCCATCTCGCCGAGCAGGACGGCGCCGTCCGCCGTCCAGGGTACGATCGCCGCGAAGGCGTTGGCGATGCGGGCCTCTGCGTGGGGCCTGTCCCGGTAATAGGTGAAGGTCGCGTAGCGCGTCGCGAACAGGTCGAGGCGGGCGACCCCGTCGGCGACGGCGTGGTCGCAGCACAGCAGGACGGTCCCGTCGAACATGCCGGGGCTGCGGCGCAGCCGGGTCTGCCAGTGGGCCGCGATGGCGGCTTCGTGCACGCGCGGGAAGGCCCAGTCGTGGTCTACGAACCGCGCCGCCACCTCCGCGACGCGGGTGATCCGGAAGCCGTCGAAGACGCCGTCGGAGGAGCCTTCAGACATGCAGGCTGCCGTCCGACAGGATCACGGCGGCGCCGCCGATCTCGACGCCCTGCAGGGCGCCGGCCGCGATCGTGAGCTGGAGCGCGATGTCGCTCGGCCGCCCCATCGCCTCGCCCTGGCGGATCGCCACGTCGTGGGTGCCGTCGCCCAGCGCCTCGAATTGCATCAGCACCCCCGCGAAGGCGGAGGCCGCCGAGCCGGTGGCGGGATCCTCCGGCACGCCGACATTCGGCGCGAACATGCGGACGCGCCAGCGCTGACCGGTGCCCTCGGGATCCGGGGCGTAGAGGTAGAGCCCGTCGGCCGGATTGGGCGCCTGGGCCGTCCGGGCGGCGTCGAGGGCGGCGACCGACGCCACCGGCACGCAGGTGAAGGTCGGCCCCACGCCGTGGCGGCTCGGCGCGTGCCGGCCGGTGCCGATGTCGCCGGGCTCGAGGCCCAGGAGCCGCGCCAGCGCGGCGGGATCGGGGCCGGGACCGAGGTAGTCCGGCAGGACCGGGAGGCGGAACCGGGCCCGTCCGCCGGTCCCGTCCGCCAGGGTCTCGACCACGCAGGGGACGATCCCGATCCCCTCCTCCAGGCCGAAGGCCCGGGCGTCGCCCCGCGTCGGGTCCTGCAGCGCCAGCAGCACGGCCGTGCCCACCGTCGGGTGCCCGGCGAAGGGCAGCTCCCGGGCGGGGGTGAAGATGCGCAGCGACGCCCGGTGCCGGGCCTCCGCGGGCGGGAAGACGAAGACCGTCTCCGACAGGTTGAACTCCCGCGCGATGGCCTGCATGGCCGCGGTGTCGAGCCCCTCCGCGTCGAGCACCACGGCGAGTGGATTGCCGGCGAGCCTCCGCTCGGTGAACACATCGAGGGTGACGAAGCGGCGCGCCATCGGGTCGATCCTTCCTGCTCTCTGCGGACTTGGGCGGAGCGGTTTGCCGGGGGCGCCTCAGACCGCCTCGACCGGAAATCGCGCGCTCGGGTTCACATACTCCTCCTGCGCGGCGACCGTCAGGATCTCCCGCGATCCCGCCTCGGCGGTGCGCTTGAGCAGCCCGTAGATCGACGCCGCCGCCGCGCCCAGCGCCGCCTCGGCCGAGCCAGTCCGGGCGTAATGCACCAGGAACAGCGCCGCGATGCAGTCGCCGGCCCCGTTCACCGCGATGGCGAGCCGCGGCGTCCGGACCCGGAACACCCGCCCCTCCGCGCCCGCGAGCAGGTCGATGCTGTCGGCGGGCGTGTCGGCGCAGAGCGCCGAGGTGACCAGGACCACCCGCGGCCCGCGCGCCCGGAGCGCCGCGATCGCGGCCCCGGCCTCCGCCAGGGTGCCGCTCGGCAGGCCGGTGAGCAGGCCGAGCTCGAACTGGTTGGGGGTAAGGATGTCGGCGGCCGGGACAGCGCGCTCGCGCAGGAACGCCTCGATGCCGGGCCGCACGTAGACGCCCTCCTCGACGTCGCCGATCACCGGGTCGCAGCAGTAGAGCGCCCGCGGGTTCGCCGCGCGCACGGCGTCCACCGCCTCCAGGATCGCGGCGCCGATCTCCGCCGAGCCCATGTAGCCCGACAGGACCGCGTCGCAGCGGCCCAGGACGCCGCGCTCGCCGATGCCGCGCACCACCTCGCGGATCATCGCCGCGTCGAAGACAGGGCCGCGCCACGCGCCGTAGCCGGTGTGGTTTGAGAACTGCACCGTGTGGACCGGCCAGACCTCGACCCCGAGCCGCTGCATCGGGAACACCGCCGAGGCGTTGCCGACATGGCCGTAGGCGACGTGGGACTGGATCGACAGGACGTTCAACGCGGGACTCGCTCGTTGTCCCGCTACGGTTAGCCGGTTCCCGCGCCGGCCGCACCCCTGTCCCTTGCCGCCCTCCCCCGCGCGCCTCAGATGGGACCGACCCTCCCCCTATCCCTAAAGCCCCGTTCGGAGCCCCATGGACATCGAAGCCCTGCGCACCTCGACCCTCGCCTTCGTGGAGGCGCACAAGGCCTGGACGCCGGTCATCGCGGGTGGCCTCGCCTTCTGCGAATCGATCGCGATCCTGTCGCTGTTCGTCCCGGCGACCGTGATTCTGGTCGGCATCGGGGCCCTCGTCGGCGGCGCCGACATCCCGTTCTGGCCGGTGGTGATCGCCGCGGCGCTCGGGGCCGCCCTCGGCGACTGGATCTCGTACGAGGCAGGGCGCTGGCTCGGGCCGGGGGCAAAGACCAAGTGGCCGCTGCGGCGCTATCCCGAACTGATGGCCAAGGCCGAGGCCTTCATCGGCCGCTGGGGCATCGCTGCGGTGGCGCTGGGACGCTTCTTCGGGCCGGCCCGCGCCCTGGTCCCGCTCTTCGCCGGGATCCTCGGCCTGGCGCGGCTGCCGTTCCAGCTGGCCAACGTCGCCTCCGCCCTGATCTGGGCCTTCGTGCTGCTCGCGCCCGGGGCCGGGCTGCTCACGTGGCTCGACCGATAATGCGGCTCGACCGATGATCCGGCCCGACCGCTGATGCGCCGCTTCCCGCCCGAGCGGATCGTCTGCCTCACCGAGGAGACGGTCGAGACCTTGTACCTCCTGGGCGCGGAGGACAGGATCGTCGGCGTCTCGGGCTACGCGGTGCGCCCGCCCCGGGTCCGCCGGGAGAAGCCGCGCGTCTCCGCCTTCACCAGCGCGGACATCCCGAGGATCCTGGCGCTGGCGCCGGACCTCGTCCTGGCCTTCTCGGACCTCCAGGCCGGCATCGTCGCCGACCTCGCCCGCGCGGGCGTGGCGGTCCACCTGTTCAACCAGCGCGACGTGGCGGGCTGCCTCGCGATGGTGCGCACGCTCGGCGCCCTCGTGGGCCTGCCGGAGCGGGCCCAGACCCTGGCGGCGGGCCTCGAGGCGCGGCTGGCCGCGGCCGCCGCCTCGGTCCGGGAGCGGCCGCCCCCGCGCGTCTACTTCGAGGAGTGGGACGCGCCGATGATCTCCGGCATCGGCTGGGTCTCGGACCTGATCGGCCTCGCGGGCGGGCGGGACGTCTTCCCGGAGCTGAGCCGCCAGCCGGCCGCGAAGGACCGGATCGTCACCGCCGAGCAGGTGATCGCGGCCGCGCCCGACGTGATCCTCGCCTCGTGGTGCGGCAAGCGGGTCAATGTCGAGCGCATCCGGTCCCGACCCGGCTGGGCGGCGATCCCGGCGGTGCGCGACGGGCGCATCCACGAGATCAAGTCGCCGCTGATCCTGCAGCCCGGCCCGGCCGCCCTCACCGACGGGTTCGACGCGATCCGGGCCTGCCTAGGGTGATCGCCCCGGGGTGATGCGTGGGGCGATGCCGCGCCGCAGGTGACGGACCGGGCGCGACTTGGCAGGATGTCCCGATTCGGTACAGACGCACCCGCAGACGCATCCCCGAGCTCGATGTCCGCTTCCCTCGGCCTTCCCGATTCCGCGCCCCCGGCCGTCGAGGCGCTGCTGCCGCCCGACCGGCGGCAATCGCCCACGGCCCTGCGCATCCAGCGCGGCGTGCGCCGGCTGTTCTCCGAGATGGGCTGCGTCACCCTGCCGGAATTCTCCCTCGTCAACGGCCGCCGCGCCGACGTGATCGCGCTCTGCGGCGCCGGCAAGCTCACGATCGTGGAGATCAAGTCGAGCGTGGCCGATTTCCGCGCCGACCGGAAATGGCCGGATTACCGCGATTTCTGCGACCGGTTCTTCTTCGCCATCCCGGAGGACGTGCCCGAGACGCTGATCCCCGAGGAGTGCGGCCTGATCGTCGCCGACGCCTACGGGGCCGGGATCCTGCGGGAGCCGCCGGAGCACCCGCTGAGCGGCGCCCGCCGCAAGGCCGTGACGCTGCGCTTCGCCCACAGCGCCGCGCGCATCCTGCACGCGCTGGCCGATCCGGGCGCCGTGCGGGAAGGGGCGCTGTAGGTCGCTGACCGCACCCCGACCCTCGGCGGACCCACGGCCGATGCGGTATTCATCCGACCGGGAAACGTCCTAGAACGGCCGCGCTTGCCGGGCCTCCGGCGCCGGGCCCGATCCACCGATGACATCCGTCGCCCTGTTCGAGCTGATCCTCGGTCTCCTCGGCGCGGCCCTGCTGCTGTCGCTGGCGGCCGGGCGCCTCGGTTTCCCGCCGGCCGCCGCCCTCGTCGTCGGCGGCATGGCGCTGGCGGTGGTGCCGGGCCTGCCGGCCTTCGATCTCGATCCGGACCTGATCATGGTCCTGTTCCTGCCGCCGCTCCTGCTGGAATCCGCTTACTTCACCGTCTGGCGCGACTTCCGGGCGAGCCTCGGCCCGATCCTGTCCCTGTCCCTCGGGGCGGTGGTGTTCACGACCCTGGTGGTCGGCGTCGTCGCCCACGCGGTGGTGCCGGGCCTGCCCTGGGCGGCCTGCTTCGCGCTCGGCGCCATCGTGTCGCCGCCGGACGCGGTGGCCGCCAAGGCGGTGCTCGCCCGCGTCGCCCTGCCCCGCCGGATGATCACGGTGCTGGAGGGCGAGAGCCTCGTGAACGACGCCTCGGGCCTCGTGCTCTACCGCTTCGCGGTGGCGGCGGCGCTCACCGGCACCTTCAGCGCCTGGGCGGCGGCCGGCAGCTTCGCGTGGCTCGCGGTGGCGGGTGTCGCGGTCGGGATCGCGTGCGGGGTGGCGGTGACCCTGGTGATACGCCGGATGCAAGACGCGAACGCCATCACGGTGCTGAGCTTCCTCGCCGCCTACGTCGCCTACCTCGCGGCCGAGGAGATCCACGCCTCCGGTGTCCTGGCCGTGGTCGCCTGCGGCCTGATGATGGGCGGCCGGGAGCACGAGACCTTCGACGCCCATGCCCGCCGCCATTCCGTGGCGGTGTGGGAGTTCGTGGTCTTCGTGCTGGAGGCCCTGGTCTTCGTGCTGATCGGCTTGGCGCTCCGCGGCGTGCTCGCCCGGACCGGCGGCCAGATGGGCGCGCTCGCGGCGGAACTGCCGCTGGCGCTCGCCGTCACGGCGACCTGCGTCGTCGCCCGTCTGCTCTGGGTGTTCCCAGCCGTCTACCTGCGGCGGCTCCTGTCGCCGCGGGTCCGCGCGCAGGAGCCTGCCCCGAACCCGGCCGTGCCGCTGATCGTCGGGTGGGCCGGCATGCGCGGGGTCGTGACCCTGGCGGCCGCCCTGGCTCTGCCGGTGGATTTCCCCGGCCGCGACGCGATCCTGGTCGCGGCCTTCGCGGTGATCCTGTTCACCGTGCTCGTGCAGGGCACGACCCTGGGGCCGCTGATCCGCAGCCTCCGCCTCGACCCCGCGGCGCACCTCTCCGAGGGCCACCTCGACGCGCCGATGGCCCGCGTCGTCGTGAACGAGGCCGGGCTCGCCGCCCTGCAGGGCTTGGTGTTCGCCGAGACCGGGGCGCTGAAGCACCCGCGCCTCGTGGAGGAGTACCGCCGCCGGGTGCGGGCGGCCTCGCGGGACCGCGACGAGCGGGCGGCGCTGGAGGCCGAGAAGACCGAGCACTTCGCCGCCGCCCTGCTCGCCGTGCGCTCAGGCCGGTCGGCCCTGATCGACCTGCACCGGCAGAACCGGATCCACAGCTCGGTGCTGCGGCAGCTCGAGACGGAGATCGACTTGGAGGAACTCCATCTCAAGCGTCTGGCCGGGACCGCACCGGCCCACGGCTGAGTCGGGGCGCTGGCGTCAGTGGGCCGCGCACCCGTCCGCCGACTGGCCGTAGCCGCTGTAGACCACCCGAACCTTGCGCAGGCAGCTTCCCTCAGCCTTCGGCGCGGCCGCCACGGGGGCGACCTCTACCGGCTCGACCCGCAGGGTGGCGGCCACCGGCTGGTCTTCGGAAGTGGCGAGCGCACGGCTGGCGCTCATCACGAAGGGCGTGGCGGCCAGCGACGAGATGGCGAGCGCGGCGAAGACGGCGATGTTCTTGCGGCCGAAGCTGGTGCGGATGCGAGCATTGTACATGACGGGTCGTCCGACGTTCTGTATTCGGCAGCGCTGAGGTGCCGAGATCCCCTGTTGCGCTGATAACTTGGCCGTCAGCTCGGCGGTTCCGGTTTATTGCCCAAAAACCGCCACGCTTGAGTGTCCCGGCGCACGTCGGGCGCCGGCGCTCAGAAGATCCTGCGGTACTGCACGAAGCCCGACTTCTCGGCGATCCGGTCGTAGAGCTGCATCGCGTCCGCGTTGGTCTCGTGCGTCAGCCAGTGGACGCGCGAGCAGCCGGCGGCCTGCGCGGCCGCGTAGACGTGCTCGATCAGCCGACGGCCGATCCCGAGCCCGCGCGTGCCGTCCGCCACGAACAGGTCCTGGAGGTAGCAGTAGTCGCCGATCGTCCAGGCCGAGCGGTGGCGGATGTGGTGGACGAGGCCGACCGCCTCGGCACCGCGCCACGCCAGGGCACCGTCCACCGGTTCGGCCGGATCGTTGAGGCGCTGCCAGGTCGTGTTGGTGACCGTGTCCGACAGGTCGACCTTGTAGAAGGACTGGTAGCCCCGCCAGAGCGGCAGCCAAGCGTCCCGGTCGCCGGGGCCGATCGGGCGGATCGCGAGGTCAGGATCCATGATTCTCTCCGTGGGTGCGCAGCGAGCGGACCATCATCGGGACCGCAGAGGCAACCCGGGCTGCCGGCGCCGCGCCCCCGCGGTCGGCACCCTTCGCCTTGCACCCCCGGCCGCCCGCACCTAAACCGGCCCGCCGGCGGCCCCAGCCGCCGCGCGATCCCGAGCCGCCGAGACCGATGTCCGAGAAAAAATCCTTCCAGGGGCTGATCCTGACGCTTCAGGAATTCTGGGCGGCGCAGGGCTGCGTGATCCTCCAGCCCTACGACATGGAGGTCGGTGCCGGTACGTTCCATCCGGCCACGACCCTGCGGGCGCTCGGCCCGAAGCCCTGGAAGGCGGCCTATGTCCAGCCCTCGCGCCGGCCCAAGGACGGCCGCTACGGCGAGAACCCGAACCGGCTCCAGCACTATTACCAGTTCCAGGTCATCCTGAAGCCGAACCCGCCGAACCTGCAGGAGCTCTACCTCGCCTCGCTCGCCGCCATCGGTGTCGACCTGAAGCTCCACGACATCCGCTTCGTCGAGGACGACTGGGAAAGCCCGACCCTGGGCGCCTGGGGCCTCGGCTGGGAGTGCTGGTGCGACGGGATGGAGGTCAGCCAGTTCACCTATTTCCAACAGGTCGCGGGCTTCGAGTGCGCGCCGGTGGCGGGCGAGCTGACCTACGGGCTGGAGCGGCTCGCCATGTACGTCCAGGGTGTCGAGAACGTCTACGACCTCGACTTCAACGGCGCCGAGGGCACCGACCGGATCACCTACGGGGACGTGTTCCTGCAGGCCGAGCAGGAGTACTCCCGCCACAACTTCGAGGCGGCTGACACCGCGATGCTGTTCCGCCATTTCACCGACGCGGAGGCCGCCTGCCGGTCCTACCTCGCGGCCGGCGCGCCGGACGCGGAGGGTGAACGCCACCGCATGGCGCAGCCGGCCTACGACCAGTGCATCAAGGCGAGCCACGTGTTCAACCTGCTCGACGCGCGCGGCGTGATCTCAGTGACGGAGCGCCAGAGCTACATCCTCCGCGTGCGCGAGCTGGCCAAGGCCTGCGGCGCGGCGTGGTTGAGGACCGCCGCCGGCGGGGCGTGAGGTCGTCGCTGGCGCTCGACCAGACGGCTGCGGACGACGCAGTCCGGAGTGCCCAGATGCGCCGCCGTCTTTGCGAGCGCAGCGAAGCAATCCAGGGTCGCGCCTCGCTGCCAGACGTCCCGACGCCCTGGGTCGCTTCGCTGCGTTCGCGATGACGGCGGGGAGCCCTATCGCGGAGCCCCTTGAGCCCTCGCGCGTTGCAACCCCCGCCAACCGGCGCGCCTTGGCGCGTCCGCAGACGCGGGACATGCCCAATGAAGAAGACGATCCTCGCCCTCGGCCTCCTCGGATTCGGCCTCGCCCCCGCGCTGGCGGCCGATCCCGGGCCTGAGGCCACGGTCAAGAAGCTCTACGCCGAGCCGCACCCGAATCACTCCTCCGTGTACTCGAAGCGCCTGCAGGGCCTGTTCGACGCCGACGCGAAGCAGGCCAACGGCGCCACCGGCAACCTCGATTTCGACTACCGCCTGAACGGCGAGCCCCTGAAGCCCGACACGGTGAAGAACCTGACCTTCAAGGAGGCCACCGAGGGCAAGGACCAGGCGAAGGTCACGGTCGAGCGCAAGGGCGGCAACGGCGCCAACGTCATCGTGTACGACCTCGTGCGCGAGGACGGCGGCTGGAAGGTCTCCGACGCCCACGCGATCGGCGACCGGAAGTGGCAGCTCTCGACCATCCTCAAGGGCGAGTCGCGCTGAGCCCCGCGCGCCGACCCTCGACAGGGGTGCGACGCGGCGATATGGCCGCCCCATGCCCGACCTCCTGCTCGAACTCCGCTCGGAAGAGATCCCCGCCCGCATGCAGCGGCGCGCGGCGGAGGATCTGAAGAAGCTCGTCACCGACGCCCTCGTGGCGCGCGGCTTCCTGTACGAGGGCGCCCGGGCGTTCTCGACGCCGCGCCGCTTGGCGCTCCACATTGCCGGCCTGCCCGCCCGGGGCGAGGCCGTGCGCGAGGAGCGCCGCGGTCCGCGGGTCGGCGCGCCCGAAGCGGCCGTCCAGGGCTTCCTGAAGGGCGCGGGCCTGACGAGCCTCGACCAGGCCACGACCGTCACCGACCCGAAGAAGGGCGAGTTCTACCTCGCGGTGATCGAGCGGCCCGGCCGCGAGACACTGGACGTCCTGGCCGAGCTCCTGCCCGAGATCGTCAAGAGCTTCCCCTGGCCGAAATCCATGCGCTGGGGCGCGGCCTCGGCCGAGCCGGGCTCGCTGCGCTGGGTGCGCCCGCTGCAGTCGATCGTAGCGACCTTCGGGCCCGAGACGGAGACGCCGGAGGTGGTCCCCGTCTCGGTGGCCGGGATCGCGGCCGGCACCGTGACCTACGGCCACCGCTTCCTCGCCCCCGAGGCGATCGAGGTGCGCCGGTTCGACGACTACATCCAGGCGCTGGAGCGCGCGAAGGTCATCCTCGACGCCGACCGGCGCAAGGACGTGATCCTGCACGACGCCCGCGACCTCGCCTTCGCCCGCGGCCTCGACCTCGTGGAGGACGAGGGCCTGCTGGAGGAGGTGTCGGGCCTCGTGGAGTGGCCGGTCGTGCTGATGGGCTCGTTCGACGAGAGCTTCCTCGACATCCCCGCCGAGGCGATCCGGGCGACCATCCGGGCGAACCAGAAGTGCTTCGTTCTGCGCAAGGGCGGCTCGGAGGACCTGGCGCCGGCCTTCATCCTGGTCTCGAACCTCGTCGCCACCGACGGTGGCCAAGCGATCACCGCCGGCAACGAGCGGGTGGTCCGGGCGCGCCTGTCCGACGCGAAGTTCTTCTGGGAGACCGACAAGGCGACCCGCCTGGAGGACCGGCTGCCCAAGCTCGACGCCATCGTCTTCCACGAGAAGCTCGGGACGCAGGGCGAGCGCATCGCCCGCATCGCGGCCCTGGCGAAGGACCTCGCGCCGCTGGTGGGGGCCGACCCGGCGCGCGCCGAGCGCGCCGCGCGCCTCGCCAAGGCCGACCTCGTCACCGAGATGGTCGGCGAGTTCCCCGAGCTTCAGGGGTTAATGGGCCGCAAATACGCGGCGCTCCAGGGCGAGCACGACAGCGTCTGCGCGGCCATCGAGGAGCACTACAAGCCGCTCGGCCCCTCCGACCGGGTGCCGACCGATCCGGTCTCGATCGCGGTGGCGCTCGCCGACAAGCTCGACACGCTGGCGGGCTTCTGGGCGATCGACGAGAAGCCCACGGGCAGCAAGGATCCGTTCGCCCTGCGCCGGGCGGCGCTGGGCGTGATCCGGCTGATCCTTGACCGCGGCCTGCGCCTGCGGCTGCTGGAGCAGGTCGGCGCGGCGGATCGCGGCCTCGCCGGGCGGGCCGGTGCCGACGCGCGGGATCTCCTCGGCTTCCTCGCCGACCGCCTGAAGGTCTATCTCCGCGACCAGGGCGCCCGCCACGACCTGATCGACGCCGTCTTCGCCCTCCCCGGCCAGGACGATCTGCTGATGGTCGTGCGCCGCGTCGAGGCGCTCGGCCACTTCCTCGACACCGAGGACGGCAAGAACCTGCTGGCGGGCTACAAGCGCGCGGCCAACATCCTGCGGATCGAGGAGAAGAAGGACGGCCGCGCCTACGATTCCGCGCCCGACGCGGCGCTGGCCGCCGCGGGCGAGCCGGCCGAGCGGGCGCTCGCCGAGGCGCTGGCGAAGGCGCGGGAGACCGCCTCGGCGGCCGTGGCGCGGGAGGATTTTTCCGGCGCCATGCAGGCGCTCTCGACGCTGCGCGCGCCGGTCGACGCGTTCTTTCAGGACGTGACCGTCAACGCCCCCGATCCGAAGCTCCGCGAGAACCGCTTGGCTCTGCTCAACGCGCTCCGCGCCGCGACGCGGGAGGTGGCGGATTTCTCGAAGATCGAGGGGTGAGGCGCACGACGTCCTCAATCCCACTCGCGCTCTCATCCTGAGGTGCCGGAGCGTAGCGGAGGCCTCGAAGGAGACCTCCAGCCAGCCGTGCGATCCTTGGAGCCCTCCATCGAGGCTCGCTGCGCTCGCACCTCAGGATGAGGTGGTCTGATGGGAGAGCGGACCCACCGCCCTCACCCGTGATCGTGGCCGGTATGGTCGTCCGGCTCCGGCAGGGTCAGGCCGAAATGGCTCACCAGATCGGCCACCTGCCCGGGGCTCAGCTGCCGCGGGTTGAGGTTGCGCAGCAGCAGGTAGAGCTTGGCGGTCTCCTCCAACTCCTCGGTGGCGAAGACCGCGCCCTCCAAGCTGTCGCCGGCCACCACCGGTCCGTGATTGGCGAGCAGCACCGAACTGTACTTACCCGCGAGGCCCCGGATCGCGTCCGCCACGGCCGGGTCGCCCGGCCGATAGTAGGGCACGAGCGCCGTGCCGCCGGTCCGCATCAGGTAGTAGGGCGTCAGCGGCGGCAGCACCTGCCTGGGGTCGACCTCCGGCAGCATCGAGACCGCCACCGCGTGGGTCGAGTGCAGGTGGACGATGGCCTTCGCCTCGTTCCGGCTCTCGTAAAGTGCGCTGTGCAGCGGGATCTCCTTGGTGGGCTTGTCGCCGGAGACCAGCCGCCCCGCATCGTCCAGCCGCGAGATCCGCGCCGGGTCGAGGAACCCGAGCGACGCGTTGGTCGGCGTCACCAGCCAGCCCCCGTCGGGCAGGCGCAGCGAGATGTTGCCGGACGAGCCCGGCGTCAGGCCGCGCTCGAACAGCGAGCGGCCGTAGCGGCAGATCTCCTCGCGCAGCCGGCTCTCGTCGCTCATGCGGTCGCTCCCTCGATCAGCTCGAATCCGAGATCGATTCTTCTCGGGCCTGCGCCGGTCAGGCAGGCGGCGGCCTGCCGGCCGATCTCCAGGCGCGGCGTGCGCACCGTCGACAGGGGCTGCGGCATCGCCGCCGCGAAGTCGAGCCCGTTGAAGCCGAACAGCGCGATCCGTCCCGGCACCGCCAGCCCCGTCGACAGGCAGGCGAAGTAGCCGCCGAGCGCCATGTCGTCGTTGGAGAAGTAGACCGCGTCGAGATCGGGCACGCGCGCCAGCAGCGCCTCCAGCCCGGCCCGGCCCGAGGCCGGCGAGGACGGTCCCGTCCGGATCTCCTTGCCGTGGAGCGCCAAACCCGCCTGCCCGAGCGCGGCCTCGAACCCGGCGAGCCGCTTGCCCGCGCGCAGGTCGACCGCGAGGTCGTGGCCGAGATAGCCGATCCGCCGGTACCCGCGCGCCACGAGGTGGCGCGCGCTCGCCGCCCCCACGGCCCGGTTGGAGAAGCCGACCACGGCGTCGATCCCCTCCCCGTCCGTGTCGATCATCTCGACCACGCGCACGCCCCCGGCCTTCGCCAGGGCCACCGTCCCGGGATTGTGCTCCAGCCCGGTGAGCAGCAGCGCCGCCGGCCGCCAGGAGAGGAGCGCGGCGGCCAGCGCCTCCTCCCGGTCCGGGTCGTAGTCGCTCACCCCGATCACGCAGGGGACGCCGTCGGCGTCGAGGGCGGCGGTGAGGCCGCGCAGCAGGTCGGGGAAGACCACGTTGGCGAGCGACGGGATGACGACGCCCACGAGCCGCGCGCTCGCCCCCTGGCCGGCGAGGCTGCCGGCGAGGCGATTCGGCACGTAGCCGAGACGGGCGACCGCCTCCGCCACCCGCTCGCCGGCGCGCTTGGAGTAGGAGCCGTGGTTGCGCAGGACCCGCGAGACCGTGCTCTCGCCGACCCCGGCCTCACGGGCGACGTCGGTGAGGGTGACGAGCCGCCCCGGCGGCTGGATGTCGTCCATGGCCCCGCTCTCCCGGCGCGGTTTTTTTTCACGACGCCCGTCGAACCTCCCGGCGTCCTTCCCTCATCCTGAGACGACCGCGAAGCGGGCCCCGAAGGAGGCCTCCGCCACGCTGCAGCGCCTCGGCATAAGGCAGGAGATGGGAAGACCGTCCGCGTCGATCCACGACTGACATAGCCGCCTGCATTATCTCGCACAACCGGATTGGCAGCGCTGCCAAAAGGCGATATGGCACCGCCCCAGCGCCGCCCGACGAGCGGTGAAGAGCGATGTCCGGCAGCCGTGCGGCCCGGACCAGGGAGTACGCCATGCCGGTTCAAGCCGCCCCGCTGGGGGGCGCCACCGCACCCGCGGACGAGAAGTCCTTCGCCGACCGCACCTACGCGAAGGTGTTCTGGCGCCTCGTGCCGTTCCTGATGCTCTGCTACGTCGTGGCGTATCTCGACCGGGTGAATGTCGGTTTCGCCAAGCTCCAGATGTCCCAGGAGCTGAAATTCTCCGAGACGGTCTACGGCCTCGGCGCCGGCATCTTCTTCCTCGGCTACTTCCTGTTCGAGGTGCCCTCGAACGTGATCCTGCACCGGGTCGGCGCCCGGGTGTGGATCGCCCGGATCATGATCACCTGGGGGGTGATCTCCGGGGCGTTCCTCTTCGTGAACTCCGAGTGGAGCTTCTACGGGATGCGCTTCCTCCTCGGTCTCGCCGAGGCCGGGTTCTACCCGGGCGTCATCCTCTACACGACCTCTTGGTTCCCGGCCCATCGCCGGGCCCGGGTGATCGCCGTGTTCATGGCGGCGATCCCGATCTCCGGCATCTTCGGCAACCCGCTCTCCGGCTGGATCATGGACGCGTTCAACGGCGCCCATGGCCTGTCGGGCTGGCAGTGGATGTTCCTGATCGAGGCGGTGCCGGCGGTGCTGATCGGCCTCGCGGTGTTCTTCTACCTCGACAACCGCCCCGCCGAGGCCACGTGGCTGACCGACGCCGAGAAGCAGCTCCTCGAGCGCGACATCGCGGCCGACAACCAGGGCAAGGAGTCGAGCCCGCACTCCATCGCGACCGTGTTCCGCAACGGCCGCGTGTGGTTCATGAGCCTGATCTACTTCGCCTTCGTCACCGGCCAGTACGGGCTGACCTTCTGGATGCCGACGATCGTCAAGGCGTCGGGCGTGCAGGGTAACTTCAACATCGGCCTGATCAGCGCGATCCCGTTCGTGTGCGCCGCGATCGTGATGGTCCTGCTGGGCCGCTCCGCCGACCGGATGCGCGAGCGGCGCTGGCACCTGATCATCCCGGCGCTGATCGGCGCGGTCGCCTTCGTGGTCTCGGCCAACGCCGGCTCGACGACGATCGCCATCGCGGCGCTGTCGGTGGCGGCGGCCGGCGTGCTGACCTGCTCGCCCCTGTTCTGGTCGCTGCCCACGGCGTTCCTCAGCGGCGCGGGCGCGGCGGCCGGCATCGCGCTGATCAACTCGGTGGGGAACCTCGCTGGCTTTGTCAGCCCCTACGTGATCGGCGCACTGCGCGACGCCACCGGCAGCACCGCCACGGGCCTCTACGCGCTCGCCGCCATGCTGGTGGTCGGCGCGGTCTGCGTGTTCGTGACGCCCGCCCGGATGGTCAACCGCTGACCTCTGATCCGGGCGCGACCTGGCCCCTCTCCCGCACGGGAGAGGGGACCCGCGCTTCGAGCGGCGACGCCGAGGCGCCCTTTTCCAGCTTCAGGAGCCGTCCCCGATGACCAACGCAACACCCCGCGCCGCGGTGATCGGCCTGGGCTCCATGGGCTCCGGGATGGCCGGCTCGCTCCTGCGCGCGGGCTTCGCGGTCTCCGCCTGCGACGTGAATCCGGAGGCGGTGGCGCGCTTCGCGACCGCCGGCGGCCGGGGCGCCGCGAACCCCGCCGAAGCGGCGCGGGACGCCGACGTGGTGGTGAGCGTGGTGGTCAACGCCGCCCAGACCGAGGCGGTCCTGTTCGGCGAGGACGGCGCCGCCGCCGCGATGCCGGAGGGCGCGGTGTTCGTCTCCTCCGCCACCATGGATCCGGCCGTTGCCCGGGCGCTGGCGGCGCGGTTGGAGGCCACCGGCCGCCACTACCTCGACGCCCCGATGAGCGGCGGCGCCGCCCGCGCGGCCGAGGGCGGCCTCACCTTCCTTGCCTCGGGCTCGGCGGCGGCCTTCGCGAAGGCGCGGCCCGCCCTCGATGCCATGGCGGGCACGCTCTACGAGCTCGGCGACGCCGCCGGCCAGGGCGCGGCCTTCAAGATGATCAACCAGCTGCTCGCGGGCGTTCACATCGCCGCCGCCTCGGAGGCGATGGCCTTCGCGGCCAAGCAGGGGCTCGACCTCCGGCGCGTCTACGAGGTGATCACCAAGTCGGCCGGCAATTCGTGGATGTTCGAGAACCGGGTGCCGCACATCCTCGACGCCGACTACAGCCCGAAGAGCGCGGTCGACATCTTCGTCAAGGATCTCGGCATCGTGCAGGACATGGCCCGGGCCGAGAAGTACCCGGTCCCGGTGGCGGCGGCGGCCCTGCAGATGTTCCTGATGGCGTCGGGCGCCGGCATGGGTCGGGACGACGACGCCTCGGTGGCGCGGCTCTACGCCCAGGTCTCGGGGGCGAAGCTGCCCGAGAAAGCTTGAGGGGACAGAACCATGCCGCGCTTCGCCGCCAACCTGAGCCTCATGTTCAACGAGGTGCCGTTCCTCGACCGGTTCGAGGCCGCGGCCCGGGCCGGGTTCGACGCCGTCGAGTTCCTGTTCCCCTACGAGCACGCGCCGGACGACATCGGCGCGCGGCTCCGCGCGAACGGCCTGACCCAGGCCCTGTTCAACCTGCCGCCGGGCGACTTCGCCCAGGGCGAGCGCGGGATCGCGGCCTTTCCCGAGCGGTTCGACGAGCTGAAGGCGGGGGTCGACACGGCGCTCCGCTACGCCGAGGCGACCGGCGTCGGCCGGCTCCACCTCATGGCGGGCCTCGCCCCGTGGGACGATCTTAGGGCGGTCGAATCCTACCGCCGGGCCGTGACCTGGACGGCGGAGCGGCTGGCGTCGGCCGGCCTCGACCTCGTCCTGGAGCCGATCAACGGCCGCAACATGCCGGGCTATTTCCTCAACGATTTCGGCCGCGCGGCCGACCTGATCCGCGAGCTCGCCCTGCCGAACCTGAAGCTCCAGTTCGACCTCTACCATTGCCAGATCCTGCACGGCGACGTGACCGTGCGGCTGCGCGCCCTGATGCCGCTCATCGGCCACGTCCAGACCGCGAGCGTGCCCGAGCGGCATGAGCCCGGCACCGGCGAGATGGCCGACTTCTTCCTGTTCGACGAGCTGGACCGGCTCGGCTACCGCGGTTTCGTCGGCTGCGAGTACATTCCGGCCGCCGACACCGTCGCGGGCCTCGGCTGGCTCGCCGCCTACAAGGGGAGCGCCCGATGAGCCTCGCGCTGGGATGCGTCGCCGACGACTACACGGGCGCCTCGGACCTCGCCAACACGCTGACCAAGGCGGGCCTGCGCACGATCCAGACCATCGGCGTGCCTGAGGACGGCCGGTCGCTGCCGGAGGCCGACGCGGTGGTGGTGGCCCTCAAGAGCCGCTCGATCCCCGCCGACCAGGCCGTGGCGCGCTCCCGCGAGGCGGAAGCCTGGCTGCGGGCCCGGGGCGCGGCCCACGTGATGTTCAAGGTCTGCTCGACCTTCGACTCCACCGATGCGGGCAATATCGGTCCCGTGATGGACGCCTTGCGGGCGGAGGCGGGCGAGACCGTCGCCCTCGTCACCCCGGCCTTCCCCGAGACCGGGCGGAGCGTCTACCAGGGCAACCTGTTCGTCGGCTCGGTGCCGCTCAACGAGAGCCCGCTCAAGGACCACCCGCTGAACCCGATGCGCGACGCCAACCTCGTGCGCGTGCTCGGGCGCCAGAGCGGCAGTCCCGTCGGCCTGATCGACACCGCCACGGTGGCGAAGGGCGCGGAGGCCGTGGCCGCCCGCCTCGACGCCCTCGCGCAGGAGGGCAAGGGCGCCGCCATCGCGGACGCGATCTTCGACAGCGACCTCGAGGTGCTCGGCCGGGCGATCGTCGGCCGCAAATTCTCGGTGGGCGCGTCCGGCCTCGGCCTCGGCCTCGCCCGGGCGCTCGCGGCCGACGGGCGGGGAACCCAGGACGCCGCCGGCGCGGCCGTGGGCGAACCGGTGGGTGGCGCCTCCGCCTGCCTCGCCGGCAGCTGCTCGCAGGCAACCCTCCAGCAGGTCGCCGCCGCGGAAACGATCATGCCGGTGCTGCGCCTCGACCCGGCGCGGCTGCTCGCGGGCGACGACGTGGTCGCCGAGGCCCTGGCCTTCGCGGACAAGCACTTGGCCTCGGGCCCGGTACTGATCGCCACCTCGGCGCCGCCCGAGGCGGTGCGCGCGCTCCAGGCCGCCCACGGCGTCGACGCGGCCGGCCACGCCATCGAGGCGGCGCTGGCAGCGATCGCCGAGGGCCTCGTCGCCCGCGGGGTGCGCCGGCTCGTGGTCGCCGGCGGCGAGACCTCCGGCGCGGTGGTCGACCGGCTGGGCCTCACGGCCTTCCTGCTCGGCCCCGAGATCGCCGCGGGTGTGCCGGTGCTGCGCACGGCGGGCCGGCCCGAGCCGATGCTGCTCGCCCTCAAATCCGGCAATTTCGGCGGCGCCGATTTCTTCGGCCGCGCCCTCGACATGATGGCCTGACGCCACAACCCGACGGGAGGTTTTCCATGCACGCCCTGATTCTCGGCGCCGCCGGCATGATTGGCCGCCGCCTCGTGGACGCCCTGGTGAGGGATGGCCGGGTCGGCGGACAGCCGCTCACCGCCCTCACCCTCCTCGACGTGGTCCCGCCCGCGGCGCCCGAGGGCTTCTCCGGTCCGGTGCGGGCCGAGGCGGCCGACCTCACGGCGCCCGGCGCCGCCGAGGCCGCCATCGCCGAGCGGCCGGGGGTCATCTTCCACCTCGCCGCCGTGGTCTCCGGCGAGGCCGAGGCGAACCTCGAGCTGGGCTACCGGGTCAACCTCGACGGCACCCGCCTGCTCCTCGACGCGATCCGGGCGGCCAGCGCGGCGGACGGCTACCGGCCGAAGCTGGTCTTCACCTCCTCACTCGCGGTGTTCGGGCCGCCCTTCCCCAAGGTCATCCCGGACGACCACATCCTGCGCCCGGCCTCCTCCTACGGGGTCCAGAAGGCCATGGGCGAGCTGATGCTCGCCGACTACGCGCGCCGCGGCTTCCTCGACGGGATCGGCCTGCGGCTGCCGACGATCTGCGTGCGGCCGGGCAGGCCCAACAAGGCGGCCTCGGGCTTCTTCTCGGGGATCATCCGCGAGCCGCTCGCCGGCCAGGAGGCGATCCTGCCGGTGCCCGACACGGTGCGGCACTGGTTCGCCAGCCCTGCGGCGGCGGTGGGCTTCCTCACGCACGCGGCCGGGCTCGACCTCGCGGCGATCGGCCCGCGGATCAGCCTGACCATGCCGGGCGTCTCGGCGACGGTGGCGGAGGAGATCGAGGCTCTGCGCCGCGCGGCGGGCGACAAGGCCGTGGCGCTGATCCGGCACGAACCCGACGCCACCATCGCGCGGATCGTCGGCTCCTGGCCGGAGGCGTTCGAGCCGGAGGCCGCCCTGGCCCTGGGCTTCCGGGCGGATGAATCCTTCGACGCGATCGTGGCCCAGCACGTGGCCGAGTTCCACGGGGGCTGAAGCCTCAGGCGAGGGCGGAGCGGATGTCGGTCTGCGGGAAATCGTCGCCGACATAGAGCAGCGGCACGCCGTGCACCTGTGCGCAGGCATAGGCGAAGCAGTCGCCCAGGTTCAGGCGCGCCGGGTGGCGGCCCTTGCCGTAGCGGGCATGGGCCGCAACGGCGATGCGGATTTCTGCAAGGCCGAGGGAGACCATTCCGATACCGACCGTCTCGCGAAAGCTGTTCACGAGTCTCTCGGCGGTCTCAGGCGGCAGTGACCGAATGCGAGCCACCGCCAAGACAGCCTCGAACTGGGCGAGGGCGCTGGTCAGACGACGCGGAGCTTGGCGGAGACAATCTGCCACGCGTTCATATCCCTGCTCCTGGCACAGGATCGCCACCAGCGCCGACGCATCGATGAACATCAGTCCTCATAGAGGCTGTCGTAGAAGGTCTTGTCGGCCTTGAGGCCGGTCTCCGGGTAGGCGGCAAGGGCCTCCTGTATCGGGCGAATCCTCTCCAGAAATTCGGTCAGCGACTCTTCCCGCCGATCCAGCTCGTTCTGAAGCGCGATCCGCACCGCCTCGGTCTTGCTCACGCCGGCCCGCGATGCCAGCTTCTCGGCCAGCTGATTCACCACTTCGCTGCGGATATTGAGCGGCACGATCGCCTCCGTGTAGACAGCTGAGACTAGTGTCTACACATCCGCGCCGCAAGCCCGGTGCAGACACCCGATCAAGGATCCCGATGACCCGCCTCGACGAGGCCCGCGCCGCGCTGAAGAAGACGTTCGGCTACGAGGATTTCCGCCCCGGCCAGGACGAGGTGATCGGCGCGGTGCTCGACGGGACCGACGTGTTCGCCGTGATGCCCACGGGCTCGGGCAAGTCGATGACCTACCAGCTCCCGGCGCTGGTCGATCCGGGGCTCACCGTGGTGGTATCGCCGCTGATCGCGCTGATGCACGATCAGGTCCAGCAGATGCGCAGCGTCGGCATCCGCGCCGCGACCCTGAACTCGACGGTCACGGAAGCCGAATCCCGCGAGACGTGGCGCGCCCTGCGCTCCGGCGACCTGCGGCTGCTGTTCGTCTCCCCCGAGCGCCTGCTGATGGACGGCTGCATGGACGCCCTGCGCGGCGCCGGCGTCCGGCGGCTCGCCGTCGACGAGGCCCACTGCGTCTCGCAGTGGGGGCACGATTTCCGACCGGAGTACCGTGAGATCGCCCGAGCCCGGACGGCGCTGGGCAACGTCCAGACCCTGGCGCTCACCGCCACTGCCGACGCCGCGACCCGCGCCGAGATCGCCGAGCGCCTGTTCCCGCAGGACCGGCCCCCGAAGATCTTCGTCCACTCCTTCGACCGGCCGAACATCCGGCTGACCTTCCAGCCCAAGGACAACCCGGCCCGGCAGATCGAGCGGTTCCTGAAGCACCGGCGCGCGGAGAGCGGGATCATCTACTGCTCGTCGCGCAAGCGCACCGAGCAGCTGGCCGAGACCCTCCGGAAGGACGGGTTCGACGCCCTGCCCTACCATGCCGGCCTCGACCAGGCGACGCGGATGGCGAACCAGGACCGGTTCCTGCAGGAGGACGGGGTGGTGATGACCGCCACCGTCGCCTTCGGCATGGGTATCAACAAGCCGGACGTGCGCTTCGTCTGCCACGCCGACATGCCCAACAACGTCGAGGGCTACTATCAGGAGATCGGCCGCGCCGGCCGCGACGGGCTGCCCGCCGACACCCTGACCCTCTACGGCCTCGACGACATGGCGCTCCGCCGCCGCCAGATCGACGAGAAGGAGATCTCGGACGACCGCCGCCGGGTCGAGCGGCGCAAGCTCGAGGCGATGATCACCCTGTGCGAGGGCGCCACCTGCCGCCGCCAGTCGCTGCTCGCCTATTTCGGCGAGTCGAGCGGCGCTTGCGGCCGCTGCGACCTGTGCCGTGGCGGCGTCACCCTCGTGGACGGGACCGTCCCGGCCCAGAAGATCCTCTCGGCGATCGTGCGCACCGGGCAGCGCTTCGGCGCGGCCTATATCTGCGACGTGGTCCACGGGAAGGAGAGCGACCAGATCCGCCGCAACGGCCACGCGAGCCTCAAGACCTTCGGGGTCGGGGCGGACAAGCCGGTGGCGGCGTGGCGGGCGATCCTGCGCCAGCTCTTCGCCGCCGGGGCGATCGCCGAGAACGCCGACGGCTACGGCGGCCTGTCCATGACCGAGAAGGGCGAGGCGATCCTGTTCGGCCGGGAGCCGGTCCAGCTCCGCCCCGATCCGGAGCCGAAGGCCGAATCCCGCGATCGCCGCCGGGCCGCCGCCCGCGAGGACGGCGAGATCGCCCTCTCGGAGACCGACGAGGCGCTGTTCCAGCACCTGCGCGGCCTGCGCGCCACGCTCGCCCGGGCCGAGGGCATCGCGGCCTTCATGGTCTTCCCGGACCGGACCCTCATCGAGATGGCCCGCCAGAAGCCCGTCGATCTCTGGGCGCTGCGCACCGTCCACGGGGTCGGCGAGCGCAAGCGCGAGGCCTACGGCGACAGGTTCGTGGCCGCGATCGCCGATTTTCTGGCCCATCCGCCGGCCGCGTGACCGGCACCCATACACGGCCAGCAGGGCCGGCGTATTGCAACGCGGTGGCGGAACGCACTAATCCGTCACCGTCGCCGCGCGCGGCCCGGTTCGGGCCGCGCATCGGGTCGAGGGCCCTGCCGGGGCTCCCGGACCGCCCTCGTCGAGACCGCCCATGTTCCGCAACGACGTTCCGATCACCCCCGAGCTCGTGGCCCAGCACGGCCTGACGCCGGACGAGTACGAGCGCTTCCGCGGCCTGATCGGGCGCGACCCGACGCTGACCGAGCTCGGCATCGTCTCGGCCATGTGGAACGAGCACTGTTCCTACAAGTCCTCCCGCAAGCACCTGCGCGGGCTGCCGACCTCGGCGCCGTGGGTGATCCAGGGACCGGGCGAGAACGCGGGCGTCATCGACATCGGCGACGGCCACGCCTGCGTCTTCAAGATGGAGAGCCACAACCACCCGAGCTACATCGAGCCCTACCAGGGCGCGGCGACCGGGGTCGGCGGCATCCTGCGCGACGTCTTCACCATGGGCGCGCGGCCGATCGCGGCGCTCAACGCCCTGCGCTTCGGCTCCCCCGACCACCCGCGCACGCGCGCCCTCGTCTCGGGCGTGGTCGCGGGCGTCGGCGGCTACGGCAACTCCTTCGGCGTGCCGACGGTCGGCGGCCTGACCGGCTTCCACAAGCGTTATGACGGCAACATCCTGGTCAACGCCATGGCGGTGGGGCTCGCCCGCACCGACGGCATCTTCTACGCGGCCGCCGCCGGCGTCGGGAACCCGATCGTCTATCTCGGCTCCAAGACCGGCCGCGACGGCATCCACGGCGCCACCATGGCGTCGGCCGAGTTCGACGAGGAATCCGAGTCGAAGCGCCCGACCGTGCAGGTCGGCGACCCCTTCGCCGAGAAGCTGCTGCTGGAGGCCTGCCTGGAGCTGATGGCCTCCGGCGCGGTCATCGCCATCCAGGACATGGGCGCGGCGGGCCTCACCTGCTCGGCGGTGGAGATGGGCGCCAAGGGCGACCTCGGCGTCGAGCTCGACATCGACAAGGTGCCGGCCCGCGAGGAGGGCATGACGCCTTACGAGATGATGCTCTCGGAGAGCCAGGAGCGCATGCTCATGGTGCTCAAGCCCGGCATGGAGGCCGAGGCCGAAGCCATCTTCGTGAAGTGGGGGCTCGACTTCGCGGTCATCGGCCGGACCACCGACACGCTGCGCTTCGTGATCAAATGGCACGGTGAGACCGTGGCCGACCTGCCGATCAAGGAGCTCGGCGACGAGGCCCCGCTCTACGACCGGCCGCACCTCGCCAACACCCACCAGCCGGTGATCGCGGCCGCCGATGTGGCGGCCCCGGCCTCGCTCACCGACGCGCTGAAGCGCCTCGTCGGCTCCCCCGACCTCGCCTCGAAGCGCTGGGTCTTCGAGCAGTACGACCACTTCATCTTAGGGAACACCGTGCAGAAGCCCGGCGGCGACGCCGCCATCGTGCGGGTCGAGGACGGGCCGAAGGGCCTCGCGCTCACCTGCGACGTGACCCCGCGCTACTGCGAGGCCGACCCGGTCGAGGGCGGCCGGCAGGCCGTGGCCGAAGCGTGGCGCAACATCACGGCGGTCGGCGCCAAGCCGCTCGCCATCACCGACAACCTGAACTTCGGCAACCCCGAGAAGCCCGAGGTGATGGGCCAGCTCGTCGGCTGCCTCCAGGGCATCGGCGAGGCCTGTCGGGCGCTCGACTTCCCGGTCGTGTCGGGCAACGTCTCGCTCTACAACGAGACCAACGGCGTCGGCATCCTGCCGACCCCGACCATCGGCGGCGTCGGCGTGCTGGACGACGTGGCGCGCCACGCGACCATCGCCCTGAAGCGCGAAGGCGACGTGCTGGTGCTGATCGGGGACAGCGAGGGCTGGCTCGGTCAGTCCGCCTACCTGTCGGTGATCGAGGGCCGCGAGGAGGGGGCGCCGCCGCCCGTCGACCTCGCCCTGGAGCGCCGCAACGGCGACTTCGTTCGCGGCCTGATCCAGGCCGGCACCGTCGACACGGTCCACGACCTCGCGGATGGCGGCCTCGCCGTCGCGCTCGCCGAGATGACCATGGCGGGCCGGATCGGCGCGGCGCTCTCCGACGTGCCGGTGGACCTGCCGGCCCATGCCTACCTCTTCGGCGAGGATCAAGGCCGCTACCTGCTGGCGGTGCGGCCGGAGGCGGCCACCGATCTCCTCGCGGCTGCCGCGGCCCAGGGCGTGGCCGCGGCCTCGGTCGGCGTCGCCGGCTCCGACCGTTTGACCCTGCCGGGCGGCGAGACCATATCGCTCGCCGACCTGAATGCGGCGCACGAGGGCTGGCTGCCCGACTACATGGCGAGCCAGCCGGCCGCGCCGGCCGCCTGAGCCCCGTTCTGACGAGGAGTTTCCCGATGCCGATGGATGCGGGCGAGATCGAGCGCATGATCCGCGAGGCCCTGCCGGACGCGCAGGTGGAGATCCGCGACCTCGCGGGCGACGGCGACCACTATGCCGCCACCGTCCTGTCGGCGGCCTTCAAGGGCAAGACCCGGGTCGCGCAGCACCAGATGGTCTACGGCGCCCTCCAGGGCCGGATGGGCGGCGTGCTCCACGCCCTTGCGCTGACCACGGGCGTCCCGCAGGATTGAGTCTTCTGGCGGGAGCGCTCCCGATGGATCGACCGGGTCTCTACGACGACGACATCGTGACCTGGGCCGAGGAGCAGGCGGCGGCCCTGCGCGCGCTGGCCGAACGACCTGAACTGTCGAACGCGGTCGATTGGGAGAACGTTGCCGAGGAGATCGAGAGCGTTGGGCGCTCGCATCTGCGGGCCGTCGAAGGTCTGCTGATCCAGACGCTCGCCCACCTCCTCAAGCGCGCATCCGCCCCGCTCGCGCCGGCCAGCCTGCACTGGCGGGAGGAGGTCGCGACCTTCCAGATCACCGCCCGGAACACCTACGAAGCGTCGATGTGGCAAAGGCTGAATTGGAACAGGATCTGGAAATCGGCCGTCACGGCGGCCGAGGCTGGTCTCGGCGCCTATGGGAACGCGCTGCTCCCGGGGCTGCCGGAGGCCTGCCCGTTCCGTCCTGAGGATCTGCTGACCGAGACTTTCGACATAGAGCGCGCACTTCGTACGATTGCCGCGTCGGTTGCGCGCCGCTGATTCAGGCCTCACATACAAGCGACAAGCAAGGACAGAGCGATGACCGACGTCAACACGACCATCCAGAACGAGATCGCCTCCCAGGACGTGGTGGTGTTCATGAAGGGCACGCCGCAGATGCCGCAATGCGGCTTCTCGGGGCAGGTGGTGCAGATCCTCAACTACCTCGGCGTGCCGTTCAAGGGCGTGAATGTCCTGGCCGACCAGGAGATCCGGGAGGGCATCAAGGCCTTCTCGAACTGGCCGACCATCCCGCAGATCTACGTGAAGGGCGAGTTCGTCGGCGGCTGTGACATCACCCGCGAGATGTTCCAGTCGGGCGAGCTGCAGACCTTCCTGTCCGAGAAAGGCGTGCCGGTGAAGACCGCCGCCGCCTGACTCTTTTGAGACTCGGCACATTGGAAGAGGGCGCCCGCCGGCGCCCTTTTTCGTGCCCGTCTTTGCGAGCGCAGCGAAGCAATCCAGGGCGGCTCGAGCTCGGCGGGCGTGGCGCCGCTGGATTGCTTCGCTCCGCTCGCAAAGACGGCGAATGGATCAGCGCGGCTCCCGCGCGACGAACAGCGCCACGCAGCCGACGACTGTGATCTCGACCGACCGGAACCGCTGCTCCAGCGCCGCGCGCAGCGCCGGCAGGGTGTCGGCGGTGTTCGAGAACACCCCCTTGCGGTTGTAGACCCGCATCAGCGCCCGCGCCGCCCCCGTGGTCGGGACGCCGCCCGCGAGGATCGTGGCGCCGAACACCACGCCGTCATCGGCCAGGCACGGTCGCACCGTGTCGAAGGCCCTCGCCTTCGCGGCGATGTCGCCCGGCAAGCAGTGCAGCAGGTAGGTCATCCCGATCGAGTCGAACGGCGCGATGCCGGTGGCCGGGGCGGCGAGCACGTCGACCCGGTAGGTCTCGGGCAGGTAGCGCGCGATCCGGTCGGCCGCGAAGGCGAGGCTGTCGGCGTTGAGGTCCATCAGGCCGACCCGCGGCGCGGGCGCCGGGAACCGGCATCGGTCGAGGTACCAGCCGGTCCCGACCCCGACGTCGAGATGCGCGAGGCCCGCGTGCCGGTCGTAGAGATCGAGGATCCGCGCCGTGGGGCAACGCCAGACCAGCGGGTTCGACAGGCGCAGCACGACAAGGTCGTAAATCTGCAGCGTCCGCGGATTGTAGATCGCCTGCCCGGCTCGGGTGTCGGTCGCCATGGCTCTCCGTCAGGGCCCCTGTGGGCGGCACGCATTCGCCTTCGCTGCCGCGATCGCGTATATCAGACCCTTTCCAACGTATGGATCGTTTGAACGCCATGGCGACGCCGTCGCTCGACAGCGCCCGCGCGGCCGATGCCGCGATCGAGAAGGCGCCGGATCTCCTCCCCGAGGCGCTGCCCGGCCGCCGCCCCTCGCTGGTCGGCCTGACCCGCGACGCCCTCAAGGCGCAGCTCATCGGCATGGGCGTGCCCGAGCGCGAGAGCCGGATGCGCGCCGGCCAGGTCTGGCACTGGGTCAATTTCCGCGGGGCGTCCGACTTCGCCGAGATGACCAATGTCGGCAAGGCGCTGAAGGCGCAGCTCGCCGAGCACTTCACCCTGGAGCGGCCGGAGGTGGCGAGCCGGCAGGTCTCCCGCGACGGCACCCGCAAGTGGCTGCTGCGCATGGCGCCGACCAACCGGCAGGAGCACAACCGCGGCGCTGAGATCGAGTGCGTCTACATTCCCGGCCCTGACCGGGGCACACTCTGCGTGTCGTCCCAGGTCGGCTGCACGCTCACCTGCTCGTTCTGCCACACCGGCACGCAGCGCCTCGTGCGCAACCTCTCGGCGGCCGAGATCGTCCAGCAGCTCGTCACCGCCCGGGACGAGCTCGGCGACTGGCCCGGCCAGATGCCGAGCCGCGACGCCGGCGGGGCCGGCGAGGTCGGCCGGCTCGTGACCAACATCGTGTTCATGGGCATGGGCGAGCCCCTCTATAACCTCGACGCCGTGGTCGACGCGGTCGGGGTAATGTCGGACCAGGAGGGCCTCGGCCTGTCCCGGCGGCGGATCACGGTCTCGACGTCGGGGGTCGTGCCGCAGATCCCGCGGCTCGGCGAGCAGGCCAACGCCATGCTGGCGATCTCGCTCCACGCCGTGCGCGACGACCTGCGCGACGAGCTGGTGCCGCTCAACCGGAAATACCCGATCGCCGAGCTGCTCGCGGCCTGCCGGGTCTATCCGGGCCTGAGCAACGCCCGCCGGATCACCTTCGAGTACGTGATGCTGAAGGGCGTCAACGATTCGGACGCGGACGCGCGGGAGCTGGTGCGCCTGCTCAAGGGCATCCCGGCCAAGATCAACCTGATCCCGTTCAACCCCTGGCCGGGCAGCCGCTACGAGTGCTCGGACTGGGACCGGATCGAGCGCTTCTCCGAGATCGTGTTCAACGCCGGCTACGCCTCGCCGGTGCGCACGCCCCGGGGCCGGGACATCCTGGCGGCCTGCGGCCAGCTCAAGAGCGAGACCGAGAAGCTGCGCGCCCGCGCCCGGCTGATGCAGGAGGAAGGCATCGGCGTGGAGAGTTTTTACGCCGGCGCCGACGACTGACACCCGTCTTTGCGAGCGCAGCGAAGCAATCCAGAGTAGCGCCACGCGCACAGATGGCGCGCAGCCCTGGGTCGCTTCGCTGCGCTCGCGATGACGAGGTGGCTCACGCCGCAAACCGCCGCTCCTCCGCACGGCGAAGCGGCATCTCCGCGGCCCCGACCCATTCCGTGCGGTGCCGCGGCAGGGCCTCCGGGTGCTCGGCCTGGAGCCACGTGATCATCGCCTCGCGGACCACGCAGCGCAGGTCCCAGGCCTGGGGCGCGTTGCGGGCGCTCACCAGCATTCGGATCTCGATCGTGGATTCCTTTGCGTCCGAGACCTGGAGGTTCACCACCTTGCCGTCCCACAGGGGCGTGGCCCTGGCGATCTCGGCGAGCTTCTCGCGCATCGCTGCGACCGGTGCCCGGTGGTCGACGTAGACGAACACGCTGCCGATCAGCGAGGCGCCGTCGCGGGTCCAGTTCTGGAACGGCTTCTGGATGAAGTAGGTCAGGGGCAGGACCAGCCGGCGCCAGTCCCAGAGGCGGACCACCACGTAGGTCGCGGTGATCTCCTCGACCCAGCCCCACTCGTTCTCGACGATGATGGCGTCCTCGATCCGGATCGGCTGCGTGATGGCGATCTGGATGCCGGCCACGAGGTTCGACAGGACCGGCTGCATGGCGAGGCCCAGGACGAGGCCCGCCGCGCCCGCCGAGGCCAGGAGGCTGACGCCGTACTGGCGCACCGGCTCGAAGGTCATCAGCGCCACCGACAGGGTGACGAGCGCCACTAGCGTCACGCCGGCCCGCTCCAGGATGCGCATCTGCGTGAAGTGCTTGCGCGCCAGGAGGTTGTCCTCGGCGTCGAGCTTGAACCGCCGCAGGTAGATCACCGTGGCGATGTGCAGCGCGGTGGCGCAGCACCAGCCGGTCAGCGTCACGAAGGCCACCAGAAGGATCTGGTTGAGGGCGATCCGCACCTCCCAGGACAGGTGCACGGTGGTCGAGGCGAGGCTGATCGCCACCACGATCAGGCCAAGGCGGCTCGGCCCGCGGGTGCGCGAGACCAGCGAGCGCCAGAACAGGCTCTTGGTCGCGACCGCCTGCTTCATCGCCCGGTAGACGATCCCGTGCAGGGGCATCACCACGGCGCAGCAGGCGACGATGAGGATCAGGCTCTCGGCCCACCACGGCAGGTAGGCCAGCGCGCGGGCTGCGGAGCCGGCGAGCGCGTCGAGGTCCGGCATCGGGCATCGCTCCACGGGTTCCGAACGGGACCTGTGGGAATGGGTGGGTGCTCGCGGCGGTTCCGCAGCGCACCATGTGCCCGCCGCAACGCAGCGGCTCGGCGCAGCGGGTTGCGCCTCCGTGCTCGAGGCCGAGGCCGAGGCCGGACGATGCCCTCAGCACCACCGTCCTTGCGAGCGGAGCGAAGCAATCCAGGGAAGCGCCACGCTCACCGACCTCGTGCTGGCCCTGGGTCGCTTCGCTGCGCTCGCGATGACGGGAGGTTGAAGTTGAGCGGAGCGCGCGAACGCCGTCCGCCCTACTTCGCGGCCCCGACCGTCACGCTGCCCGAGGCGGTCCGGCCGAACCGCGCCGGCCGGTACATGTCCTCCACCGTGGCGCCCGGATGGACGTAGGTCCCGGGCGAGACCGCCCGCACCGTGTAGGCCACGGTGAAGAAGGCCGACTGGCTCGGGTCGCGGTCGTAGGCGGCCACGAACCGGTCGTCCCGGAACTCGGTGTGGACCGGCTGCACGTCGGACTTGGCGAAGGCGAGCCCCTGGAGGGCGTCGGCGTCGAGGAGCTTCGGATTGTCGATCTCCAGCCCCGCCGGCAGCGGGTCGACCAAGAGGAGCCGCGCCGCCTCCGCTTTGGCCTCGGTGACCTTGAGCACCACCACCAGCCTGTCGTTCTGGCGCAGGCCGCTCGCCGGATCGACGACGCTGCCGTCGAGGCGGCGGAAGCTGCGCTCGATCGTGTAGCCCTGCTGCGCCGCCGGCTCCGGCACCAGGGGGCTGCCGTTGACGGTCACGGCCACCTGCACAGGCGCGCGGCCGGTATTGGTGAGCTGAACGCCCCGGTCGGCCAGGGCCGCCTCCCGGTAGACCCGCGCCAGCATCCCGGTCTGCGGGGCGCCGTCCAGGGTGAACGAGAGGGCGCCCGCCTCGTTCGACAGGCTCTCGGCCGCGAGCACCAGCCAGGCATTCTCCTGCGTGCTCGTCGCACGCTCGGATTGCTGCTCCTCGCCGAGCACGGAAGCCGCGGGGCCCAGCGCCCCCTGCGCCAGCCCGCTCTCGGCGGCGAGCGTGATCAGCCCGGCCCCGTCGCGCAGGCGGGAGCCGTAATCGGCGCGGTAGACACCCTTGTCGCGCTCGGCGCGCAGGACCGTGAGCGCCGATTCCATGGTCTTGGCGGCGCGGCCGCGGTCGCCGAGCAGCGCCAGGGCGGCGGCGAGCTGCGCCCGCCCGAGGGCGGAGGAGAAGTCGCCGATCTTGGTGTCGGCGAGGTAGCGCAGGTCGCCCATCACCGGCCGGCCGTTCCGGGCGAGCACGTAGGCCGCGTAGGCGAGGTCGGCGCCGCCGTTGCGCACCTCGGTGGCGTTGGCCACCGCGTTGCGCAGGTAGTCGAGGGCCTGGGCGAAGGCCTTCTGCGGGACCGCGAAACCGCGCTCGCGGGCGCGGGTCAGGAAGTCGGTCACGTAGGCGTCGAGCCAGAGGTCGCTCGACCCCTGCGCCGACCACAGGCCGAAATCGCCGCTCGAATCCTGGCGGGCGAGCAGGCGCTCGATCGATTCGCGCACCCTTTCGTCCGCGCCCGCGTCGAGGGCGAGCTTCTCCAGCGCCGCGAGCTTGTTGACGTAGAGCAGCGGCATCGCCCGGCTCACCACCTGCTCGGAGCAGCCGTAGGGGTAGCGGTCGAGCGCCCGGAGCAGGGCCGCCACGTCGACCCCCGGCAGGGCCGTGGCCGAGAGCGAGACGCTGCCGGTGCCCGGCTGCAGGTCGGCGAGGAGGTCCGAGGTCAGCGTCAGGTTCGCCCCCGGGGCGAGGCTGCGCACCGAGCGGCGCAGCAGGGCGCCCGTCCCCGGCGAGATCCCGAGGGCGAAGCTCTGGTTGAGGGCGGCCGGGAGGCCGGGCCCCGACAGGGCGAGGTCGAGCCGGGCCGTGCCGGGTCCGGCGGCGGTGAGGGGGATCGCGAACTGGCCCTTCGCGCCGGCCTCCAGCCGCAGCGTCTGGCGCAGCGCGCTGGCGCCGACCACGACCGGGCCGGTCGGGCTCAGGTCGACCGTGTACTCGCCCGCCTGCCCCTCGACGTTGTCGAGGGCCACGAACAGGCGCGAGCGGTCGCCGGTGTCGAGGAAGCGCGGGAGCGTGGCGCTGAGCACGACCGGATCGCGGATGATCACGTCGGCCTGGGCCTGCCCGACCCGGTCGCCGCTCCAGGCGGTGACCATGACGCGGCCGGTGCCGTTGAAGGCCGGGATCGGGAAGGTGACGCTGGCCGCGCCGTCCGACCCCACGGTCACCACGCCGGAATAGAGCGCCAGCGGCGCCTGGGTCGGCGGGGAATCGGCGAGTTCGCCGCCGCCCGCGTCGCCGCCGGAGCGGATCGCCCCGGCCGAGCCCTGCATGCCGTCGATCAGGTAGCCGTAGAGGTCGCGGACCTCCGGCCCGAGCGCCCGCTGGCCGAGGAAGTACTGGGTCGGGTCCGGCGCCGCGTAGCGGGTCAGGTTGAGGATGCCGACATCGACCAGCGCCACGGTGATCCGCGCCGGCTCGCCGGCCTTCAGCCCGGTGAGCTGGACCGGCAGGGTCAGGTCCTGGCGCGGGCGCGCCCGCTCCGGCGCCTTCAGGGCGACCCCGAGGCTGCGCCGCTCCCGGTCGACCGAGAACCACGCCAGGCCCAGCGCCCGGCCGGGCAGGCGCTTGGCCGCCTGGTCGAGGGGCCGGTAGGCGGTGGCCACCAGATAGGCGCCGGCGCCCCACTCGGCCTTCACCGGGATGCTGACCGTGGTGCCGCCCTCGGGCACGCTGACCTCCAGGGTCTGGTGCACGCGGTCGCTGACGACCATCAGGCTGGCCTGACCCTTGAACTTCGGGCTGAGCTTGGCCCGCAGCGTGTCGCCGGCCGCGTAGGCGGCCTTATCGAGGGTCAGGTCGAGGAGGTCCGGCGCCTCCGCGGTCTCGGAGCCGCCCCAGCCCACCTCGAAGCCGAGGCTCGCACCCGCCTCCGGGGCGCCCGCGGTCGAGACCTCCAGCCGGTAGCGGCCGAGGCCGACCGGCGCCTCGATCCGGCTCGGGCCGGCGGCCGTGAGGTCGACGGTGCCGCTGGCGACCCGCCGGGCGGACTTGACCGCCTCGAACGACCAGCGCCCGTCCGCCCGGTACCACTGGTAGGAGGAGTCGATCCGCGACAGGGTCCAGCTCACGCCCGGCCGGGCAACGAGCGCCCCGTCGGGGCGCGCGAACACCACGTCGAAGCCCGCGATCCCGCCCTCCTTGAGGTCGGTGAAGCCCTTGCGCAGGGCGAGGACCGGGCTGGCCGGGAGGATCGGCAGGGTCAGGCTGCGCGACAGCGCCCGGCCGCCGGGCTCGCCGACCGCCAGCGTGATCTTCGCTTCCAGCGCCCGCGGTGCCGCGACCTGGGGTACCGGCACCGTGACGGTGGCGGCACCCTGCGCGTTCGTGGTGGCGTGGTCCTGCAACTCCTGGGTCGTCGGCTCCACGGCCTCGTCGTCGAGACCGATGGAATAAGTCTCCAGCCCCTTGATGCCGCTGGTGGCCGCCACCTGCACGGTCACGCTGCCCGATACGTCGAGATCGGAGCCCGGGGCGCCGTAGAGGTAGCGGGCGGCGACGTCGACCTGCGCGGCCTCGCCCCGGTTCAGGGCCGCCTGCCGGGCCTTGAGGGTCACCTCCAGCCGCTCGGGGACGTAATCCTCCACGAGGAAGCTGGTCTCGCCGATCGCGGGCGCCTTCGGGTCCGTGTAGGCGGAGACCCGCCACGTGCCGTGCATCGCCCCCGACAGGAGCGGCAGCGGCAGGGCCCGGCCGCCGAGCCCCTGGTCGGGCACCGAGACGCGCCGGTACTCGACGCCGTCCGGCCGCTTCACCACCAGGGTCAGCGGCAGGTCCGGCACGGCGGCGCCGCGGGGGTCGCGCAGCAGGGCGGTGAGCTGGACGGTCTCGCCGGTGCGGTAGACCCCGCGCTCCGGGAACAGGTGGGCGTCGAGGCCGCCGGTCTCGGGCCGTCCCTTCACGCCGCGGTCGGTGAGGTCGAAGGCGCCGAGGTTGAGGTCGAGGAAGCCGTAATCGCCGCCCGCCTGGGCGACCACGAGGCTCGGCGCCAGACCGCCCTCCCCGCGGGCGAGCCCGGGATCGAAGGCGACGTGGCCCTGCGCGTCCGTGGTCCGGGTGCCCAGCACCTCGTTGTTGCGGGCGACCAGCCGGATCTCGGCGCCCGGCATCACCTGCGCGGAGGCGAGCGAGCGCAGGACCACGGTGACCCCGTCCCGGCCCTTGGTGGCGGTCAGCCCCAGATCGGAGACCACGAACCACTGGGTCGCCTGGGTGTCGTACTCCTCGTCGGCGGCGGCCGTGCCGGAGGGGCGGGCCAGCATCACGTAGAGGCCGGGCTCGAGCTTGCCCACGGCCTGGAGGACCGGGAAGGCGGTGACGGCCTCCTGGTTCAGCTCGGCCTTGGCGGTGTCGAGGGTGCCCTTCCAGACGCGCTGACCCTTCTCGGACGCGATCGTCCGAGCGGTGGACCCGCTGAGCTGGCCCAGGAAATCCTCCGACCGCAGGGTCGGCAGCAGGCCGCGATCGCCGATCCGCAGCACCTCGACGTCGAGCTTGGGCGCGTTCACCGAGACCAGGGGCACGCCCGCCTGGCCGGTCCGGGGCAGGACGTAGTTGCGCCCGGTGAAGCGCACCTGCGGGGCGCGGTCGCGGACGTAGATCTCGTAATCGGCGGCCTTGAGCAGGCTCTCGCCGACCGCGGAGGGCAGGCCCTGGCGGACCACGATGGCGTAGCGGCCGCCGTGCTTGAGCCCGTCGACGCAGACCTGGGAGCCCTCCCCGGTCACGGCGGCCGCGCTGCTGCCCGAGACGGCGACGAAGGGAGCGTAGTCGGTCTTGGGGCGGATCGCCTCCGAGAAGGTGAAGCAGGCCCGGGGAGCGGCCGCGTCGGAATCGACCTTGTAGTCGAGGATGCGGAAGCCGTGCTGCGCCCGCACGGTCTCGTAAGTCTCCCGGACCGAATCGGTCTCGGCCAGCGCGAGGCTCGCCGCGTAGGCGTCGAGCGCCGGGCGCCAGGATTCCTGCTCGGCCTCGGCGGCGCCGAGCGCCGCCAGCGCGGCCGCGGCGTCGGCCGCCGTGCCGGCGCGCTCGTAGGCGCGGTAGGCGGCGGCCGTCACCCGCCCGCGCAGGCGCGACCGGCCCTGGTAGTCGTTGTCCTCGAGGGCACCCAGGGCCGCCGCGGCCCCCCGGGCATAGGCCTGCCAGTTGCGCGCGTCGGCGGGATCGGCCGCCACCGCGGCGGTCAGAGGCGCCAGCGCCTCGTCGGGCTTGTCGGCGGCGAGCAGGGCCAGTCCGGCGGCGCGGGACTGGCCGGCGGGCCGCAGCGGGCCGCCGGCCTCCGCCTTCAGCGCGGTCTCCAGGCGGACCGCCGCGCTGGCGAGGTCGGCCCGGACGAAGGTCCTGGCGAACGGCGCGGCGACGGCCGTGGCCGGCCGGGGCGCGGTGCGGGCCGCCGGCGAGGTCTGGGCGAGGGCTGGACCGCTGGCGATCCCTCCGAGGAGCGCCAGGGCACCCGCGAGCCGTCCGAGCCGCGCCATCAGCCTGTTCCCCACCAGCCGCATTCCCGATGATTCGCTTCGGGCTCGATCGCGCGGGAGCCTAGCACCGGCGGTCGGGCTCGCAACGCTCCGGGTGGCCGGGGTCCCTGCCCGGCCCCGCGCCGAGGCTCAGAACGCCTTCAGCACCTGCTCGGCGTGCTCGACGGCCACCGGGCCGGCGAAGCAGTGGGAGACCAGGGCGCGATAATCCTGCCAGGGCTGCGAGCCGGTGAAGTCCTTGGTGTGGGCCTCCAGCGTGTCCCAGTGGATCAGCAGGCGGTAGCGCTGCGGATGCTCGATCGAGCGCCGGACCTCGAAGTGCCGGCAGCCCTTGGCCTGCTTGAAGATCGCCGAGGCCTCGGTGATGCCCTTCTCGAACTCGGCCTCGAGGCCGGGCTTGATCTCGATCTGCGCGATTTCGAGGATCATCGGTGCGGTTCCTGTCTCAGGTGCGAAGGGCGCGGCCGAGCTTGGCCGCGAGGATGCGCTGCGGGTTCAGGTCCGGGTCGGCCTGGGCGGCGACCGGCAGGTAGGCGGTCTGCTCCAGCATGTAGCGGCCGCCCATGGCGCCGTGCATCACGAGGTCCGAGAGAGGGTCTCGGGTGAAGGCGGGGACGCGGATCAGCAGCTGGCGCAGGGACTCCTGCACCTCCGGCGTGCCGGCCGCGCCGCGCAGCTCGGCGGCCGCGCCGCGGATGCTGACGTTCTCGGCCCTGCCGTCCGCGAAGGGCTGCTCGGTGAACCGGCGCTCGAACGCGCTGAACGGGAAGGGCAGATCGGGGAACAGCAGCACCGCCGCGGCCTCCAGCCCCCGCGCCCGGGAGCCGGACGCCTCGCCGGGGACAATTCTGCGGATCGGGGTGATCATCGTCTGCGCGCCCGCGGCCGTCACGGTCCGGCCCCCTCTAGCGGAGCCGCCGGAGGGAGGCCAGGGCCGCGCATTTCCGGTGGACGGCGGGTGTCATCCACCGGCGCGGCGGAGGGCACCCGCCGGATCGGCTTGCGCAACCGCTTCGTTCCCGGCACGTTCCCCGGCCAGCACCCGGCCCGAGAGCCCGGCGGAGGATGGCGCCGATGGCGACCCTGAAGGAATTCGAGGAGGCCCTGCGCGAGCACGGCATGAACATGGCGCTGGCGCTGCTGGAGCGCCTGCGCGAGCGCGACCGCGCCACCCGGACGGTGAAGCCCGCCCGGCGGCTGACCGGACAGAAGATGACCCCGGAACTCGCCCGGGCGATCCTGGACCTGCACGCCACGACGGGCATGACCCAGCAGGAGATCGCCTTCAAGGTCGGGGTCAACCAGGGCCGCGTGAACGAGGTGATCAAGCGCGGCAAGTGGCTGAGCGACGACCCGAACGCCCCGGAGGCCGTGGCCCGCGACAAGGCGGTGGCCCGGATGCGCGGCGACCCGAAGCCCAGGAAGGCGGCCGCCGCGCGCCCCGCCTCCGGGCGGGCCAAGGAGCGCAAGGCCGCGCCGCCGAAGGCGCGCAACCAGGGTCAGCTGGCGCTGGGGGATCTCTGAGGGGCGGCCGCCGTCGTCCTCGCGCGTGGATCGGAGCAACCCAGGGCAGCGCGACCCTGCGAAGCGCGGCGACGCTGGATCGCTCCGCTCCGCTCGCGAGGACGGTACGGGCTCCCGCCTCCGATGCCCCGCGCTCTCACCCGGCCGGCGCGAAATGGCCCCGGTAGCGCGCTCCGATCACCTCGACCGGCAGCGCGACGAACACGTCCGTCGTTCCGAACTGGCGGTCGATCACCGCGCCGTCGCCGAAGGTGGCGCCGAGGCGCAGGTAGCCCTTGATCAGGGGCGGCAGCGCCTGCAGGGCCGCCTTGGCGTCCACCGACTCTCGCGGCATCCGGTCCATCGCCACCGCCCGCTCCGGCAGCGCCCGGGCCCGCCAGCCCTCCGGCGCGCGGGCGTGGTGGTGCAGGAAGGCGAGCGGCAGGGCCAGCCGATCCGGGTCGGTGCCCTCCAGGCTCGCGCAGCCGATCAGCGCGTCGATCCGGTGGTGCAGGACGTAGGCGTAGATCCCCTGCCACAGCAGCTCGACGGTCCGCTTGCTCCGGTAGGGCTTGAGCACGCAGGAGCGGCCGAGCTCGAGGAGCCGCCGGTGCCCCTGCGCGGCGAGAAGCGGTGCGAGGTCGTACTCGCTCTCCGAGTAGAAGCCAGTATGCCGCTCGGCCACCTCGCCGCGCAGCAGCCGGTAGGTGCCGACGACCTTCGGGCGCGGCTCGACGAAGGGTTTCTTCCGCCGCGCCGCCGCGTGGTCGAGGACGAGGAGGTGGTCGCAGACCGCGTCGTAACCGTCGACGTCGCGGCGGGACAGGGCGGCGAGCCCGGAGGGCACCGCCGACATCTCCTCGTAGAAGACCTTGTAGCGCAGCCGCTGGGCCCGCCGGATCTCCGATTTCCGCGTCGCCAGCCGGACCTCGAGGCTGCCGATGCGGCCGAGGCTGCGGCCCTCGAACGGCTCGGGCAGGCGGATCGCCCGCTCGGCCGAGAGCACGTCGTCGATTCCGCCCACGCCCTCGACGCCCGGCAGCGGGACCGACCGGCGGCGCAGCTTGGCGATCGGCGCGCCGACGCCCCACTGCACGCCCCTGTGCCAGCCGGCTCCGAGCGCGCTGTAGGCTCCGCGGGCGAGATTGGCGACCATCGTCGGGTTCACTCCGGGTGCGCGTCCCTGCACCGTCGAATCCGACAGAGAGCACGACGGCCACACGCCATTATGACAGCCGCCACGAGAAAGCGCCCCGGCCGGGGCCGGGGCGCTCCAAGAACCTGATCGGTACCTGATGTGGACCTGAACGGCTCCCGCGCAGGGCGGGTTCAGGCGGCCTGCTGGACCGCGTCCCTGCGGACGTCGCCCTCGATCACCGGGGCGCTGGCGCGCGCCGCCGAGGCGATCTCGATGCGACGGGGCTTCTTCGCCTCCGGAACCTCGCGGACGAGGTCGATGTGAAGGAGGCCGTTCTCGAGCGCCGCACCCGTCACCTGGACGTGGTCGGCGAGCTGGAACCGCCGCTCGAAGGCGCGGGCCGCGATGCCCTGGTGCAGGAACTCCGCCCTGCCCTCGGCCTTACGCTCGCCCTTCAGCGTGAGCGCGTTCTCCCGCACTTCGATCGACAGGTCGGACTCGGTGAAGCCGGCGACCGCGACGGTGATGCGGTAGGCGTTCTCGCCGGTCCGCTCGATGTTGTAGGGCGGGTAGGTCGGGGCCGCCTCGGCGCTCGCGAACTGGTCGAGGGCGGAGAACAGGCGGTCGAAGCCGACGGTGGAACGGTACAGGGGAGCGAGATCGAACTGACGCATGACATATCCTCGTCTGAGCAACATGCAATTCCGGTCCGCCCGATGGGCCGGACCCGTCTCTCGTGCCGCCTGACGGCCGGCACAGACGAGATATCGGAGGGGGAAAATCGCGCTTCAAGACCCCCGGCGAGGGTCGGAAACGAGATTTTTTCGCTACGGTCGCAGAGTGCATCCGGGCGTGTATCGGACGATGCGCGGAGGCGCTGAGGTGAGGCCAGTGAGACGCTTCGACGGTGACACCGGGCGCGAGCCGCCGCTCCTGACGCTGCGCAGCACCCCCGACAACCCGGTCCCGCCGGGCGGCACGCTGATCGCCGTCGGCACGCGCGACGACTGCACCCTGCGGGCGGCCTACTGGCAGACCACGGCGCGCACCTGCCGGGGCACGGTCTGCCTGCTGCAGGGCCGGGCCGAGTTCATCGAGAAGTACTACGAGACGATCCACGAGCTGCGCGCCCGGGGCTTTGCGGTCGTGGCCTTCGACTGGCGCGGCCAGGGCGAATCGGATCGCCGGGTCGACGACCCCCACAAGGGCCACGTCGCCCGGTTCGACGATTACCGGCTCGACCTGCGGGCGGTGGCCGAGACGATCCTGGTGCCGCTGATGCCCGAGCCCCATGTCGGCCTCGCGCATTCCATGGGCGGATGCGTCGCGCTCCTCGCGGCCCTCGACGGCGCGCTGCCGTTCCGGCGGCTGGTGACCCTGGCGCCGATGCTGTCGATCCGGATGGTCCGCTGGCCGGCTGGCGCCGCGATCCTGTCGCGGAGCCTGCAGCGGCTCGGCCTCGGGAGCCGCTACATCCCGTTCGGCAAGCCGGTCTCGATCGCCACCAACCCGTACGCCGGCAACCGCCTGTCGCGCGATCCCATCCGCTACGCCCGCAACGCCGCGGCGGCGCGGCAGGTCGGCGCCGGCGCGGTCGGCGACCCGACGATCGCGTGGCTCGCCGAGGCGTTCCGTGCGATGGCGCGGCTGCGCGACCCGCGGGCGGCGCCGCGGATCGGGCTGCCGACCCTGATCGTCGCGGCGGGCGCCGACCCGGTCTGCGGCACGGCGGAAACCGAGCGCTTCGCCGCCCGGCTGAAGGCCGGCCATATCCTGGTCCTGCCGGATTCCCGACACGAGATCCTGACCGAGCGCGACGCGATCCGGCAGGATTTCTGGGCGGCCTTCGAGGCCTTCGTGCCGGGCTCGCCCCTGCCGACCCACGCGGAGGTCGAGGCGCACGCCGTGGCGGTGCCGGTCGCCTGAGGCGTCAGCCGCCGAGATCCGGGTCGATGTCCCGCGGGCGCACGTACCGGTCGAGGTGCCCGCGGTCCGGCGCGATCTCCGCCCAGCGGTCGCCGTCAAAGTCGATCACCACGAAGGCCGCGGTCGGGAATTCCAGGGCCAGCCGGTCCCGGGCCGCCCGCGGTCCCAAGCCCGCGAGGATTGCGGCGAGGTCCCCGAGGCCCGGATTGTGGCCGACGACGATCAGCGTGGCGGCCGCGTCGGGCGCCTGCCGGATCACCCCGAGGATCCGGTCCGCCGGCGCCTCGTAGATCTCGGAATGCCAGCGCGTCTCGGGGCTGCCGAGGGCCGCCTCCATCGCGGCCCAGGTCTCGCGGGTCCGCGCGGCGGTGGAGACCAGGGCGAGGTCCGGGCACAGGTCCTCCCGCGCGAGGTGGGTGCCCACCGCCGGGGCGGCCCGTTTCCCGCGCGCGCTGAGCGGGCGCTCGTGGTCCGCCACGCCCGGCGGACGGTCGGACTTGGCGTGCCGCAGCAGGATCAGCCTGCGCATGAGCGAACCTCTGACGCGTCTCGTGGGCCGGTCTCGGGCTGCCGGTTCGGGCGCGCGCGGCCGGACCGGGCGGCGCCCGCTCCCGCCCGGTTAGCCGAAAGCGCCGCGTGCGGGAACCGCGGCTTTGCCCGCACCGTTCCGACCGGGAGCCGTCCGCAGCACGGCCCGCGGCCCGATCCGCGGCGCGACGGTCTCTGGCCAGGAGGCTGCCCGATGGACCGATCCGCCCGCGTCACCGAGATCCTGTCGTGGTACGGGGCCGACAGCCCCGGGACCCTCACCAACCTCGCCCGGATGCTGGAGCACGGCAAGCTCGGCGGCACCGGCAAGATGCTGATCCTGCCCGTCGACCAGGGCTTCGAGCACGGGCCCGCCCGCAGCTTCGGCCCGAACCCGCCGGCCTACGACCCGCACTACCATTTCGAGCTGGCCCTGGCGGCAGGCTGCAACGCCTACGCGGCGCCGCTCGGCTTCCTCGAGGCGGGCGCGCGCGACTATGCCGGGCGCATCCCGCTCATCCTGAAGCTCAACGATCACGACCTCCTGGCCGACGAGGAGGATCCCGAGCAGGCGATCACCGGCTCGGTGGCCGACGCCCTGCGGCTCGGCGCCTGCGCCATCGGCTTCACGATCTACCCGGGCTCCGCACACCGCAACGCCATGTACGGGCAGATCCGCGCGATCGCCGAGGAGGCCAAGAGCGTCGGCCTCGCCGTGGTGATCTGGTCCTACGCCCGCGGCTCGGCCCTGTCGAAGGAGGGCGAGACCGCCATCGACGTGATCGGCTACGCGGCCCAGATCGCCGCGCAGCTCGGCGCCCACATCATCAAGGTGAAGCTGCCCTCGGCCCATATCGAGCAGCCGGCGGCGAAGAAGGTCTACGAATCGACCGGCATCCCGATCGGCACGGCGGCCGAGCGCGTCCGCCACGTGGTGCAGTGCGCGTTCAACGGCCGGCGGATCGTGATCTTCTCCGGCGGCGCCCAGGCCGAGGAGGCCAGCTTCCTCGACGAGATCCGCGCCATCCAGGCGGGCGGCGGATTCGGCTCGATCGTGGGCCGCAACGCGTTCCAGCGCTCGAAGGCGGACGCCCTGTCGCTGCTCGGCAAGATCACCGACATCTACGCGGGCCGCTGAGGCGGGCCGCGCCTCAGCCGCCGTCGCGGGCCAGCCGGGCGAGCCCGTCGCGGGTCGGCCCGGCCGGCCGCCAGCCGAGGGACGCGAGCCCGTCGGCGCGGGCGACGAGACCCTCGGCGACGCGGGCGAACTGCGCGTCCCGGCCGGTCAGCCGGCAGGCCAGCCGGAGGAGCCCGGCCGGGACCGGGACGAGGCCCGGGCCGCGGCCGAGACCCTGTCGGAGGGCCGCGATCATCTCGGGCAGGCTGAGCGGGTCCGGGTCGGCCGCGACGAGGGCGCGGTTCAGGGGGGCGGGCGCCGCCAGCACCGCGTCCACGGCACCCGACAGGCTCTCCAGCGAGATCAGCGAGCGCCGCGCCGCGAGGCCGCCCAGCGGCAGCGGGTAGGGACTGCGCGCCAGCCGCAGGAGCGCGGCCATGTTGCCCTTCACGCCGGCGCCGTAGACGAGGACCGGGCGGAGCGCGACCCAGTCCAGGCCGGTCTCGGCGAGCGCCGCCTCGGCCTCCAGCTTGGAGCGGCCGTAGGCGTCGGTGGGCCGGGGCGGATCGCCCTCCCCGACCACGCCCGGCGCGCTCGCCCCGACCTGCGCGCGGATCGACGACAGGAACACGAAGCGGCACACCTTCGCGCGCGCCGCGGCCTCCGCCAGCCGGCGCGTCGCCTCGGTGTTGAGCGTGCGGTAGTCGTCCTCCGGTGCCCCCGACGCCGCCGGTCCGAGATTGGCGTGGGCGAGGCCGGCCGAGTGCACCACCGCGTCGACGCCGCTGAGGGCCGCCGCCATGTTGATCGGGCGGGTCAGGTCGCCGACGACCGCGCTCGCCGCGCCCTCCGGCACGGTCGTGGGCCGGCGCAGCAGCACGCGGACCCGGTAGCCGCGCGCGGTGAGGTCGGCGAGCAGGTGGCGGCCGATGAACCCGGTCGCCCCGGTGAGCGCGATGAGTCCGGTCACGGCTGGGCGGCCTCTGTCACGGCTGGGCGGCACCTTCGGCTGGGGCCGGCGCCGGGGCGCGGGCGAAGCGGCGGAGCAGGGCGGCGACCAGGGCGAGCCCGGCGACCGATGCGGCGAGCGTGACCGGCCAGGACGGCCAAAACAAGGTCGCGGCGGCGAGCGCCGCCAGGGCGAGATTGGCCGCGAACACCCGTCCGACCACGCCGGGCACGGTGAGCCCGTTGACGGTGGCCCGCTGGTAATAGTGCCCGCGATGCGCCTCCCAGACCCGCTCGCCCCGCGCCGCCCGCGCGGCGAGGGTCAGGCTGGCATCGGCGAGGTAGACGAGCGGCAGCAGCAGGGCGGCGGCGAGTCCGCCCGCCAGGGCGAGCTGGCACAGCAGCCACGCGGTGACGAGCCCGACCGGCAGCGAGCCGACATCCCCGAGGAAGAGCCGCGCGACCGGCCGGTTGAACGGCGCGAAGCCCAGCACCGCGCCGAGCAGGCTCGCCGCCACCAGGGTCGGCAGCGGCGGCAGGTGCCCGGCGAGGCCGATGAGCAGGAGCGCGCCCGCCACCGGGACGATCTCCGCCACCGTCATCCAGTCGAGCCCGTCCATGAAGTTCGTCAGGTTGACGAACCACAGGCCGGCCAGCAGCGCGAGGCCGCGCTCCAGCCAGAGCGGCAGGCCGGGCAGCAGGCGCCCGTCCAGGTGCCAGACCAGCAGGCCGACCACGACGGCCTGCGCGGCGAGCCGCAGGGCGGCCGGCAGCGGCCGGACGTCGTCCACGGCGCCGAGGACCGCCAGGGCCAGGGCGCCGCCGGCGAGCCAGATCCAGTCCGGCCGGCCGCCGATCTCCGGCGCCGCGATCAGCAGGCCCGAGATCGTGACCAGCGCCGTCACCACGGCGATCCCGCCCCCCTGCGGGGTCGGCACGGTGTGGCTGGAGCGGGCGTTCGGCCGGGCGAGGGCGTAGCGCTGCAGCAGCGGGCGCAGGCGCAGGATCAGGCCCGCCGAGAGCGCCGCGGCGAGGGGCACCGCCAGGAGCAGGATCGCGGTCAGGGCGGACGGCAGGGCGGACGGGAGGGCGGACAGGGCGGGCGGCGCGTCGGGCGGCAAGTTGGGCGGCATGGCGCCGTCCTACGCGATCCGCCGCCCGACCGTGAGGGGGTTACGCCGCCCGCACCGTGGCGAGGAAGCGCGCGACCTCGGCCCCGAGATGCTCGGACTGGCGCGACATCTCGCTCGCGGCCCCGAGCACCTGCGCGGCGGCGGCGCCGGTCTCCTCGGCGGACTGGGCGAGACTCGCGATGGTGCCGGTGACCGCGCCGGTGCCGGCGGCCGCCTCGGCGACGTTGCGGACGATCTCCTGCGTGGCCGCGCCCTGCTGCTCCACGGCGGCCGCGATGCTGGAGGCCACGCCGTCGATCTCGCGGATGCGCCGGCCGATCCCGTCGATCGCCGACGCCGCCTGCCCGGTGGAGGACTGGATCCGGCCGATCTGGCCGGTGATCTCCTCGGTGGCCCGGGCGGTCTGCTCGGCGAGCGCCTTGACCTCCGAGGCCACCACCGCGAAGCCGCGGCCCGCGGCGCCGGCGCGCGCCGCCTCGATCGTGGCGTTGAGCGCCAGCAGGTTGGTCTGGGCGGCGATCCCGGAGATCAGCGCCACCACGTCGCCGACCTTCGCGGCCGCGCCGCTCAGGTCCTGGACCAGCGCCACCGTGTTGGTCGCCTCGGCGACCGCGACCCGCGCGAGCTCCGCCGAGCTGCTGACCTGCCGGCCGATCTCCTGCACCGAGGAGCCGAGCTCCTCGGCGGCGGCCGCGACGGTGTTGACGTTGGCGGCGGCGTCGCTCGCGGCGCCCGCGACGGTGCCGGACTGCCCGGCGGCCTCGGTCGCGCTGCCGGTCAGGGTCCGGGCGGTGGCCTCCAGCTCGGTCGCGGCCGCCGACACGCCGCCGACGATGCCGCCCACCGCCTGCTCGAAGGCGTCGGCCATGGCCCGGGTCGCGGCCCGGCGCTGCGTCTCGGCATCGGCGCGGGCCAGCGCCGTCTCGGCCTCCAGGGCGCGCGCGCGGACGAGGTTGTCGCGGAACACCACCACGGAGCCCGCGAGCGCCCCGATCTCGTCGCGGCGCTCCTGCCCGGAGATCGCCACCTCGGCGTCGCCCGCCGCGAGGCGCTGCGTGACGGCGGCGATCTTGCGGAGCGGCCCGCTGACGCCGCGGGTCACCAGCACGAAGGCCCCGAGGGCCACCAGCAGGGCGAGGCCGGCGAGCGCCAGCACGTTCCGCTTGGCGGCGTCGTAGGTCTGCGCGATCAGCGTGCCGCTCGCCTGCGATCCGTCGCCGTTCAGGGCGACGAGCTTCTCCCAGTCGGCCATGATGGCGCGGATGCTGTCCGACATCACCGTGTTGTAGATCCGCTGCCCGCCGGCGACGTCGCCCGCCTCGGCCTTGGCCACCGCCTCCCGCTGCTGCTCGGCGTAGGTGGCCACGTGCTGGCGGAACACCGCGTAGGCCTCGCGCTCGGGCTGGGTCAGCGGCAGGGCCTCGTACCGGGCGTACTGGGCCGCGAGCAGCGCGTCGCGCTTGGCGATCTGGTCGGCGACCTCGGCGCGCAGCGCCGGCGTGTCGGCGGTGATCAGGCGGACGGCGTTGACCCGCTGCCGCATGAAGTTGATGCCGATCCGGCCGAGGGCGTCGGTGGCCGGGATGCGCGTGTCGCGCAGCTGCGCGGCGGCGGATTCGATGCGGCCGAGCTCGGCCAGCGAGAGGCCGCTCGTCGCGGCGATCAGCAGCACCAGGGCCGCGAGACACAGGCCGAGCTTGGCCGCGATGGAGATACCGGCGCGCATAGGATTCGTCCCCGGTCCCGCACGTGGGACCGGGGCCTATGCTTGTCTGAGAAATATTAAGGTTGTTTGGTCCTGCCCGGACCGCGTGCGGTCCGGGCAGTCTCGGTCCGCTAGTAGACCTGGGCCTCGGCGCGCGGCGGATCCGCCGGGCCGTCCCGTCGATCCAGACCCTTCTCCACGACCTTGGCGAGCCCGACCATGATCTGGTCGATGGCGTAGTCCTTCGGCGTGTAGACGGCGCGCACGCCCATGTTCTTGAGGACCAGCTCGTCCTCCGGCGAGATGATGCCGCCGACCACCACCGGGATGTGGTCGAGCCCCGCCTCGCGCATCTTGGCGCGGACCTCCCGCACCAGCGGCACGTGGGAGCCGGACAGGATCGACAGGCCGACCACGTGGGCGCCGGTCTCCTTGGCCTTCGCGACGATCTCGGCCGGCGTCTGGCGGATGCCGTCGTAGGTGACGTCGAAGCCGACGTCCCGGGCGCGGAGCGCGATCTGCTCGGCACCGTTGGAGTGGCCGTCGAGGCCCGGCTTGCCGACCACGAGCTTCGGCGTTTCGCCGAGCCGCTCGCCGAGATCGGCGATCAGGAGCTTGGCCTCCTCGGCCGCGCCGCTGGAGACGGTCTCCACGGTGACGCCGGTGGGCGCCCGGTACTCGCCGAACACCGCGCGCAGGCGCGCGCCCCACTCGCCGGTCGTGACGCCGGCCCTGGCCGCCTCGATCGAGGGCGGCATGATGTTGGCGCCGGAGCGCGCCGCCTGCTCCAGGGCGTCGAGGGCCTGGCCCACGGCGTTCTCGTCGCGGCGGCCGCGCCACTCGCGGATCCGGCTCTGCGCCTCCATCTCGACGGTCTCGGAGACGGAGAAGATTGCCCCCTCCCCGGCCGTGAGCGGCGACGGCTCGCCCTGCTGCCACTTGTTGACGCCGACCACGATCTGATCGCCGGCCTCGATCGCCGAGATCCGGCGCGCGTTCGATTCCACCAGCGCGCGCTTGAGCGCCCCGGTCTCGACGGCCGCGACCGCGCCGCCGATGCCGCCGATCCGCTCCAGTTCGGCGCGGGTCTGCGCCTTCAGCTCCTCGACCTTGGCCTCGATCACGTGGCTGCCGTCGAAGATGTCGTCGTATTCGAGGAGGTCGGTCTCGAAGGCCAGGATCTGCTGCATGCGCATGGACCATTGCTGGTCCCAGGGCCGCGGCAGGCCGAGCGCCTCGTTCCAGGCCGGGAGCTGCACCGCGCGGGCGCGGGCGCGCTTGGACAGCGTCACCGCCAGCATCTCGATCAGGATGCGGTGGACGTTGTTCTCGGGCTGCTGCTCGGTGAGCCCCAGGGAGTTCACCTGCACGCCGTACCGGAAGATGCGCTTCTTCGGATCGTCGATGCCGTAGCGCTCGCGGGCGATCTCGTCCCAGAGCTCCGAGAACGCCCGCATCTTGCAGATCTCGGTGACGAACCGCAGGCCCGCGTTCACGAAGAACGAGATCCGGCCGAACACCTCGGGGAAGCTCGCGGCGTCGAACTCGGGGTCCTCGCGCACGGTGTCGAGCACCGCGATGGCGATGGCGAGCGCGTAGGACAGCTCCTGGACCGGCGTCGCCCCCGCCTCCTGCAGGTGGTAGGAGCAGACGTTCATCGGGTTCCACTTCGGCACGTTCTTGGTCGTGAACAGGATCACGTCCTTGGTGAGCCGGAGGGACGGCGCGGGCGGGAACACGTAGGTGCCGCGCGACAGGTATTCCTTGATGATGTCGTTCTGGGTCGTGCCCTGGAGGGCGGCGATCGGCGCGCCCTGCTCCTCGGCCACCGCGAGGTAGAGCGCCAGCAGCCACGGGGCCGTGGCGTTGATCGTCATCGAGGTGTTCATCTGGGCGAGCGGGATGTCCTGGAACAGGGTCCGCATGTCGCCGAGATGCGCGATCGAGACGCCGACCTTGCCGACCTCGCCGCGGGACAGCTCGTGGTCGGGGTCGTAGCCGGTCTGGGTCGGCAGGTCGAAGGCAACCGATAGGCCGGTCTGACCCTTGGCGAGGTTGCCCCGATAGAGCTTGTTGGACTCCGCCGCGGTCGAGTGCCCCGCGTAGGTGCGGATGATCCAGGGCTTGTCGCGGCTCGACTTGTCGCTCCTGGTCTCGGCGACGCTCGCGCCCATTCCTCGCCTCCGTGTGATCTTTGTATCCGCGCGGGGCGCGGCCTTGCGGTCACCGTAGCGAAGGCTTGAGCACGCGTCATCCGGGACGGAAGTGCAAGACGCCCGCGCGGGCATCCGCGGCTCATGAAAAAACTTGCCCGCCGGAACAGCGGGATTTGAAGGCGCCGCGGCGCGCCGCCGCCCGCGCGCCGCCCGCACCCGCGGTCCGGACGGTGCCGCGCGACGGTCCCGATCCGCTTTATCAGTGCTGGTATAATGTCCACCTGAACTGTTCTTCGCGGGATTGGCCGCTGTTCAGGCGCGAGAGAGCAAGTCGAAACAATGACTTAGAGGTGCATGTGCTCGCCGGACGGCCCGGGGTAGCTCGGGTGCGCGGCGGTGGAGTCGGGCAAGGTCTCGGGGCCGGGGCGACCGAGGCCGGCGCCGAATAATACTTGGTCTGCCGGAAAGCCGATTTTGAATACGTGGCTGCGCGCCCTGTGCTCGCGCTTTTTTCATGTCGGAAACCGTCGGCTTTCGACTTTCGGCCCACTTGGACGCCTCCGGCATCGCCGGTATAGCGCGATGGAGAACCGCGGCCGTGAGAAACACGCGGGACGAGAGGAGAGCGAGATGGCGGCGAGCGCTGCGATCAGTCCGACGGGCGGGGAGGTCAAGGACCTCTACGAGATGGGTGAGATCCCGCCGCTGGGTCATGTGCCGGCCAAGATGTATGCCTGGGCGATCCGGCGCGAGCGGCACGGACCCCCGGAACAGTCCCACCAGCTCGAGGTGCTGCCGGTCTGGGAGATCGGCGACGACGAGGTGCTGGTCTACGTCATGGCGGCGGGCGTCAACTACAACGGCGTCTGGGCCGGCCTCGGCGAGCCGATCTCGCCCTTCGACGTCCATAAGGGCGAGTACCACATCGCGGGCTCCGACGCCTCCGGCATCGTCTGGAAGGTCGGCTCCAAGGTGAAGCGCTGGAAGGTCGGCGACGAGGTCATCGTCCACTGCAACCGCGACGACGGCGACGACGAGGAGTGCAACGGCGGCGACCCGATGTTCTCGCCCTCGCAGCGGATCTGGGGCTACGAGACCGGCGACGGCTCGTTCGCGCAGTTCTGCCGGGTGCAGTCCCGCCAGCTCATGGTCCGGCCGAAGCACCTCACCTGGGAGGAGGCCGCCTGCTACACGCTGACGCTCGCCACCGCCTACCGCATGCTGTTCGGCCACGCCCCGCACACGGTGAAGCCGGGCCAGAACGTGCTGATCTGGGGTGCCTCCGGCGGCCTCGGCGTGTTCGGCGTGCAGCTCTGCGCGGCCTCGGGCGCCAACGCCATCGCGGTGATCTCGGACGAGTCGAAGCGCGACTACGTGATGAGCCTCGGCGCCAAGGGCGTCATCAACCGCAAGGACTTCGACTGCTGGGGTCAGCTCCCCAAGGTCAACAGCACCGAGTTCCACGCCTGGACCAAGGAGGCGCGGAAGTTCGGCAAGGCGATCTGGGACATCACCGGCAAGCAGGACGTCGACATCGTGTTCGAGCATCCGGGCGAGGCGACCTTCCCGGTCTCGGCGCTGGTGGTGAAGCGCGGCGGCATGGTGGTGTTCTGCGCCGGCACGACCGGCTTCAACATCACCTTCGACGCCCGCTACGTCTGGATGCGGCAGAAGCGCATCCAGGGCTCGCACTTCGCCCACCTCAAGCAGGCCTCGTCGGCGAACCAGTTCGTGCTCGACCGGCGGATCGACCCGTGCATGAGCGAGGTCTTCCCCTGGGACAAGATCCCCCAGGCCCACACCAAGATGTGGAAGAACCAGCACCCGCCGGGTAACATGGCCTGCCTCGTCAACTCCCCGCGCGCCGGCCTGCGCACGGTCGAGGACGTGATCGAGGCCGGTCCGCTGAAGCGGTAAGGCGCTCCGTCGGGCCGGTTCCCGCTCTCGCGCGGGGACGGCCCGATCGGCTAGGCTCGCGGCGTCCCGCGCCGACTCGGCGACCGATTCGGTGTGCCGGGGCGCTGATGACGGGCCCACGCGATCCTCACAGGACCCGGCCCCGATCCGGACAGGGGGCACGGTTTTGAGCGGCGACGACGAGGCTTACGTCTACGACGAGGCGACGGGCGAGTGGCTCCCGCCCGGATCCGCGGCCGCGCCCGCCGAGGCGAGAGCCGTCCGCGACGCGGCCGGCAACGTCCTGGCCGACGGCGATTCGGTCACGCTGATCAAGGACCTCAAGGTCAAGGGCGCGAACCAGACCCTGAAGCAGGGTACGGTCATCCGGTCGATCCGGCTCACGGACGATCCGGAGGAGATCGACTGCCGCCACGACACCATCAAGGGCCTCGTGCTGCGCACCGAGTTCGTGCGCAAGCGCTGAGGCCGATGCGGGGCGGCGCTTCCTTCGGCCGCCCGCGCTACCGCCGCCGCGTCTCGTCCTGCGGCAGGTGGCGGCCGTAGGCCTCCTGCTTCTCGGCGCGCTCCTGGATCAGGTCGGCGTAGGCCTGCCGCATCTCCGGTGAGACGCTGATGCTCTTGCCCTTGGCGGCCTTGCGCTTGGGCGCCTTCTTGAAGGTGTTGTTCGTGTCGCTCATGCCGGGCTCCGCGTCGAACCGTGGCGGCATCGCGTGGCCGGACGACCGATCCGGGATCCGGCCGCCGCCCATGGCCGGACATCGGCCCTGTAGCGCATCGCGGCGCCGGACGCACGGCTGCCGGGACCGGGCCGACACCGGCCCGGCACCGGATTGATCTGGCCTGTCGCGGCGGCCTCTGCCAGGATCGGGACGACGCGGGGCAGAAAGGGTCGGGGGCGGGCATGGATTCGGGTGACGCGTCGCGGTGTCGGAACCCGGATACCCTGCGCGGCCGCGCCCGGCGCGCGACGGCCCTCGCGATCCTGATCGCCCTCGGCACCGGGCCTGTCGGGGCCCAGGACCGGCCGGCGCCCGCCCGGGCCGCCCCCAGACCCGCGTCGGCGGCCGGCGCGCCGGCCGACCCCGTCTTCGAGGCGATGCGGGCGGGCTTCGAGGCCCTGCCGGAGGCCGACCGCAAGGCCGTCCAGGACGCCCTGGTCTGGACCGGCAACTTCAACGCCGTCGTGTCGGGGGCCTTCGGGCGCCGGACTCTCGAGGCGCTCACCGCCTACGGCGCCCGGACCGGCGGGGCCGACCCCCTCGATCCGCGCGGCCGGGCGGCGCTGCTGGCCGCCGGCGCGGCGGCGCGGAACGCGGCGCGCTTCCGCGTCGCGGTCGATCCCGGGACCGGCGCCGTGATGGGCGTGCCCGAGAGACTCCTGGCGAAACGGACCGCCCTCCCCTCCGGAACCCGCTGGCAGAGCCAGGACGGCCGCGTCACCCTCGAATCCCGCGCCTTCCCGCCAGGGAGCGAGAGCCTGGACGCGCTGTTCGAGAAGGCGACCGCGCCGCTCCCCGGCCGCAAGGTGACCTACAAGCTGCGGCGGCCGGACACCGTGGTGGTCACCGCCGAGACCGGGCCGGGACTGTCCTACATCCGCTACGCATCCGGACCGGAGGGCGTGCGGGGGTTCCTGCTCGGCTACGATCGCGCCCTGGCGCCGGAGGTCGACCGGCTCGTGATCGCCGTGGCAAACGCTTTCGTGCCGTTTCCCGATCCCGCCGCCGCGCCGGCCGCGCAGCTACCCCCGAGCCCGGGTCCGGCACCGGCGGCCCGCGTCGCCGCCCACCCGGCGCCCCAGCCGCAGGCCGCGCCGCTGAGGCCGGCGAGCCTCTCCCCCGCGCCGGCCGCGGGCGCGGGTCTCGCGGTGGCGCCGGGACGCGTGCTGACCGCCGCAGCCGTGCTGGAGGGCTGCGCCCAGCCCAGGATCGGCGCGGCATCGGCGCGGGTGCTCGCCACCGATCCCGCCGGCCTCGCCCTCCTCGATGTGCCCGGCGCCCCCGCCCCGCTCCGGCCCGCGCTCCGGACCGAGCCCGTCGGTGCCGAGGAGAGCGTGATCGCCCTGGCGCCGGGTGCGGACGGGGTCCAGGCCGCTCCCGGTGAGGCGCGGGGCGGCGACGTGATCGCGGCGCTCCAGCCGGGTTCCGGCGGCGCGCCGGTGCTGGACCGGTCGGGGGCCCTCGTCGGTCTCGTCGCCCGCTATCCCGCGGCGCCGCGCCGGGTCGCCGGGGTGGTGCCGCCGGCACGCCTGCCGGTCGTTTCGGCGCGGGCGATCTCCGCCTTCCTCGCCGCCCAGGGCATCGCCGCGGCGGCGCCGCACTCGGGTGGCGGGCCCGGCGGGGTCGCGCCCGCCGTGGTGGGGATCACCTGCCGCTGAGATGGGGGTCGCGCTGCGGATCCCCTGTCGCTCGCGCGGGATCCGCCGGCGTTCACGAGCCTGGGCGGACAAGTCGTCCGCCCAGGCGACGGGCCGCCGCTCAGAGCCGCCCGGTGACCAGGAGCACGATCAGCACGATGAGCAGGATGCCGCCCAGGCCGAAGCCGGGGCCGCGATACGCGCCGCCGCCGAGGAAGCCGCCGCCGCCGAAGGCCAGGATGATCAGGATGATGAGCAGGATGGTGACGAGGGACATCGGTCGCGTTCTCCGGACGGTCGCGCTGGTGCGAGCGTGACCGTTCAAACGCTGCGACATTCCGTTCCGTTCAACGCCAAGCCACGCTTTTGTGAGGAAAATTCCGGATGAGACCCCGGCCTCAGGCGTGCCAGTCCGGCAGAGCCTCCGCGGGCGCGTCGAGCCAGCCCGGAACCGGCAGGCCGCGCTCGGTGAGGAAGGCCGGGTTGAACAGCTTCGAGGCGTAGCGGGCCGCCCCGTCGCAGAGGATCGTCACGATCGTGTGACCGGGCCCGAGGTCCCGGGCCAGCCGGATCGCCCCGGCGACGTTGATGCCCGACGAGCCGCCCAGCGACAGCCCCTCCTCCCGCATCAGCTCGAAGACGATGTCGAGGGCCTCGCGGTCCGGGATCTGGAAGGCGCGGTCGGGGGTGAAGCCCTCGAGGTTCCGGGTGATCCGCCCCTGGCCGATCCCCTCGGTGATCGAGGAGCCCTCGGCCTTCAGGGTGCCGGTCGTGTAGTGGGCGTAGAGGGCCGAACCCTCCGGATCCGACAGCGCGATCCGCACCTGCGGATTGCGGGCGCGCAGGGCCTCGGCGGTGCCGGCCAGCGTGCCGCCGGTGCCGGCCGCGCAGACGAAGCCGTCGACCCGGCCTCCGGTCTGCGCCCAGATCTCCGGGCCGGTGCCGTCGACATGGGCCTGCCGATTGGCGACGTTGTCGAACTGGTCGGCGAAGAAGGCGCCCGCCGGCTCGGTGGCGGCGAGCTTCTCCGCGAGCCGCCGGGCCACGTGGACGTAGTTGTTCGGGTTGGCGAAGGGCACCGCCGGCACTTCCACCAGCCGGGCGCCCGCGAGCCGCAGGGTCTGCTTCTTCTCCTCGGACTGGGTGACCGGGATGACGATCAGCGTCCGGTAGCCGCGCACCGAGGCCACCAGGGCGAGGCCGATGCCGGTGTTGCCGGCAGTGCCCTCGACGATCGTGCCGCCCGGGCGGATCAGGCCCCGCGACTCCGCGTCCCGCACGATCGAGAGCGCCGCCCGGTCCTTCACCGACAGGCCGGGATTCAGGAACTCCGCTTTGCCGTAGATGGTGCAGCTGGTCTCCTCGGAGGCGCGGCGCAGGCGGATCAGCGGCGTCTGGCCGATGGCGGCCAGGACGTCGGAGGCGGGTTCGCGACTCGGTACGGTCATGGTCGGGAGCCTAGGGTGCCGCGCGGCCGCTGGCGAGCCTCACCCGAACACGTGCCCGCCGTTGATCCGCAGGCCGACCGGGTGCCCGGCCGGGTAGCGCACGCCGTCGAAATCCTCCACGGCGAGGACGCGCCCCTCGGCGTCGGCCACCTCGATCCGCTGGCGCCCCTGCGTCCGGTACGAGCTGCGCACGGTGCCCGACAGGTGCGCGGCCTCGGGCTCGGCGAGCTGCAGCTGCCAGGGCCGGACGTAGAGCTTGACCGGGCCGAACAGGCTGGCGGGCGCCACGACCGGCGTCTCCCGGCCCCGGACCAGCACCCGGCCGCCCTCGGCGATCGCCTCGACCTCGACGGAATCGCCCAGGAACTTCATCACGGTGGCGGAGGCCGGGTTCTCCTGCACCTCGTCGGGCGTGCCGACCTGCTCCAGGCGGCCGCGATCGAGCACGGCCACGCGGTCGGACAGCTCCAGCGCCTCGTCCTGGTCGTGGGTGACGAAGATCGTGGTCTGGCCGGTGCGGTCGTGGATCTCGCGCAGCCAGCGGCGCAGGTCCTTGCGGACCTGGGCGTCGAGCGCGCCGAAGGGCTCGTCCAGCAGGAGAACCCGCGGCTCGACCGCGAGGGCCCGGGCGAGCGCCACCCGCTGCCGCTGGCCGCCGGAGAGCTGCGACGGGTAGCGGTCGCCGAAGCCGGAGAGGCGGATCAGGTCGAGCAGGTCGCCGACCCGGCGCTTGATCTCGGCCTTGGCCGGCCGGTCGACGCGGCGCCGCGCGTTCAGCCCGTAGGCGATGTTGTCGGCCACGCTCATGTGCTTGAACAGGGCGTAGTGCTGGAACACGAAGCCCACGGCCCGCTCCTGCACCGGCAGGCCGGTGGCGTCGTCGCCGCCGAACAGGATCCGGCCCCGGTCCGGCGCGTCGAGCCCGGCGATGATCCGCAGCAGCGTCGTCTTGCCCGAGCCCGACGGGCCGAGGAGCCCGATCAGCTCGCCCGCCCGCACGTCCAGCGACAGGTCGTGCAGCACCGCCGCTGTGTCGAACGTCTTCGAGACGTTCTCGACCCGGATCGCCGTGGAGGGGCGATCAGTGTGCCCGGCCGTGCGCGAGCTCACCCGCGAAGCGCCATTCGAGGACGGATTTGAGGACGAGGGTGATGAGGGCAAGGACGGCGAGGAGCGAAGCGACGGCGAATGCGGCGACGAAGTTGTACTCATTGTAGAGGATCTCCACGTGGAGTGGGATGGTGTTGGTCAGGCCGCGGATGTGGCCCGACACCACCGACACCGCTCCGAATTCGCCCATCGCCCGGGCATTGCAGAGGAGCACGCTGTAGAGCAGGCCCCAGCGGATATTGGGCAGCGTCACCGTCCGGAACGCGTGCAGGCCCGAGGCGCCGAGCGTCAGCGCCGCCTCCTCCTCGGCGGTGCCCTGCTCCTGCATCAGCGGGATCAGCTCGCGGGCGACGAACGGGAAGGTCACGAACACCGTCGCCAGGACGATCCCCGGCAAGGCGAACAGGATCTGGATGCCGTGATCGACGAGCCAGGAGCCGAACAGGCCCTGGGACCCGAACAGCAGCACGTAGATCATCCCGGAGACCACCGGCGAGACCGAGAACGGCAGGTCGATCAGGGTGATCAGCAGCGACTTGCCAGGAAACTCGAACTTGGCGATCGCCCAGGAGGCGGCCAGCCCGAACACGACGTTGAACGGCACCGCGATCGCCGCCACGGTCAGCGTCAGGCGGATCGCGCTCCAGGCGTCGGGCTCCCGGAACGCGTCCAGGAAGGCCCCGAGCCCCTTCGAGAAGGCCTGGAGGAAGACCGCGAACAGCGGCAGCACCAGGAACAGCGCCAGGAACGCCACGGCGATCCCGATCAGGACCGCGCGGACGCCGACCCCTTCCGAGGCGACCGGGGCCGGCTTGGCGGCCGGCACGAAGGCGGGGGAGAAGATCTCAGACATAGCCGAACCGCCGCCGTGACCAGGCCTGGATGAGGTTGATGGCGAGCAGCGTCAGGAACGAGATCCCGAGCATGATCGTCGCGATGGCCGCCGCGCCGCCGTAGTCGAACTCGGAGAGCTTGATGACGATGAGCAGCGGCGCGATCTCCGACACGTAGGGCAGGTTGCCGGCGATGAAGATGATCGAGCCGTACTCGCCGACACCCCGGGCGAAGGCGAGCGCGAAGCCGGTGAGCACCGCTGGGATCAGCGGTGGCAGCACCACCCGGGTGAGGGTGACGAGGCGCGTCGCCCCGAGGGTGGCCGACGCCTCCTCGATCTCTTTGTCGATCTCGGCGATCAGCGGCTGCACGGTCCGCACCGCGAAGGGCAGGCCGATGAACACCATGGCGATGAAGATGCCGACCGGCGTGTAGGCCGCCTGGATGCCGAGGCGCGCGAGCGGCGCGCCGAGCAGACCGTCCGGCGCGTAGAGCGAGGCGAGCGCGATGCCGGCGACCGCGGTGGGCAGGGCGAAGGGCAGGTCGACGGCGGCGTCGACCAGCTTGCGGCCCGGGAAGCGGTAGCGCGTCAGCACCCAGGCCACCAGGAAGCCGAAGGCCGAGGCGACGAGCGCCGCGATGGCCGAGACGCCGAAGCTGATCCGCAGGGCGCTGGCGACCCGCGGATCGGTGGCGACCTCCCAAATGCCCGACAGGCCGAGCCCCGAGGCCTTCACCACCAGTCCGGCCAGCGGCAGCAGGACGATCAGGCCGAGGCAGGTCAGCGTGTAGCCGAAGCTGATCCCGAAGCCCGGGATCACGCTCGGCCGTCGGAACGTCCGACGGGGACGGGGCGTCTGGACCATGATCTGAAGCCTCAGCGGCCGGCCCGGCTCAGACGGTCGAACAGGCCGCCGGCGTCGAAGTTCCGCTTCTGGATCTCGTCCCAGGATCCCTGGAGGTCCTCGATCTTGAACAGCTTGATCTCGGGCAGCTGGGCGAGGTCCGCCGGGGCGGCCGCCTCCCGCCGGATCGGCCGGTAATGGTGCTTGGCGAAGATCGCCTGGGCGCGGTCGCCGTAGAGGAAGTCGAGATAGGCCTGGGCCGCCTTGGTGGTGCCCTTCCGCTCGGCATTGACCGCCACCAGGGCCACAGGCGGCTCGGCGTAGATCGAGGTCGGCGGCGAGACGATGTCGAACTTGTCGGCGCCGAATTCCTGGAGCACGAGGTAGGCCTCGTTCTCCCAGGTCGGCAGGACGTCGCCGAGGCCGCGCTGCGCGAAGGTCACCGTCGAGCCGCGGGCGCCGGTGTCGAGCACCGGCACGTTCTTGTAGACCTGCCCGACGAAGGCGTCGGCCTTCGCGGCGTCCTTGTCCTTCCCGTAGGCGTAGCCCCAGGCGGCGAGGAAGTTCCAGCGCCCGCCGGCCGAGGTCTTCGGATTCGGGGTGATCACCTTCACGTCGGGCTTGACCAGGTCGTCCCAGTCCTTGACGCCCTTCGGGTTGCCCTTCCGGACCAGGAACACCACCGTCGAGGTGTAGGGCGTCCCCTGGTTCGGCAGCTTGCTGCGCCAATCCTCCGGGATCTTGCGGGTGAGCTTGGCGATCGCGTCGATGTCGGACGGGATGCCGAGGGTGACCACGTCGGCGTCCACCCCGTCGATCACCGTGCGCGCCTGCGCGCCCGAGCCGCCGTGCGAGGCCCGCACCGTGATGGCCTCGCCAGTCTTGGCCTTCCACTCTTCCGCGAAGGCGGCGTTGATCTCGCGGTAGAGCTCGCGGGTCGGATCGTACGAGACGTTGAGGAGCGCGGTCTCGGCCGCGGCCGGCAGCGCGCAGGTCAGCAGGCCGGCTCCGGCCAGAAGGGTCAGCCCGATCGCCCGAGCCATCCGGCCCAGACCTGAAGCGTTCGTCATCACGTCCGATCCCCAGCCATCCGCGGTTGCGACGCAGGGGACAGGCGTCCCCGGGAGGCGCGAAATCGTTCTTTTTACCGAACGAAGTCAAGTCTCGGGTGTGGACCCGCGTGATGCCGTAACGTGATCAGGATCGACGATCGTGCCGGAAATGCAAGATAACTCAGGGCGGTAGACGATCAGAACGCATGGATCTTCTCTGTGGCGTCGCCGATGGAGAAGATTTCGTGCGCGGAATCGGGTTTCTCAGAACGAACGATCTTAAGTGCTCTAGCGCACATCGGGCGGCATTCCGCGGGCCGGCGAGAGCCGTCGGCGGTTCGCGCCGCACGCGGTTGCCCGCAAGACGGCGATCCTCCGCTCCCCTGCCGGCGGCGGTCCGGGTCAGCGCTTCGGCTTGTCGAGCCGGGCGATCAGGGCCTCCAGCCGCTTGTCGACCGGGGCCGCCAGCGTCTCGCTGAAGAGCGCGCGCAGGTTCTGGCCGAGATGGCGCCGGATGTCGGAGCTCAGCGGCGGCGCGTCGACCGACCGCTCGGTCTCGCAGGGGCGTTCGGGATGCGGCTTCGACATGACCGGAAAATCCTCGCACCTGTGGACACGTACGGTTGCAAGGTTTGGTTAAGGAGCCGTCACCGCCGCGGCCGCGCTGCCGCCGCGCGATCCCGGTGCCCCGTGCCGGGTCGGTGTCGCAGGCCGGAACTGCCGCCGCAAAGGCTACGTTGCCCGGGCATTCCCCGCTCTTCATCCCCCGCTGCCATTCTCCCCGCATTCCCCCTGCTGCCAGGAGGCGCCCCGTGTCCCGCTCGATTCCCCTGATGATGTCGGTGCTCCTCGGTCTCGCGACGGCGGCGTCGCCCTGTCTCGCGCAGACGAAACCGGGCGAGATCAAGGGCGTCGACGCAATGGGCGACAAGTCCCGCAGCGCGCAGGACGGCTGGAGCCAGGCCCCGGTGCCGCGGGAGCAGTCGGCCGCCAAGGACGCGCCGGACCCGGGCGGCAACTCGATCAAGGAGAATGCCGACCGTCCCGTGCCGCCGGCCCAGCCCGGCGGCACCTCCGCCACCGAGCCGCAGGCGCCCCTGGAGCACCGCACGGCCGGCCCGTCAGGCGCCAATCCGGCCAATCCCAGCAAGTAAAAAAACCGTTCTCATGCAGGATGATGCCGGTGCGACAAACGTGTTGCTTCGGCTGAGACACGGCAACTTGCTGTGTCACGCAACCGCACTTGCCTCGCGCACGCTTTTTTGGGACAGCTTGGAATTATACCAGATCGCTTTTACGGAGCGGAGATGACGGTCCAGGTCTCAAGGCGTGGCCTGCTCAAGGGGGCCGGCGCCGGCCTCGCTGGCGGCTCGCTGGGCGCGCTCGGATTCGGCGGACTCGAGCCCGCCATGGCCGCCGCGGTGCGGCCGTTCAAGCTCGCGCAGATGCGCGAGACCCGCAACACGTGCCCGTACTGCTCGGTCGCGTGCGGCGTCATCCTCTACAGCCTCGGCGACCGTTCGAAGAACGCGCGCTCCTCGGTCATGCACATCGAGGGCGATCCGGATCATCCGGTCAACCGCGGCACGCTCTGCCCGAAGGGCTCGGCGCTGCTCGACTTCGTGCACGCCGAGACCCGCACCAAGTACCCGCTCCATCGGGCCCCGGGTTCCTCCGAGTTCAAGCGCGTGTCCTGGGACTTCGCCCTCGACCGCATCGCGCAGCTCATGAAGGAGGACCGGGACAAGAACTTCGTGGCCAAGAACGGCGACCTCACGGTCAACCGGTGGACCACGATGGGCTTCCTCGGGGCCTCGGCCACCACCAACGAGACGGCGTGGCTGACCTACAAGACAGTCCGAAGCATGGGGGCCCTGGTCTTCGATAATCAGGCCAGAGTTTGACACGGTCCGTCGGTCGCCAGTTTGGCGCCCTCCTTCGGACGCGGTGCGATGACCAACCTCTGGATGGACATCAAGCACGCGGACGTGATCACCGTGATGGGCGGCAATGCCGCCGAGGCCCACCCCTGCGGCTTCAAGTGGGTCGTGGAGGCGAAAGCCCATAACAATGCCAAGCTGATCGTCGTCGATCCGCGCTTCACCCGCACGGCGTCGGTGGCCGATCTCTACTGCCCGATCCGGCAGGGGACCGACATCGCCTTCCTGTCGGGGGTGGCCAAGTACCTGTTCGACAACGACAAGCTGCAGCACCGCTACGTCTCCGCCTACACCAACGCCGGGTACGTGGTCCGCGAGGGCTACGACTTCAGCGAGGGGCTGTTCACGGGCTACGACGCGGACAAGCGCGACTACGACAAGACCACCTGGGACTACGAGATCGGCCCCGACGGCTACGCCGTGGTCGACGAGACGATGCAGCATCCGCGCTGCGTGATGCAGCTCCTCAAGAAGCATCTCGCGATCTACACGCCCGAGATGGTGGAAAAAATCTGCGGCTCGCCCAAGGAGACCTTCCTGAAGGTCTGCGAGCTGATGGCGACGACGGCTTCCCCCGAGAAGTCGATGGCCTCGCTCTACGCGCTCGGCTGGACCCATCACTCCAAGGGCTCGCAGAACATCCGCTCGATGTGCATCGTGCAGACGCTGCTCGGGAACATCGGCGTGCTCGGCGGCGGCATGCAGGCCCTGCGCGGTCACTCCAACATCCAGGGGCTGACCGATATCGGGCTGATGTCGAACCTCATCCCCGGATACCTGAACATCCCGGTGGAGAAGGAGCCCGACTACGCGAGCTACATCGCCAAGCGGCAGTTCAAGCCGCTGCGTCCTGGGCAGACGAGCTACTGGCAGAACTACAACAAGTTCTTCGTCTCGTTCCAGAAGGCGATGTGGGGCGACAAGGCCACCAAGGAGAACGACTGGGCGTACGATTACCTGCCCAAGCTCGACGTGCCGACCTACGACGTGCTGCGCGGGTTCGAGCTCGCCAAGCAGGGCAAGATGACCGGCTACGTCATCCAGGGCTTCAACCCCCTGCTGTCGTTCCCCAATCGCGCCAAGATGACGGAAGCCTTCTCCAAGATGAAGTTCATCGTGGTGATGGATCCGCTCAAGACCGAGACGGCCCGGTTCTGGGAGAATCACGGCGAGTACAACGACGTCGATCCGACCAAGATCCAGACTGAGGTGTTCGAGCTTCCGACCACCCTGTTCGTGGAGGAGGAAGGCTCGCTGTCGAACTCCAGCCGGTGGCTGCAGTGGCACTGGCAGGCGCAGGAGGCGCCGGGCGAGTGCCGCTCCGACATCGAGATCATGTCGGAGATCTTCCTCCGCATGAAGGCGGCCTACAAGAAGGATGGCGGGGCCTTCCCGGACCCGATCGTCAATCTGAAGTGGGATTACGCGATCGCCGAGGCGCCGACGCCGACCGAGCTCGCCCGCGAGCTCAACGGCTACACGCTGGCGCCGACGCCGGACCTCAACGGGACGATCATCCCGGCGGGCAAGCAGGTCGACGGCTTCGCCCAGCTCAAGGACGACGGGACGACCGCCTGCGGCTGCTGGATCTACTCGGGCTGCTACACCGAGAAGGGCAACATGATGGCCCGCCGGGACAACACCGACCCCGGTGACCGCGGCATCGCGCCGAACTGGGCCTTCGCGTGGCCGGCCAACCGGCGCGTGCTCTACAACCGCGCCTCGTGCGACCCCGAGGGTCGCCCGTGGTCGGAGAAGAAGAAGCTCATCGAGTGGAACGGCAAGCAGTGGATCGGCTTCGACGTGCCGGATTACGGCGTCACCGTCGCCCCCGATAAGGGCGTCGGCCCGTTCATCCTGAACCAGGAGGGCGTCGCCCGCCTGTGGACCCGCGGCCTCATGCGCGACGGGCCGTTCCCGACGCACTACGAGCCCTTCGAGTCCCCGGTGGCCAACCTCGCCTTCCCGAAGATCAAGGGCGCGCCCGCGTCCCGCATCTTCAAGGACGACCTCGCCGACCTCGGCGACGCGAAGGAGTTCCCCTACGCGGCGACGAGCTACCGCCTGACCGAGCACTTCCACGGCTGGACCAAGCACGCCCGGATCAACGCGATCCTCCAGCCGGAGGCCTTCGTGGAGATCTCGGAGGAGCTCGCCAAGGAGAAGGGCATCGCCAAGGGCGGCTGGGTCCGCGTCTGGTCGAAGCGCGGCTCCCTGAAGGCCAAGGCGGTGGTGACGAAGCGGATCAAGCCGCTGATCTGCGACGGCAAGCCCGTCCACGTCGTCGGCATCCCGCAGCACTGGGGCTTCATGGGCCACACCAAGAAAGGATGGCACCCGAACTCGCTGACGCCCGTCGTCGGCGACGCGAACACCGAGACGCCGGAGTTCAAGGCTTGGCTCGTGAACATCGAGCCGACCACGCCTCCGTCGGACGCGGTCGCGTAAGGGGGAGCGGCAGACATGGCTGACTACAGCTCCCTCGACATCCGCCAGCGCTCCGCCTCCACGGAGACGCCGCCGGAGATCCGCCGTCAGGTGGAGGTCGCCAAGCTCATCGACGTGTCGAAGTGCATCGGCTGCAAGGCCTGCCAGTCGGCGTGCGAGGAGTGGAACGACCTGCGCGACGACATCGGTGTCAACACGGGCACCTACCAGAACCCCCACGACCTCACGCCGAAGTCGTGGACCCTGATGCGGTTCACCGAGTACGAGAACCCGGAGACCAACAACCTCGAATGGCTGATCCGCAAGGACGGCTGCATGCACTGCACCGAGCCGGGCTGCCTGAAGGCCTGCCCGTCTCCCGGCGCGATCGTGCAGTACTCCAACGGCATCGTCGACTTCATCGAGGAGAACTGCATCGGCTGCGGCTACTGCGTGAAGGGCTGCCCCTTCAACATCCCGCGCATCAGCCAGACCGACCACAAGGCGTACAAGTGCACCCTGTGCTCGGACAGAGTGGCGGTGGGTCAGGCCCCGGCCTGCGCCAAGGCCTGCCCGACCGGCTCGATCATGTTCGGCACCAAGCAGGCCATGATCGATCAGGCCCACGACCGGGTCGAGGACCTGAAGTCGCGTGGCTTCGCGCATGCCGGCCTCTACGACCCGGCCGGCGTCGGCGGCACGCACGTCATGTACGTGCTGCACCACGCCGACCAGCCGAACCTCTACGCGGGCCTGCCGAACGACCCGAAGATCTCGCCGCTGGTCGCCTTCTGGAAGGGCGGCGCCAAGGTGTTCGGTCTCGCCGCGATGGGCTTCGCGGCGGTGGCGGGCTTCTTCCACTACGTCACGGCCGGCCCCAACGAGGTCGTGCCCGAGGAGGAGGAAGAGGCGGTCGAGTACGACGAGGCCAAGCGCCGGGAGAATGGCGGCGAGGCCCGGCCGCACTGAGACGCGACGGTCTCCCTCCCCCGCGGGGGAGGGAGCGCCGCGCCGAACGGTTTCGGTAGGGCGGAGACGGCTCGGGCGCCAGACCCGATTTCGAGTTTCACGGCCCGCCCGCCGCGACGGGCGGCCCCGTCAGGCGAGTGAAGGCCGATGACGATCCAGAACGATGTCCGGGACGGCGATTCCCGCCCCCTCCACCACGCCAAGTCCGAGGCGCCGGAGGTGATGTACGTCCCGCGCTACACCGGAGTGCAGCGCGTGAACCACTGGATCACCGCGATCCTGTTCACGCTGCTGACCCTCTCGGGGCTGGCGATGTTCACGCCCTACCTGTTCTCGCTGACCGGCCTGTTCGGCGGCGGGCAGGCGACCCGGGCGGTCCACCCGTGGTTCGGCGTGGCGCTGGCGATCAGCTTCCTCTTCCTGTTCGTGCGCTTCTGGCGGCTCAACATCCCCAACAAGGACGATGTCGAGTGGTCGAAGAAGATCGGCGACGTGGTCACCAACCGCGAGGACCGGCTGCCGGAGCTCGGCAAGTACAATGCCGGCCAGAAGGGCGTGTTCTGGGGCCAGACCGCGCTGATCGGCGTGATGTTCGTGACCGGCCTCGTGATCTGGAACACCTATTTCGGCGGCCTCACCTCGATCGAGACCCAGCGCTGGGCGCTGCTCGCGCACTCGCTGGCCGCCGTCATCGCCATCGCGATCATCGTGGTGCACGTCTACGCCGGCATCTGGGTGCGCGGCACCGGCCGGGCGATGGTCCGCGGCACGGTCACGGGCGGCTGGGCCTACCGGCATCACCGCAAGTGGTTCCGTCAGATGGCCGGCGGCCCGGCGCGCCGCGGCTCGGTGGACAAGCGCGGATCCTGATCGCGTGGCCAACTTCTTCAGGCGGAAACCCGCGGCTCCGGCCGCGGACAAGACCCCGAAACCCGCCGAGGCCCCGAAGCCCCGACGCCGGGATTTCAGCGAGCTCAAGCCCGATCCCGACAAGATCGGGATCTCGGGCTCGGTCCCGTTCGTGCGCCTGCCCGATCCCGCGACGCTGTTCGCCGACCGGGCCGCGCGCCTGGCGGAGGCCGCGCCAGGGCACCCGCTGGAGGCCTATCTCCGGTTCGTCGGTGAGGTCGCCCGCGCCCAGGCGGCGATCCAGGCACGGTTTCCGGCCCCGCCGGCGCCGGATCCCGCCGATCAGGCGCTGCGGAGCGAGCACGGCATGCCGCCGCTGTCGCGGCACAGCCTCGAGGCCGACCAGGATTTCGACGCGTGCCTCCTGGCGCTGCTCGACGCGCTGGATCTCGCGACCGCGCCCGAGGCCTCGGCCGCGGCGCGGGATGCCCTGCGGGCCGCCGCGCCGGAGGAGCGCCGCGATCTCGCCGTGCAGGTTTTCGAGGGCGCGCTGCCGGTCGACCGGATCGCTGAATGCCTGTTCGTCTCAGCCGCGTTGCAGGTGCGCTTCGCCGAGCGGGCCGCGCGCCTCGACACGCGGACGCTGAAGCCCGTCGCGGACGGCGTCTGCCCGTGCTGCGGCGGCGCGCCGGTGGCGAGCGTCATCGTCTCCTGGACCCCGGCCGACAAGGCCCGGTATCTCAGCTGCTCGGTCTGCGGCACGTACTGGAACCACGTCCGGATCCGCTGCACCGCCTGCGGCGACGGCGAGAGTGTCAGCTATTACGGGCTCGATGAGGTCTCGAAGGACGTCCAGGTCGAGACCTGCACGACCTGCCACAGCTACATCAAGCACCTCCACCAGCACCGAGCGCCGGCCCTCGACCCGGTGGCGGACGACATCGCGTCCTACGGGCTCGACCTGAAGATCGCCGAGGACGGGTTCCGGCGCGCCGGACTGAACCTGCTGTTCGTGATCTAGCGCGGGATGCGCCCATCCCGACCGACGGCCTCGTCCCGAGGTGGCCGTGTCGGGGGGCCTCGAGGGCGAGTTCCAGAGAGCGCGCGGCGCCTGGAGGCCGCCTTCGAGACCTCCGCCGCGCTCCGCACCGCGGGATGAGGGGCCGGGTCGGACGCGCCTGCAGGATCGACAGCGCGATCCTGCAGGCGCGGCGGGAAAGGAAAGCCCCGCGCTCAGCGGTAGCCGTAGCGGCTCTTGGCGGCGGCGAGCAGGTGCAGGGCTTCGCCCGACTTGCCGGCCGAGCACTCCGCGGCGGCGTGGGCGAGGTCGGCGCTGAAGCGGTCGCCCACCGGCTTGTTGAGGTTGCCGGTGGCCACGTCGCTGTCGACGATCGCCTTCGTGCGGGCGATCTCCGGGCCGCAACCGCTGCCCGTGGGCAGGGCCAGGGGCGCCGGCACGATCGGCGAGGGCTCGGTGACCGCGGGCGTGGCGCGCTGCTGGCAGGCGCCCAGCGCCGCGACGGCGAGGGCGACGAGGCTGAGGCGCATCGGGAGGCGGGACGCGGGCACGGCGATCATCCTGTTGGGGCGCGAGGGGCCGCGCCGCCGAGGTTCTGAGCCGAGCTTGGCGGTGGGTCAATCGCCCCGGCGACATGCCGAAGGGGCGCGAAGCGCGGGACGCGGTTCGCCGCGAACGTGCGATTCCGCTGTTGCCTGAGGGACTTGGTGCGCGCCGCCGGCATCCGGCGTCGGCGGCGCGCTCCGAATCGTGACGGGCTTACTTCGCCTTGTCGGCGAGCGCCTTCAGGCCGGAATCGTAGATGCCCTGGATCGCGTCGGTGGCGACCGTGTCCGGCGCGCCCTTGGCGTTGAAGGTTCCGCTCCAGGTCACCTTCGAGCCGGAGCCGGCGGGGGCGACCGAGAGGGTCGACTTGTAGTCCGAGACCGGCAGCGGGCTCTCCAAGATCGTGTAGGTGTAGCTCATCACCTTGTCGTCGCGGGAGACCTGCTCCTCCTTGATGGTGCCGCCGCCCTTGAGGCTGAGGGTGCGGACCTTCATGCCGTCCTTGTCCGACAGGACGCACTTCTCGATGGCGGGGTGCCAGTCGCCGATGCCGCAGAACTCGCCGATGGTCTGCCAGACCTTGGCCGGCGGCGCGGCGATGTCGGCCGAGCGCGTCACCTCGAGGGCGTAGCCCGGCACGGTGGCCGCGGCGAGCGCCAGGGCGGCGAGGGGAAGGGACCGGCAGAAAGCGAAGGGCATCTCGGGGTGTCTCCGTCCGTCTCAGGTCGCGGCAGGGGCCGCGCAGGCTCTGATGGCCGCGCAGGAGCTAGGCCGGGAGGGGGCGCTCGGCAATGGGCGGGCGCTGCGGCGCATGACTTTCGCGCTCAGACGACGCGGCCGGTGATCGTCTGCGCGCAGGGGCTGTCGTGCCGCCGATCGGCTGATACTCGGGGCCTGGGCCGCGATCAGGCCTACCAGCCGTCCGTCTCGTCGGCGTCGGCCGGGTAGCCGTAGACCGTCGCGGGCGCATAGGCGGGCCGGGCCGCCGGGCGGTAATAGGCCGGCACCGACCGGCGCCCCATCTGATCGCTGTTCGCCAGCAGGTCGTCCGGCTCGTAGGGGCTGCGGTTCCGGGCGAGCCGGGTGCCGCGCCGCCCGCGGTCCGCCATCGGGACATCCGCCCCCTCGATCACCACCCGCGTCCGGCCCATGCCCTGGCTCTTCACGAGGTTGAACAGGGTCGCGGCGTTGCGCACCGACAGGCGCACGCAGCCGTGCGAGGCCGCGCGCCCGAGGCTCCGGACGTGGTTGGTGCCGTGGATGGCGTGGCCCTGGGTCGTGAAGAACATCGCGAAGGGCATGGGCGCGTCGTCCCACTCCTTCGAGAAGTGCGTGCGCTCCATCCGGAACGGGCGGTAGGCGCCGGACGGGGTGTCGTAGCTCGCGACGCCGGTCGAGACCGGCCAGGAATAGCGCGGCTGGCCGTCGACGGAGACCTCCATGCGCTGGGTGGTCTTGTCGACGTTGACGAGCACGTCCGCGCTGGCCGTCGCGGGGATCCCCGCGCACAGGAGCAGCCCGGACAGGACGGAGATCAGACCGATACGCATGAGCGACTCCGACTCGAGACGCGCCTCGAGAAACCGCGACGGTTTGCCGTCACGCTAAACCGTCGGCAACACCGAGGTTCCGGTCCGCGGCAACCCTGCGTAGTCACGCTTTGCTGAGCACCCTCACAGCACCATCACAGCACCCTGGCGGCGCCCTCACGGTGCAGCCGCGGCCATGCCGGAGATCCGGCGGATCGCGGCCTCGGCCTCCTCGGCGATGCGCTGGACGAGGTCGCCGGCGCCCGGCAGGTCGTCGATCAGCCCCACAGCCTCGCCGACCGTGACGTTGGCGACGTCGTAGTCGCCCGCCGCGTCGGCATCCTCCACGTCCCGGCGCCGCTCGGCCGAGACCGCGCGCAGCGCGTCCTCGCGGCCGTGCCACGTCTCGATGAAGGTGTTGCGCAGGAGTCGCCCGGTATAGGGCGCCGGCCAGGCCCGCTGGCGGGCGATGTCGTAGACCTGCGTGCGGATCGTGTCGTCGCCGGTGGCGGCGAGGACCCGCTGCTTCGCGGCCGGGTGGATCAGCGCCTCCCGGCTGGCCCAGAACCGCGTCCCCATCAGGACACCGTCAGCCCCCAGCGCCAGGGCGGCGGCGAGGCCGCGCCCGTCCGCGATGCCGCCCGCCGCGAGGAGCAGCGTCTCGGGGCGCTCGCGGGCGATCAGGTCGGCGACTGCCGGCACGAACGCCGCGGTGCCGCGGGCGGTGAGGCCGTGGCCGCCGGCCTCCGTCCCCTGCGCCACCACCGCGGCCGCGCCGACCTCCAGGGCACGCCTCGCATGCGCCAGGGTGTGCACCTGGCAGATCAGCGGCACGCCGGCGGCGCGGATCCGGTCCGCGAAGGGCGCGGGATCCGCGAAGGAGAGCATCAGGGCCGCGGGCGACCGGGCGAGCGCCGCGTCGAGGAGCGACGGGTCCCGGGCCATGGACCACGTGATGAAGCCGCAGCCGACCCGCTGATTGCCCGCGCGGGCGAATTCCCGGTCGAGCGTCGCGTGGTCGCCGTAGCCGCCGCCGATCAGGCCGAGGCCGCCGGCGGCGCTCACCGCCGCCGCGAGGGCGCCCCCCGAGGCCGGGTCCATGGGGGCCAGCACGATCGGGTGCCGCAGCCCGAAGGCGTCGGTGAGTCTGGTCCTCAAGGCCATGGGTCCCCTCTCCGGGAAGCGTCTCGATTGCGCGCGCCGCCCGCCAGGGCTTAACGCTCGCGCGGTGGCGGAAAAAATGATTCCTTCTGAAGGAAGGCATCGGAAAAGCAGATGACATGAACAGCACCGACCTGATGTTCTTCGCGGCGGTGGCCGAGACCGGCGGCATCGGGCGGGCGGCGGCGCGGCTCAACACTGTCCAGTCCAACGTCACCGGCCGGATCCGCGCCCTGGAGCAGGCCCTGCGCGTGCCGCTGTTCCACCGCGGCAGCCGCGGTGTGACGCTGACCCGGGCGGGTGAGCGGCTCCTGCCCTACGCGCTCCAGGTCGCACAGCTGCTCGCGGAGGCGCGCCACGCCCTGCTGGCCGAGGGCGAGCCGCGCGGACCCCTGCGGATCGGCGCCATGGAGACGACCGCGGCCCTGCGACTGCCCGGCCCGCTCGCCGACTTCGCCGCGCGCCACCCGGACGTCGACATCGAGCTGGAGACCGGCCCGACCGAGCACCTGATCGCCCGGGTCCTCGACCGGAGCCTGGAGGGGGCCTTCGTGGCCGGTCCGGTCGCGCAGGCCGACCTCGTCGGGCTCCCGGTCTTCACGGAGGAGCTGGTGCTGGTGGCGCACCCGGCCGTCGGCGACCTCGCGGCGCTGCTCGACCGGCTGGCCCGGGCGCGCGACGCGAAGGTGCTCGTGTTCCGGGCCGGCTGCTCGTACCGGAGGCGCCTGGAGGCGTTCCTAGCCCGCCAGGGCCTCGTGCATGTGCGACGCATGGAATTCGGGACCCTCGACGGCATCCTCGGCTGCGTGGCGGCCGGCCTGGGCGTGACCCTGGTTCCGCGGGCCGTGGCAGAGCCGGCGCACCGCGCGGGCCGGGTCTCGGTTCACCCGGTGCCCGACGGGGACGGGCACGTCTCGACGCTGCTGGTCCACCGCGCCGACGACCGGCCGAGCGCGGCCTTCGCGCGGTTCGCCGAGCAGGTGCGGACGGCGCTCCCGGATGTGACCTAGGATCCCGGTTCCGGCACGCGCCATGCTCTCGGCAACCGCCGGTTGACAGCGGCCCGGGCCCGGGCGCTTCCTCCCGGCCGCAGACGGTTCGGAGTTTCCATGGCCCTCGACCCCACCCTCGCCGCCGAGATCGAAGCCTCCGTGGCGGAGGGCTTCGCCGATCAGGTCGCCCACACGCAGGCGCTGGTCCGGTTCGCGTCCCTGCGCGGGGAGGAGCATGCCTGCCAGGATTACGTCTTCGACCAGTTCCGTGCCCGCGGCTACGCCACCGAGCGCTTCGCCATGGACCGGGCCGCCATCGCGGCCCATCCGGGCGGCTCGAAGATCGACGCGGCGCACCATTCGGACGCGCCGATCGTGGTCTGCCACCACAGGCCGGGTACCGAGACCGGGCGCTCGCTGATCCTGCAGGCCCATGTCGACGTCGTGCCGCCGGGGCCCCTCGACCTCTGGACCCACCGGCCCTTCGATCCGGTGATCCAGGGCGACTGGATGTACGGCCGCGGCGCCGGCGACATGAAGGCCGGGCACGCCGCCAACCTGTTCGCCCTCGACGCCCTGGCGCGCCTCGGCCTGCAGCCGGCGGCCTCCGTGACGGTGCAGTCGGTGGTCGAGGAGGAATCCACCGGCAACGGCGCCCTGATGACCCATCTGCGCGGCTACCGCGCCGACGCCGTGCTGATCCCCGAGCCCGAGGACGAGAAGCTCGTGCGCGCCAATACCGGCGTGCTCTGGTTCACGGTGGAAGTGCGGGGCGTCCCGGTCCACGTCCGCGAGATGGGCGCGGGCGCCAACGCCATCGACGCCACCTACCGGGTGATCGGGGCGCTGCGGGAGGTCGAGGCCCGCTGGAACGCCGAGAAGGCCGCGCACCCGCATTTCGAGACCGAGGACCACCCGATCAACCTCAACATCGGCAAGATCGAGGGTGGCGACTGGGCCTCCTCGGTCCCGGCCTGGTGCCGGATCCACTGCCGGGTGGCGCTCTACCCGGGCGTTGCCGCCGCGCAGGCCGCCGCCGAGATCGAGGCCGCGGTGGCCAGCTTCTCCCGCACCGACCCGTTCCTGGCCAACAGCCCGCCGCGGGTGGTGTTCAACGGCTTCTTCGCTGAGGGTTACGTGCTGGAGGAAGGCTCGGAGGCCGAGGCCGTGCTCGGCCGCGCCCACGAGCGGGCGATCGGGTCGCCGCTCCAGAGCTTCATGACGGCGGGCTACCTCGATACCCGGGTGCATGCCCTCTACGACCGGGTGCCGGCCCTCTGCTACGGCCCGACCTCCCAGAACATCCACGGCTTCGACGAGCGCGTGAGCCTCGCCTCGGTGAAGCGGATCACGACCACCATGGCGCTGTTCGTGGCCGAGTGGTGCGGGACGGAGCGGAAGGCGGGGTGAGCCGCCGTCCTTGCGAGCGCAGCGAAGCAATCCAGGGTCGCGCCGCCCTGGGTCGCGTCGCTTCGCTCGCGATGACGGCGGTGCTCGCCGTCAGGGGATCAGCCGGTCCGCGCGGAGCTGGGCGAACAGGTCGTAGAACGCGTCGTCGGTCGGCTGGTAGGTCGTGAAGCCGAGGCGGCGGCTCTTGCTCATGTCGGTGACGACCTCGATCGGCCGGCCGAGATCGGCATCCGTGTGCCAGGGAGAGGCCAGCTTGGTGAGATCCGGCTCGGCGAGGCCGTAACGGGCCGCGATCTCGGCCCAGGCCGGGCCGTCCTGCGCCATCCGGGGCTCCAGCGGCCGGTGCGTGCCGTCGAACGGCACCGCCTCGATCCCGAACCACGCGGCGATCCGGCCCCACATCCAGCTCCAGCGGAAGACGTCGCCGTTCACGACGTTGAACGCCTCGTTGGCGGCCTTCGGCTCGGTCGAGGCCCAGAGAAGCTGGCGGGCGAGCAGCCGCGCGTCGGTCATGTCGGTGAGGCCGTTCCACTGCGCGGCCGAGCCCGGGAAGATGAAGGGCCGCCCCAACTCCCGGCACAGGGTGGCGTAGCAGGCGAGCGTCGTGCCCATGTTCATGGCGTTGCCCACCGCCTTGCCGATGATCGTGTGCGGGCGGTGCACGCTCCAGGTGAAGCCGTCGCGCGCGGCGGCCGCGAACACGGCGTCCTCCTGGGCGTAGTAGAAATTCTCGATGTCGAGGCGGCCCTGGTCCTCGCGGAACGGCGTCTGCGGCAGGGTGCCTTTGCCGTAGGCCTCGAACGGGCCGAGATAGTGCTTCAGCCCGGTCACCAGGGCGACGTGGCGGACGCTCTTCTTGGGGCGGAGCGCGTCGAGCAGGTTCTCCACCATCGCCCGGTTGACGCGGATCATCTCCGCCTCGGTCGGACGCCGCTGCCAGGTCGCCAGGAACACGTGGCTCGGGGCGAGGTCGGAGAGCGCCTCCTCCAGGGAGGCCGGATCCTGCAGGTCGCCCGCCACCGGCGCGACGCCGTCCTGCTGCACCGGATGGCGCGCGAGGCCCGCGACCCGCCAGCCCTCTCGATGGAGCAGCGCCGCCGTGGCGCTGCCGACGATCCCGCTGGCGCCGACGATCAGGGCGGTGTTCGACATGGAAACCCTCGTGCCCGGCCCAAATCCGGGTCCGGGGCAGATGGGCAGGGGCGGTGTCGCGACAACCCCGCCGCGCGGCGGGGACGCCTGTGCGGCGCGCAAGGGTTGTGTGATCGCGAGCCCCACGTCATCGCGAGCGTAGCGAAGCGACCCAGGGCAGCGCGCGGTTTCGAACCATGGCGCGACCCTGGATTGCTTCGCTCCGCTCGCAGAGACGGGAGGGTTCTCAGGCGACCCGGTCGATCGCGGCGCCGAGGATGTCGACGATCTCGCCGATCTGGCCGCGCTCGATGATCAGCGGCGGCGACAGGGCGATGATGTCGCCGGTCACCCGGGTGAGCAGGCCGCGCTCGAAGCAGTCCACGAACACGTCGTAGGCGCGCTTGCCCGGCGCGTCCGGGCGCGGCGCCAGCTCGACGCCGGCGACGAGGCCGATGGTGCGGATGTCGATGACGTTCTTGCGCCCGCGCAGGTCGTGGATCGCCGCCGCCCAGTCATCGGCGATGTCGGCGACGCGGGTGAGGAGCCCCTCCTCCCGGTAGATGTCCAGCGTCGCGAGGCCGGCCGCGCAGGCGATCGGGTGCCCGGAATAGGTGTAGCCGTGGAACAGCTCGATCCCGTCCGGGCCCTGCATCAGCGCGTCGTGGACCGCGCGGCTCGCGAAGACCGCCCCCATCGGCACCGTGCCGTTGGTCAGGCCCTTGGCGCTGGTCACGAGGTCCGGGACGACGCCGAAGAAGTCGGTCGCGAACGGCGCGCCGAGGCGGCCGAACCCAGAAATCACCTCGTCGAAGATCAGCAGGATGCCGTGCTTGGTGCAGATCTCGCGCAGGCGCTCGAGGTAGCCCTTCGGCGGGATCAGCACGCCCGTGGATCCCGCCACCGGCTCGACGATGCAGGCCGCGATGGTCTCGGCCCCGTGGAGCGCCACCAGGCGCTCCAGATCCTCGGCGAGTTCCGCCCCGTGCTCGGGCTGGCCCTTCACGAAGGCGTTGCGGGCCGGGTCGTGCGTGTGGCGGAGGTGGTCGGTGCCGTTGAGCTGCGGGAAGACCCGCCGGTTCGACACGATGCCGCCGACCGACAGGCCGCCGAAGCCGACGCCGTGGTAGCCGCGCTCGCGCCCGATCAGCCGGGTGCGGGTGCCCTGCCCGATCGCCCGCTGGTAGGCGAGCGCGATCTTGAGGGCGGTGTCGACCGATTCCGAGCCGGAATTGGTGAAGAACACCCGGTCGAGGCGCTTATTGGGACCGCCCGGGGCGATCTCGGCGAGGCGCTCGGCGAACTCGAAGGCGATGGGGTGACCCATCTGGAAGGTCGGGGCGAAGTCGAGGGTCGCGAGCTGGCGCTCCACGGCCGCAGCGATGCCCCGCCGCCCGTGGCCGGCGTTGACGCACCAGAGGCCCGCGGAGCCGTCGAGGACCTTGCGGCCGTCGTCGGCGGTGTAGTGCATGCCCTCGGCCGACACGAGCAGGCGCGGCGCCGCCTTGAACTGGCGGTTGGCCGTGAACGGCATCCAGAAGGCGTCCATCGCGGGCGTATTGCGGAGCGGATGGTCGGTCATGGGCGGTTCTCCGGGACGGGCGACGCGGATCGGCGGCGGGACCAGGGGACACCTTCACCGATCGGGCAACAAGTCCTTTTCTGGTCGCCGCCAACCCCTTGCAGGATCGGGGCCGCGGGTGGCACCGTTGCGGGATCCGCAACACCTGAAACGGGCCCTGGCCGGATGAGCATCGATGTCGGCGCGCGCCTGCGCTTCGTTCGGGCCCGCCACGGCCTGTCGCAGCGGACCCTCGCCAAGCGCGCCGGCGTGACCAACTCGGCGATCTCGCTGATCGAGGCCAACCGGGTGAACCCGTCGGTGGGCGCCCTGAAGCGGATCCTCGACGGGGTGCCGATCGGCATGGCCGAGTTCTTCGCCCTGGAGCCGGAGCCGGAGCGCAAGGCGTTCTTCGCCGCCGAGGACCTCACCGAGATCGGCCGCCGGGCCGCCAAGGGGGCGATTTCGTACCGTCAGGTCGGCGACAGCCTGTTCGGGCGCAAGCTCCAGATCCTCAAGGAGCGCTACGAGCCGGGCGCCGATACTGGCCGGGTGCCGCTCTCCCACGAGGGCGAGGAGGGTGGCATCGTGCTCTCCGGGCGCCTCGAGGTCACGGTGGATGCCGAGCGCCGGATCCTCGGCCCCGGCGACGCCTACAGCTTCGACAGCCGCCGCCCGCACCGGTTCCGCTGCGTCGGGCCCAACCCCTGCGAGGTGGTGAGCGCCTGCACGCCGCCGAGCTTCTGAGACGGAGCCCGGCTGCGGCGGATGAAACGCCCGCCCTGTCGCGTGCAGGCGTTGCGGTCGGCCAGCAGAGTGGCGCATGCAGGGCGGCGTTTGAATTCATAATGCCGCGCGAGGATCGATGGCCGTCACGACCGCAAGCCCGGCCGCCGGGCCCGGACAGAACCAGTCGGCGCGCGCGGCGCTCGCGGCCTTCGTGGGCACCACGATCGAGTGGTACGACTTCTTCATCTACGGCACGGCGGCGGCGCTGGTGTTCGGGCCGCTCTTCTTCACGGCGGAATCGCCCTACATCGCGACGCTCTCGGCCTTCGGCACCTTCGCGGTCGGCTTCCTCGCACGACCACTCGGCGGCCTGATTTTCGGCCATCTCGGCGACCGGTTCGGGCGCAAGCGCGCCTTGGTGGCGACGCTCGTGATGATGGGCATCGCCACCTCGTGTATCGGCCTGCTGCCGACCTACGCGTCGGTCGGCCTCTGGGCGCCGGTGATGCTGGTCGTCTTGCGGCTGATCCAGGGGCTCGCGGTCGGCGGCGAGTGGGGCGGCGCGGTGCTGATGGCCGCCGAGCACGCGCCGGCCGGGCGCAACACCTTCTTCGCCTCCTTCGCGCAGCTCGGCAGCCCGGCCGGGCAGATCCTGTCGCTGCTGGCCTTCCGGCTCGCGGGCCTCCTCGACAAGGAGAGCTTCCTGACCTGGGGCTGGCGGGTGCCGTTCCTCGTCAGCATCCTGCTGCTCGGCGTCGGGCTCGCGATCCGCCTCGGCGTCGCGGAATCCCCGGCCTTCGAGAAGGCCCGGGCCGCCGGCGGGCCGCCGCCGGCGCCGGTGCGCGAGGTGCTGACGACCTGCCTGAAGCCGGTGCTGCTGGCGGCGGGGGCCAACACCTTCGCGATCGCCTCGGTCTACCTGTTCAACACCTTCATGATCGCGTTCACCACGCAGTATCTCGGCATCGCGCGGGCGACGATCCTCGACGCCCTGCTGATCGCCGCCGTGGTCCAGCTGGTGATGACCCCGGTGGGCGCCCGGATTGCCGAGCTGATCCGCAATGAACGGCTGTTCCTCCAGGGGACGCTGGTCTGGGCGATGCTGGCCCCCTACCCGCTGTTCTGGCTGGTCGAGACGCAGTCGGTGCCCCTGATCGTGCTGGGGCTCGCCCTCAACGTCATCGGCAGCGCGACCTTCTACGCGGTGATCGCCGGCTACCTCGCGGGCGCCTTCCCGACGCGGGTGCGCTACACGGCGATCTCGATCGCGTACCAGTTCTGCGGGGCGCTCGCCGGCGGCCTGACGCCGATCGTCGGCACCGTGCTGGCCGAGCGCTTCCAGGGCCACTGGTGGCCGATCGCGGTGTTCGGCACGGCGCTGGCCGGCGTGTCGTTCCTGTGCGTCACGGCGATCGGCGGCTACCGGGCGCGGCAGCGGGGTTTCCTCGACGGGTGAGCGCGACCGGTCAAAGGCGCCGGATCCGGGTAACGCGGGATTCAGACCGGTGGTCCAGGATCGGCGGCATGGATTCGATCGCCGCAGCCGCCGTCCAGATGCTGGGTTCGTCCCAGAACCAGCAGATCGGCATCGCCGTCGCCAAGCAGCAGCTCTCCGCCGACAAGGCGGTCGCCGGGCTGGTGGCGGACAGCGCCGCCGAGGCGGCGAGCGCCGGCCCGCCGGCCCCTCCCGGACAGGGCCAGAGCGTCGACCTGCGGGTGTGACGGAGACGCCGCGCTCCGCTTTCCGGGCCTCGCGCGAACCTGGGGTGCTTCGCTGCGCGCGCGATGTCGGCGGGCTCTCCGGCGGCCGTTGAACGGCCGCCCCTACCCGAAGCCGTAGAGCCGCCGTGGGTTGTCCACGAACACCATCCGGCGCCGATCCGCGTCCGGCACCCAGTCGGCCATCAGGTCGAGGAGTTCCCGCGTCCGCGGCGGCCCGTCCCAGGCGGCCACGTGCGGCCAGTCCGAGCCCCAGAGGCAGCGGTCCGGCGCGGCGTCGTTGAGCGCCCGGGCGAAGGGGATCGTGTCGGCGTAGGGGGGCCCGGTCACGGAATCCCGGAAGGCGCCCGAGAGCTTGACCCAGTTGCCGTCGGCGACGAGGCCGAGCAGTGCCCGGAACCCCGGATGGTCCACGCCCGCCGAGGTCGGCATGTGGCCCATATGGTCGAAGACCAGCGGCACGGGCAGCCGCGCCAGGCGGCCGGCGATCGGCGGCAACTCGCGGGCATCGAGCAGGAACTGGAGGTGCCAGCCCATCTCGCGGGCGAGCGCCCCGTAGGACTCGACCGCGTCGAGCCCGACCCCGCCGCCGAACAGGACGTTGAGGCGCAGGCCGACCACGCCGGCCTCCTTCAGCGCGGCGAGCTCCGCGTCGGGCAGGCCGAGCGGGATCACCGCGACGCCGCGCAGGCGCTGTCGGTGGGCGCGCAGCGTCTCGACCATCAGCCGGTTGTCGGTGCCGTGCACGCTGACCTGGATCAGCACGCCGTTGGCCATGCCGGTCCCGTCGAGCATCGCCAGATACCGCTCGGCCGGCGCCGCCGGGGGCGTGTAGCTCCGGTCCGCCACCAGGGGATAGTCCGGCGGCAGGCCGATGACGTGGGCGTGCGTGTCGACCGCGCCCTCCGGCACGGCGTAGCGGGTCGGGCCTTCCGGATGCGGGTCCGGGGCGGGGCAGTCTCGGATCTCGGGCATGATCAGGAATCCGCGTGGAGGACCTTGCCGCGCGTCTCGGGCAGCGCGAAGGCCGCCAGGAAGAAGATCCCGTAGGCGACGGCCGCGAAGATCGCGATGGCCGAGGCGAGACCGGCGCGCTCCGCGAGGTAGCCGACCAGCGCCGGGAACAGGGCGCCGATGCCGCGGCCGAAATTGTAGCAGAACCCCTGCCCCGAGCCGCGCAGGCGGGTCGGGTACAGTTCGGTCAGGAAGGCGCCCATGCCGGAGAAGTAGCCGGAGGCGAAGAAGCCCAGCGGGAAGCCCAGCACCCAGAGCACGCCGTTCGAGAGCGGGATCTGCGTGTAGGCGACGATCACCGCGATGGCGCCCAGCGAGAAGATCAGGAAGAGGGGCCGCCGGCCGAGCCGGTCGGCGAGCCACGCGCCCACGAGGTAGCCGGTGAACGAGCCAATGATCAGGGCCGCGAGGTAGCCGGTGGAGGACACGATCGACAGGTGGCGCTCGGTGGTCAGGAAGCGCGGCACCCAGGTGGTGATTGCGTAGTAGCCGCCCTGGCAGCCCGCCGCCGCCAGGGAGGCGAGCAGGGTGGTCTTGAGGATCGGACCGGAGAAGATCTCCCAGATCTGCGGCCGGTCGCCCGTGGCGGCGGCCCGGGCACGGGATTCGGCGGCGACCTCCGGCTCCTTCACGTAGCGGCGCAGGTAGAACACCAGCAGCGCCGGCAGCGCGCCCACCGCGAACATCCAGCGCCACGCGGTCTCGGGCGGCAGAAGCGAGAACAGCACCGCCTGCGACAGGACCGCGAGGCCCCAGCCGATCGCCCAGCCGGACTGGACCGAGCCCACCGCCCGGCCGCGATACTCGGCCCGGATCGTCTCGCCGATCAGCACGGCGCCGGCCGCCCACTCGCCGCCGAAGCCGAGGCCGAGCAGCGCCCGCGCGATGAGCAGCTGCTCGAAGTTCTGCACGAAGGCGCAGAGGAGGGAGAACAGCGAGAACCAGAGGATCGTGATCTGCAGCGTCAGCACCCGGCCGATGCGGTCGGCGACGAAGCCCGCGAGCCAGCCGCCGAGCGCCGAGGCCAGCAGCGTCACCGTGGCGGCGAGCCCGGCCGTGCCGGCATCGACGTGCCACAGCGCCATGATCGTGCCGATCACCAGCGGGTAGATCATGAAGTCCATGCCGTCGAGGCACCAGCCGGCGGCGCACGCCCAGAAGGTGTGCCGCTCCGGCGGCGTCATCGATCGGTAGAAGGCGGTGAGGCTGGCGTCGCGGATCTCGACCGCGTCCACGCCCGTGGGCCCCTGCCCGGTTGCTGAACTCATCACCGCCTCCCGCCGCCCGATACCAGTATCAGCGTCCCGGGCCGAGCTGTCCAACGATGCGGCGGGTCACGCAAGCAACCGGAAAGGAAAAGGCCGCCCGGAGGCGGCCTGTCCCGTTCTTTTCACGCTCGATCGACGCTCAGTAGCAGCGCTCGACCAGAACCCGGCGGTAGCCGTAGGGCGTCCAGCGCACCCGCGGGACCGTGTAGCAGCCGCCGCCGTAGCCGTAATCGTAGGCCGCCGGGGCGTAGTAGCCGCCGTAGCCGTAACCCGGATAGCCGTAGCCACCGTAGCCGCCGTAGAGGCCGCCGGCCGCGAGGCCGAGCCCGACACCGAGGCCCAGGCCGCCGAGCCCGTAGCCGTACCCGCCGCGGTAGCCGTAGCCGCCGCGCCAGCCGTAGCCACGGCCGTAGAAGCCACGGCCGTAGCCGAAGCCGCCCGGACGGAAGCCGACGCCGCGGAAGCCGCCTCCGAAGCCGCCGTTGCGGAACCCGCCGAACCCGCCGCCGCGGAAGCCGCCGCCGAACCCGCCACCGTGGAAGCCGCCGCCGAAACCGCCGCCATGGAAGCCGCCGCCGCCGAAGCCGCGCGCGTCCGCGCTGGCCGGCGCCAAGGCCAGAGCACCCGCCGCCAGCAGGGCCGAGCCGAGCACTGCACCCTTCATCACGTCATCTCCGTGGAAACACGCCCTCTGCGGCTAAGAACGCTCGAACCGGTAAAACGGTCCAGCCCCGGCCGCGGCGCGCGGTCGCGAGACGCACCCGGCCGCGTCCGGACCCATCCGGGCGCGGCTCGGACACGAAATTCGCCGCTTTCCAGGGCGAAGGGCGGGCCGAACGAGCTTCGCCGTCCCCGACTCGCCGTCCCCGAGCTGCCTGGAACGAATGATGATGCTGCGCCCGGCTCACGCCCTCTTGATCACGCTGCTCGCCCTCGCGGCCCCGGCCCGGGCGGCCGCCCCGGCCGCGACGGAGCCCTGTCGGGCGGTCGAGGCGCAGGGTGAGACCTTCACGGTCTGCACCATCGACCTCCGGAAGCGGCGGCTGCGGCTGTTCTGGCTCCAGGACGACGGCAAGCCCTACGGCGCCCTCGGCACCCTCGCCGAGAAGCAGGGCGGTCGCCTCGCCTTCGCGATGAACGCCGGCATGTACGACAAGGACCAGGCGCCGGTCGGCCTCTACGTCGAGAACGGGCACGAGCTGAAGCGCGTCTCCACGGCGGACGGGCCGGGCAATTTCCACCTGAAGCCCAACGGGATCTTCTGGCTGAAGGGTGAGCGCGCCGGGGTGGTCGACACGTCCCGCTACCTGCGGGCGAAGATCCGGCCGGATTTCGCCACGCAGTCCGGGCCGATGCTGGTGATCGACGGCCAGATCCACCCGAAGATCGCCGCCGACGGGCCGAGCCAGAAGATCCGCAACGGCGTCGGCGTGCCCGGCGACGGGCACGTGGCGATCTTCGCGATCTCAGAGCGCCCGGTGACCTTCGGCGCCTTCGCGCGGCTGTTCCGCGACGATCTCGGCTGCCGCAACGCCCTGTTCCTCGACGGCTCGGTCTCCAGCCTCTACGCGCCGAACCTCGGCCGCACCGACATCAGCCGCCCTCTCGGGCCGCTGGTCGGCGCGCTGCCGCGGTGAGGGCCGCCCTCAGCGCTGGCCGAAGGCCGTGTCCTTGAACAGGTCCTTGTACTCCCGCGGCTGCGAGCGCCAGTACTGCTTGGGGGCGCGCACCCGGGCACCGAGCTCGGCCGCCGCGTGCCAGGGCCAGCGCGGATCGTACAGCATGGCGCGGGCGAGCGAGATCGCGTCCGCCCGGCCCTCCTGCAGGATCGTCTCCGCCTGCCGGGCCTCGGTGATCAGCCCGACCGCGATGGTGGTGAGCCCGGTCTCCGCCTTGATCCGCTCGGCGTAGGGCACCTGATAGCCCGGCCCGAGCCTGATCGCCTGCTTCGGCGAGACGCCGCCCGTGGAGACGTGGATCGCCGGCGATCCGGCCCGCTTGAGCGCCTGGGCCAGCTCCACCGTCTCGTCGAGATCCCAGCCGTCCTCGACCCAGTCGGTGGCCGAGACCCGCAGCCAGACCGGGCTGCCGGCAGGCACGACATCCCGCACCGCGTCGTAGACCTCGAGGGGGAAGCGCATGCGGTTGGCGAGGCTGCCGCCGTATTCATCTGTCCGCTTGTTGGCGATCGGCGACAGGAACTGGTGCAGCAGGTAGCCGTGGGCGCCGTGCAGCTCGACGGCCTCGATACCGAGGCGCACGGCCCGCTTGGCGGTGGCCACGAACTGGTCGCGGACGCGCTTCAGGTCGGCGCCGTCGAGGGCGTGGGGCGGGACCTCGCCCTCGCCGTGCGCGACCGCCGAGGGCGCCTCGGTGCGCCAGCCGTAGGCGTGCTCCGGCGGGATCTGCTGGCCGCCGGCCCAGGGGGCCTCGCTGGAGGCCTTGCGCCCGGCATGGGCGATCTGGATGCAGACCGGGATCGGCGCGTACTCGCGCACGGCGTCGAGCACCCGGCCCAGCGCCCGCTCGCAGCCGTCGTTGTAGAGGCCGAGATCCCAGGCGGTGATCCGCGCCTCCGGGGAGACCGCGGTGGCCTCCAGGGTCAGCAGGCCGGCCCCCGACATGGCGAGCTGGCCGAGATGCATCATGTGCCAGTCGGTCGCCTCGCCGTCCCGCGCCGAGTACTGGCACATCGGCGCGACGAGGATGCGGTTCTCGAGCGTGAGCGCGTCGAGTGTCAGCGGTTCGAACAGGCGAGCGGTCATCGGCAACTCCTGGTGGAGGGTTCACTCTGGCCCAGGACGGGCGCGGCGGCCAGTGCGGTGCGGCAGAGCACCTCTGCGGGCGGGCGTTGCGGGAACTTGCGGATGTGGCCGCCCGTTTCCTGGCCTGTCGCCGCATTGCGGCAATCGACGCGAACCGCCTGAGGGGGCGAGATCGCCCGAGGTCCAGATGATGCTCACCAGACTCGCCGTCCCGCTCGCCCTGGCCGCCGGCTGCGCCGCCCTCGCGGGCACCGCCCAGGCCCAGCCCGCCGCCTTCGGCGGCCCCAAGATGCTGATCCACGGGAATTACTGCGGACCGGGCAACAACGCGCCACTCCCGCCGATCGACGCCCTCGATGCCGCCTGCGCCCGCCACGACGCCTGTACGCCGAACGGAGGCCTGCCTTCGGAGGCCTGCAATCTCCGCCTGCAACAGGAGGCGACGCTGATCTCGCGCGATCCGCGGCAGCCGCAGGATGTCCGGTCCCTCGCCGGCCTCGTGGCCGCCACCGCGACGCTGATCCCGTCCGAGCCGAACGCCCGGCGCGTCCCGGCCTCGGTCACCACGGGTCCGACCGCGGGGACCTACGCGCCCGCCCTCACGCAGCCGGCGCCGACGGTCGATATCGACACCGACGACGACGGCGCTGACGCGGATTGAGGCGGATTGAGGCGGGCCGCGATCGCCCGTCAACGCGCAAGCGGCGCGGTCCGGCACCCTACCGGTCCGCGCCGATCCCCCGGTCCTTCAGGCTGTCGCCGATCTCGTCGAGGGCCGCCGCGTCGTCGATCGTCGCCGGCATCGTCCAGGGCTCGTGATCGGCGATGCGCTTCATGGTGGCCCGCAGGATCTTGCCCGATCGGGTCTTGGGCAGCCGCGGCACGGTCAGCGCCAGCTTGAAGGCCGCCACCGGGCCGATCTCGTCCCGCACCTTGGCGACGAGTTCCCGCTCGATCGTCTCGGTCGGCCGGGCGACGCCGGCCTTCAGCACCACGAACCCGCAGGGCACCTCCCCCTTCAGCGCGTCGCGGATGCCGATGACCGCGCATTCCGCCACGTCCGGGTGGCTCGCCAGCACCGCCTCCATGCCGCCGGTGGACAGCCGGTGGCCCGCGACGTTGATGATGTCGTCGGTCCGTCCCAGGACCGTGATGTAGCCGTCGGCGTCGATCACCCCGGCATCCGACGTGTCGTAGTAGCCCGGGAAGGTGGCGAGGTAGCTCGACCGCATCCGGTCGTCCGAGCCCCAGAGCGTCGGCAGGCAGCCGGGCGGCAGGGGCAGGCGGATCGCGATGGTGCCCATGGTGCCCGCCGGAACCGGCTTGCCGCCCTCGTCCAGCACTTCGACCCGGTAGCCCGGCATCGGCACGCAGGTGCTGCCGTGCTTCACCGGCAGGAGGCCGAGGCCCATCGGGTTGCCGGCGATCGGCCAGCCGGTCTCGGTCTGCCACCAATGGTCGACCACCGGTCGGCCCAGCACGCGCTCGGCCCAGGCGACCGAGTCGGGATCGGCGCGCTCGCCCGCCAGGAACAGGCTGCGGAAGGACGAGAGGTCGTGATCGGCGATCCGGGCGCCCTTCGAATCCTCCTTCTTGATCGCCCGCAGGGCCGTGGGCGCGGTGAACAGGCAGACCACCCCGTACTCGGCGACCACCCGCCAGAAGGCGCCGGCATCGGGCGTGCCGACAGGTTTTCCCTCGTAGAGGACCGTGGTGCAGCCGTGCAGGAGCGGCGCGTAGACGATGTAGGAGTGGCCGACGACCCAGCCGATGTCGGAGGCGCAGAAGTAGGTCTCGCCGGGCTGGACGCCGTAGAGGTTCGGCATCGACCAGGCCAGGGCGACGAGGTAGCCGCCGGTATCGCGGACCACGCCCTTCGGCTTCCCGGTCGTGCCGGAGGTGTAGAGGACGTAGAGCGGGTCGGTGGCGGCGACCGGCACGCACGCCGCGCTCCGCCCCGCCGCCCGGGCGGCCGCCACGGTCTCACCCCAGTCGCGATCCCGGTCCGCGACGAGGGTCGCGGGCCCTTGCGGGCGCTGGAGGATCAGGCAGGCCTCCGGCTTGTGCCGCGAGGCCGCGATCGCCGCGTCGAGGAGCGGCTTGTAGGCGACCACGCGGTTCGGCTCGATCCCGCAGGAGGCGGCGAGCACCACCTTCGGCGCCGCGTCCTCGATCCGCACCGCCAGCTCGTTGGCGGCGAAGCCGCCGAACACCACCGAGTGGACCGCGCCGAGCCGGGCGCAGGCCAGCATGCCGAACAGCGCCTCGGGCACCATCGGCATGTACAGGATCACCCGGTCGCCCTTGCCGACACCGAGGTCGGCCAGCACGGCGGCCAGCACCGCCACCTCGTCGCGCAGCGCCCGGTAGGTGATGCTGCGCTTGGTCCCGGTCACGGGCGAGTCGTAGCGGATCGCCACCTGATCCGCCCGGGCCCCGTCCGCGTGGCGGTCCACCGCGTTGTGGCAGGCGTTCAGGGTGCCGTCCGGGAACCAGCGTCCGTAGGGGCCGGAATCCGGCGCGAAGGCCCGCTCCGGCGCCCGCGCCCAGTCGAGGGCCCGCGCCGCACCGAGCCAGAACGCCTCGGGGTCGCGGCAGGCCGATTCGTAGATCTCCGGGTAGCGGCCCGGCAGGCTGGCTCTCGTCATCGGTTGGGCGTTTCCTCGCGGACCGCTCTCCGGCGGCGGGCCGCAGAGTAGCCCATTCTGGCGCGCGCGGGAGTGACCACCGGAGAGAAGGCCGCGCCCAGGTCGCGGTGGCCGAGGCCGGACGTCCGCCAAAAGAAAACCGCCGCACCGGGGCTCCCGATGCGGCGGTCGTCAGCTTGAATTCGCTATCGGATTGGACGTCTCAGGCGTCAGTGCAACGTGTCGTTGCCCGCCTGAAGCTTGTTGATCTCGTCCTTGAGGAGGAGTTTCCGTCGCTTCAGCTCGGCGATGTGGAGGTCGTTCGCCGAAGGTCTGTGGATCGCTTCCTGAATCTCGCGCTCGAGGGCTTCGTGCTTCCGGGCGAGTTGGTTCAGATGCGTCTGCAGCGACATGAGTCGAATCTCCTGTCATCGTTTCGACACAACGAGATTGGCACAGGATGCCGGACCTGTCGAAGCGTTTTCTGCTGCTAAGTCTGATGATTGCTTACCGCGCCGCCTTGTCCGGCGCCGGAGCGTGACGCATGCTCTCGGGCGACGAACGGTCTTCGGGTTCTCAGGTGACGATGGCGGACGAGGCGGGTGAGGGTGCGCAGTCGGACCTCCTGGGCGAACTGGCGCGGCTGCGCGAGGAGCACCGGGATCTCGACAGCGCCATCGAGGCGCTGGAGCGCAGCGTCGCCGGGGACCAGCTCCAGATCCAGCGCCTGAAGAAGCGCAAGCTCACGCTGCGCGACCGCATCTATCACATCGAGGACGCGCTCACGCCGGACATCATCGCCTGATGCCGGTGGACGCCCTCCGGCCCCGCCTTGCCGCGGGCCCGCGCCGCCTGTAAGCGCCCTCTTTTGCCGGGATCAACGATGGCGTCGCCTCCTCCGGTCGCGATCATCATGGGCAGCCAGTCCGACTGGGCGACCATGCGTCATGCCGCCGAGACGCTCGACGCGCTCGGCGTACCGTACGACGCGCGCATCGTGTCGGCCCACCGCACGCCGGACCGGCTCGTCGCCTTCGCCAAGGGCGCGGTCGCAGCTGGCCTCAAGGTGGTGATCGCCGGTGCGGGCGGCGCCGCGCACCTGCCCGGCATGGCGGCCGCGATGACCCGCCTGCCGGTCTTCGGCGTGCCGGTGGAGTCGAAGGCCCTCTCCGGCCAGGACAGCCTGCTCTCCATCGTCCAGATGCCGGCCGGCATCCCGGTGGGGACCCTGGCGATCGGCCGGGCCGGGGCGGTGAACGCGGCCCTGCTCGCCGCCGCCGTCCTGGCGCTGACCGATCCGGACCTGGCGGAGCGCCTGGAGGCGTGGCGCGCGGCCCAGAGCGCCTCGGTGGCCGAACGGCCGGTGACGGAAGAGAACGCGTGACGGACAAGATCCTCGGCCCCGGCTCCATCCTCGGCATCGTCGGTGGGGGCCAGCTCGGGCGCATGATCGCGCTCGCGGCGGCCGATTACGGCCTCAAGGCGCATGTCTACGCGCCCGACGCGGACAGCCCCGCCTTCGACGTGGCCGCCCGGACCACCTGCGCGGCCTACGACGACGCCGCGGCGCTGGCGGATTTCGCCCGCGGCGTCGACGTCGTGACCTACGAGTTCGAGAACATCCCGCACGCCACCGCCGACGTCCTCGCCCGGCACGCCGCCCTGCACCCGAACGCGCGCGCGCTCTCGACCACGCAGGACCGGCTCTCCGAGAAGGAGTTCATCAACGGCCTGGGCATCCCGACGGCGCCGTTCCGGGCGGTGGACACGCCCGACGACCTCGACCGGGCGATCGAGGTGATCGGCCTGCCGGCCGTGCTCAAGACCCGCCGCTTCGGCTACGACGGCAAGGGGCAGCGCATGCTCCGCGAGCGGGCCGAGGGCGACCGCAACGCCCTGTTCGCCGAGTTCGGCGGCGCGCCGCTGATCTTGGAGGGCTTCGTGCCGTTCGAGCGCGAGGTCTCGGTGGTGGGCGCGCGCGGGCGCGACGGCAGCTTCGCGGCCTACGATCTCTGCGAGAACGAGCACCGCGACCACATCCTCGCGCTGACCCGGGTGCCGGCGCCCGGCGTGTCCGCCGAGACGGGTCGCGCCGCCGTCGAGATCGCCCGGCGGATCGCCGACGCCCTCGACTATGTCGGCGTGCTCGCCGTCGAGATGTTCCTCGTCCGCGAGGACGGGGCGGAGCGGCTGGTGGTCAACGAGATCGCGCCCCGGGTGCACAATTCCGGCCACTGGACCAGCGAGGGCGCGCTGACCTCGCAGTTCGCCCAGCACGTCCGCGCCGTCTGCGGCTGGCCGCTGGGCGATGCGGGCCGGGTCGGCGGTTTGCCCGTCGAGATGCGCAACCTGATCGGCGCCCAGGCCGACGACTGGCACGCCCTGCTGGCCGAGCCCGGTGCCCACCTGCACCTGTACGGCAAGGGCGAGGCGCGCCCCGGCCGCAAGATGGGCCACGTCACGCGCTTCGGGCCGGGTCCGACCGGATCCTGAGGCTTCGAGGGCACACCCGCGTCGCCGCGTGATCGCCGGAGGGCCGTCCGCGGCCCCGCGGAACGGTCGAGCCATACCTTCGCCACATCCCGCCGCTTCCACGACAGTGTGGTCGGTTCCGTATGCTGTCGCTCGAACCCGCCCGCACCGCTCGGTCCCGCCGGGACCGGCGGGGGCCGGATCACGACGCGGCGCTTCTTAAGCCGGCCTTCACCGTGATGCGCGACGGTGCCCCGAACTCGGGCGTGCCCGGCGCTCGGCGCGGGCTCTTGGACTGTGAGGGGCGGGGCGGGCGCGCGCGGAGCGGGCGACGCCTCGGGGAGAGTGGGGCAATGAACGTACGCAACCGGCTGGGACGGAAGACGGCACTGATCGGCGCGGCCTTGGTCTCGGCTGCCGGCCTCGCGGGCTGCGAGACCGTCGGCAGCGCGGCCGGTCCGCGGCAATACGCGGTCCTGGAGAAGGACACGACTGGCGCCACGAACGTCAACATCGCCTCCCTGACCGAGGTCGTGCAGCGCAACCCGAACGACGCGGCGGCCTACAACACCCGCGGCGCCGCCTACGCCCGCGCCGGCCAGTTCAACGACGCCATCGGCGACTTCACCAAGGCGATCCAGCTCGATCCGAACTCCGCCTCCGCCTACAACAACCGCGCCCTGGCGAACCGCCAGATCGGCCGCGACGGCCCGGCGCTGCAGGACTTCTCCAAGGCGATCGGGATCGATCCGAATTACGGGCCGGCCTATATCGGCCGGGCCAATGTCGAGCGCGCGCAGGGCAACCTCGACCAGGCGCTGAACGACCTCAACGTCGCGATCCGCCTGAGCCCCGAATCCGCGCAGGCGTACCATGCCCGCGGCCTCGTGAAGCAGAAGCAGGGCCAGGACACCCAGGCGATCGCCGATTTCGACGCCGCCATCGACCGCGACCCGTTCGTGGCCGCGCCCTACGCGGCCCGCGGCCAGAGCCTGATCGCGACCAACCAGTACGCGAAGGCGATCGAGGACTACAACGCCGCGCTCAACGTGAACGCCAAGGACGCCACCTCCTGGGCCTATCGGGGCCTCGCCTACGAGAAGCAGGGCCAGCGCAAGGAGGCGATGGAGAACTACCAGCGCGCCTCGACGATCGACCCCAACAACACCGTCGCGCGGGCCGGCCTCGGCCGCGTGCAGGGCGGTGTCGGCACGCTGTTCAACTGATCGCTCCGTCATCGCGGGGAGCGGAGCGACGAAGGGCAGCGCGACACGTTCGAGCGTGGCGCCGCCGGATCGCTTCGCTCCGCGAGCGGAGACGGTGCCAGCGCCCGAGGCGAACTACGCCGCTAGCAGGCCGTTCTCGTCCTGCGTGATCCGGCGCAGGTGGTGGGCGGTGTCGCCGAGCTGGTACTCGATCATGGCGAGCCGCTTGAAGTGGTGGGCGCCGATATACTCGAGCGTCATGCCGATGCCGCCGTGGAGCTGGACCGCCTCCTGGCCGACGTAGCGGCAGGCCTTGTTGATCTGCACCTTCACGGCCGAGAGGGCCGCGGCCCGCGCCCCCGCGTCCGGCGTGTCCACCATCATGGCGGCGTAGAGCGCCATGGAGCGGGCCTGCTCAAGCTGGATCAGCATGTCGACGGCGCGGTGCTGCAGCGCCTGGAACGAGCCGACGCTGACGCCGAACTGCTTGCGGGTCTTGAGGTACTCCACCGTGAGCTTGTGGAGCGCGTCCATGGAGCCGACCGCCTCGGCGGCGAGCGCCGCGATCCCGTGCTCCACCACGCGCTCCAGGAGCGGCAGGCCGCCCTCCGGGTCGCCGAGCGCGGCGTCGGCCGGGAGCGTCGCGTCGGAGAAGGACACCTCGGCGGCCCGGCCGCCGTCCTGGGTCGGGTAGGCCTCGATGGCGACGCCCGCCGCGTCGGTCGGGACGAGGAACAGGCCGATCCCGCTCGGGTCGCGCCGCTCGCCCGAGACGCGGGCCGAGACCACCATCAGGCCGGCCGCGTCGGCATTGGGCACGACGCTCTTCGCCCCGCTCAGCACGTAGCCGTCGCCGCTGCGACGGGCGGTCGTCGCCACGTCGGCGAGGTCGTAGCGGGACTGGCGCTCGGTGTGGGCGAGGGTCAGGCGGAGGTCGCCGGCGACGAGTCCCGGGACGAGGCGCTCCCGCTGCGCGGCGCTGCCGCCGAGCCGCAGGGCCGTCGAGCCCAGCACGAGGCTCGCGAGCAGGGGCTCGACCACGAGGTTGCGGCCCACCGCCTCCATGACCAGCATGGTCTCGACCGGGCCGCCGCCGAGGCCGCCCTCGTCCTCGGAGAAGGGCAGGCCGGCGACGCCGAGTTCCGCGAAGGCCGCCCAGCCGTCCTCGGGGAAGCCGAGGGGCGCCTTGAGCCGCGCCTGCCGGCTCTCCAGCGACGGGTAGAGGTCGGCGGCCAGCCGCTCGACGCTGTCGCGCAGGAGCGACTGGTCCTCGTTCAGGTCGAAATCCATGGTGTTCCCTCGCGGATGTCGTCGGAGGCGCCCGGCACCTCAGGATGAGGGGGAGGACGGGGCGAGGCGACCGCTCACAACCCCAGGATGCCCTTGGCGATGACGTTGTGCTGGATCTCGTTCGAGCCGCCGTAGATCGAGACCTTGCGGTTGTTGAAGTAGCTCGGCGCCGCCGCGTCGACCCAGTCGAAGCCGCCGGGCAGGTTGTTGGCCCCGGCCCCGCGCGCGGGCGCCGCCAGGGCGAAGGGCCCGGCGAGCTCCACCAGCAATTCTGTCGCCGCCTGCTGGAGCTGCGAGCCGCGGATCTTGAGGAGCGAGGAAGCGGGGTCCGGCTCCACCGAATCCGCCCTTCCCTGCTTGGCCGCCACCCGCATCTGGGTGATCTCCAGGGCCTTCAGCTCGACCTCGACCTCCGCGACGCGGGCGCGGAAGGCGGGATCGTCCCACATCGTGCCGGACCCGGCCGGCATCTCGCGGGCCAGCCGCTTGATGCGGGCGATCCGCTCCTTGGTCAGCCCGATCCGGGCGATGCCGGTGCGCTCGTTGGCGAGCAGGAACTTCGCGTAGTCCCAGCCCCGGTTCTCCTCGCCGACGAGGTTCTCCACGGGCACGCGCACGGCGTCGAAGAAGACCTCGTTGACCTCGTGCCGCCCCTCCAGCGTCAGGATCGGCCGCACGGTGATCCCGGGCGTCGTCATGTCGATGAGCAGGAAGGAGATGCCGCGCTGCTTCTTGGCCTCGAAGTCGGTGCGCACCAGGCAGAAGATCCAGTCGGCGTGCTGGCCGAGCGTGGTCCAGGTCTTCTGGCCGTCCACGACGTAGTGGTCGCCGTCGCGCACCGCCCTGGTCTTCAGCGAGGCGAGGTCCGAGCCGGCGCCCGGCTCCGAGAAGCCCTGGCACCACCAGTCGTCGAGGTTGGCGGCGCGCGGCAGGAAGCGCGCCTTCTGGTCCTGCCGCCCGAAGGTCGCCAGCACCGGGCCGAACATGTAGCAGTTGAACTGCTGCGGCAGCGGCACCGCCGCCTGGAACAGCTCCTCGGTGTAGATGTAGCGCTGGATCGGGGTCCAATCCCGGCCGCCCCATTCCTGCGGCCAGTGCGGCACCGCCCAGCCCTTGGCGTTGAGGATCCGCTGGCTCGTGACGTAGTCCTCCTTCGAGAGGCTGCGCCCCTCCGAGACCTTTTTCCGGATCTCCGCCGGGATTTCTTCGCGGCAGAAGCTCCGGACCTCGTCGCGGAACGCGATCTCTTCCGGCGTAAAGCGGAGATCCATCGTCAGCCTCCGATCTCGAACAGGCCGGCGCAGCCCTGGCCGCCGGCGACGCACATGGTCACGACGGCGTAGCGCGCGCCGCGGCGGCGGCCCTCCAGCAGGGCGTGGCCGACAAGCCGCGCCCCCGACATGCCGAACGGGTGGCCGACCGCGATGGCGCCGCCGTTGACGTTGACCTTCTCGGGGTCGATCCCGAGCGTGTCCCGGCAGTAGACAGACTGGGACGCGAAGGCCTCGTTCAGCTCCCACAGGTCGATGTCGGCGACGCGCAGGCCCTGGCGCTCGAGGAGCCGCGGCACCGCGAAGACCGGGCCGATGCCCATCTCGTCCGGCCCGCAGCCCGCCGAGGCGAAGCCCCGGAAGATGCCCAGCGGTTCGAGGCCGCGCCGCGCAGCCTCGTCGGCCGACATCAGCACGCTGGCCGAGGCCCCGTCCGAGAGCTGGCTGGCATTGCCCGCCGTGATGAAGGCCCCCTCCCCGCGCACGGGCTTGAGCTTGGCGAGACCCTCCAGGGTCGTGTCCGGGCGGTTGCCCTCGTCCTTGGCGAGCCGCGTCTCGACCTCCCGGGTCTCGCCGGTGGCCTTGTCGGTCACCGCCATGACGGCGCTCATCGGGACGATCTCGTCGTCGAACAGCCCGCGTTCCTGCGCCGCCGCGGTCCGTCGCTGGCTCTCCAGGGCGAAGTGGTCCTGCGCCTCCCGGGAGATCCGATAGCGCTCCGCCACGATGTCGGCGGTCTCGATCATCGGCATGTAGATCGCCGGCAGATGCGCCTCCAGCCACGCGTTGCGGGTCAGCTCCCGCTGGACCTTCGGCTGGACGAGGCTGATCGACTCGACGCCGCCGGCCACTGCCACCGGCACACCGTCGAGGATGATCCGGTGCGCCGCGCTGGCGATCGCCTCCAGGCCCGAGGCGCAGAAGCGCGAGACGGTGACGCCGGCCGACTCGACCGGGATCCCCGCCACCAGGGCGGCGTGGCGGGCGACGTTGCCGCCCGTGGCATTCTCGGGATAGCCGCAGCCGAGCACCACCTCCTCGACGGCCGCGGGCTCCAGGGACGCCCGGTCCAGGGCGCCGCGGATCGCGTGGGCCGCGAGGTCGGCGCCGCGGGTGAGGTTCAGCGCGCCGCGATGCGCCTTGCCGATGGGCGTGCGGGCAGTCGAGACGATCACCGCGTCGGTCATGATCGCTCTCCCGCTCAGGCGTTCTTCAGGCCGGCGAAGCTGCCGCCCTCGGCGGCGAGCTTCTTCAGGAGCGGCGCCGGCTCCTGGCTGTCGTCGCCGGTCTCGGCCGCGAAGCGCGACAAGGCTTCGACGACGGTCTTCAATCCGACCGTGTCGGCCCAGTGCATCGGGCCGCCGCGCCAGGCGGGCCAATTGTAGCCGTTGATCCAGATCGTATCGATGTCGCCGGGCCGGGCCACGATGCCCTCCTCCAGGATCCGCGCGCCCTCGTTGACCATCGGGTACATGAGCCGCGCGACGATCTCGTCGGCCGTGAAGCTGCGGCGCGCGACGCCGTGCTCGGCGGCGACGCGCGCGATCAGCGCCTCCACCTCCGGGTCGCGCGTGCCGGCGCGGGCGCCGTCCGGGTAGAGATAGAAGCCGCGGCCGGTCTTCTGGCCGAACCGGCCCTGCTCGGCGAGCGAGTCCGCCACCGGCGCCCGGCCGCCGAAATCCTTGCGCGAGCGCCAGCCGATATCGAGCCCCGCGAGGTCGCTCATGGCGAAGGGGCCCATCCGGAAGCCGAACCCGGTCACCGCCGCGTCGACCTCGTGCGGCAGCGCGCCCTCGAGCAGCAGCCGCTCGCCGGCCCGGCTGCGGCGCTCCAGCATGCGGTTGCCCACGAAGCCGAAGCAGACCCCCACCGTCACCGGCAGCTTGTTGAGGCGCTTGCCCAGGTCGAGGGCGGTGGCGAGGACGTCCGGCGCGGTTCTCTCCGCACGGACCACCTCCACGAGGCGCATGACGTTGGCCGGGCTGAAGAAGTGCAGGCCGAGCACGTCCTGCGGCCGGTTGGTCACCGCCGCGATGGCGTTCACGTCGAGGTAGGAGGTGTTGGTGGCCAGGATCGCGCCGGGCTTGGCGACCTGGTCGAGTTTGGTGAAGATCTCGCGCTTGACGCCCATGTCCTCGAAGGCCGCCTCGACGACGATGTCGGCCTCCCCGGCGTTCTCCAGGCCGAGCGCCCCCGTGATCCGGCCGACCCGCTCGTCGCGCTGGGCCTCGGTGATCGAGCCGCGCTTGGCCGAGCCGGCGTAGAGCCCCCTCACCCGGTCGAGGCCACGCGCCAGGGCGCCCTCTTCCGTCTCGATCACCGTCACGGGGATCCCGGCATTGGCGAAGCACATGGCGATGCCGCCGCCCATCGTGCCGGCGCCGATCACCGCGGCCGTGCGGACGGGGCGGCGCGGCGTGTCCTTCGGCAGGCCGGGCACCCGGCCGGCCTCGCGCTCGGCGAAGAAGGCGTAGCGCAGGGCCTTCGAGCGCGGATCCTCCACCAGGGTGCGGAACTCTGCCCGCTCTACCGCCACGGCGGCATCGAAATCCTGCTCCAGGCCCGCGCGCACCGCCCGCGCCAGGGCGTGGACGTTGGTGGCGTCGGGATCGCGCTTCACCGCCTCGGCGGCCTGCGCCTCGAATTTTTCCCGTGCTTCCGGCGTCAGCGTCTCGGACCGGTCGCGCGCGCGTGGCAGGGCGCCGGAATCGGCGAGTTCCAGGGCGCGGGTGCGCGCTTCCGCGACGAGGTCGCCGAGCACCACGGCGTCCACGATGCCCAGCGCCGCCGCCGTCTCGGCGGAGACCGGCTCGCCGGTGAGCATCATCGGGAAGGCGGCGTCGGGCCCGATCAGGCGCGGAAGGCGCTGCGTGCCCCCCGCCCCCGGGATGATCCCGAGCTTGATCTCCGGCAGGCCGATCCGGGCCGACGGGGCCGCGACGCGGCCGTGGCAGGCCATCGCCAGCTCCAGGCCGCCGCCGAGGGCCGCGCCGCCGATCGCCGCCACCACCGGCTTCGGGCTGGCATCGAGCCGGTCCAGGATGTCCGGCAGGCTCGGCGGGCGCTGCGGCTTGCCGAACTCGCCGATATCGGCGCCGCCGACGAACACCTTGCCCTCCGCGGCCAGGACGACGGCCCGGACCGACGCGTCCGCGATGGCGTTCGTCAGGGCCTCGTCGAGGGCCGCCCGCAGCGCGGCGCCCAGCGCGTTGACCGGCGGGTTGGCGAGCGTGAGCACGGCCACGCCGCCGTCGACCTCCTGACGAACCACCCGATACTCCCTGTTGTTCTGCAATGCAGAATAAATGTCCGCATTTCGGCGGGATGTTGGTCCGAGTGCCCGCCAGCGTCAAGGATGGGCAGGGTCTGTCATCGGGGTGCAGCCAACTGTTCTGCAGTGCAGAAAAGCGTCGCCTCGGCCGTTTGACCCGCGGCCCGGGGCCATGCCATCACAACGGCCCTTAACGAGACTCGGTTGCGGATGCCGCCCGGCGCGCGAAGGCCGGGCCGCCGGAGGCACGGGGGAGGATCGCGGTGCGCGGCAAGGATCGGGGCGAGCGGCCCGGGGGCGCCTGTCCGGCGCGGGTTCCGGCAGCGGGGAGCGGGCGGTGAGCGACGGTCCCGAGCGCGACCCGGGCGGGCGCCTGCCCGAGATCCTGCGCGGCCGGCTCGCCCTGCCGGTGATCTGCGCCCCGATGTTCATCGTCTCCGGCCCGGAGCTGGTCATCGCCCAGTGCCTGTCCGGGGTCGTCGGCTCCTTCCCCGCGCTGAATGCCCGGCCGGCCGAACTCCTCGACGCGTGGCTCGCGCGGATCACGCAGACGCTCGCGGAGGCCCGCGCCGCCGACCCGTCGCGGCGGGTCGCGCCGTTCGCGGTGAACCAGATCGTCCACGCCTCCAACGACCGGCTGGCGCAGGATGTCGAGGCCTGCGTGCGGCACCGTGTGCCGATCATCATCACCTCCCTGCGGGCGCCGGACGCGGTGATCCGCCCGGTCCACGCCTATGGCGGGGTGGTGTTCCACGACGTCACCAATGTCCGCCACGCCGAGAAGGCGCTGGAGGCCGGCGTCGACGGGCTGATCCTGGTCTGCGCCGGGGCGGGCGGCCACGCGGGGACACTGAGCCCCTTCGCCCTGGTGGGCGAGATCCGGCGGTTCTACGACGGGCCGCTGATCCTGTCGGGGGCGATCACCTCGGGCTCCGCGATTCTGACGGCCCAGGCCATGGGTGCCGACCTCGCCTACATGGGCACCCGCTTCATCGCCACCCGGGAGGCGAACGCGGCGGCGGCCTACAAGGACATGATCGCCGGCAGCGCGGCCGCCGACATCCTCTACACCCCCTACTTCACCGGCGTTCCGGGCAACTACCTGACGCCGAGCATCCGCGCCGCCGGGCTCGATCCCGAGGCCCTGCCGGTGCGCGACAAGACCGCGATGGACTTCGGCAGCGCCAGCGTGAAGGCGTGGCGCGACGTCTGGGGCGCCGGCCAGGGTGTCGGCACCATCGCGGACGCGCCGGCGACCGCCGACCTCGTCGCCCGGCTCGCCCGGGAATACGCGGCGGCGCGGGCGCGGACGGCCGGCCAGTCCGCGGACTACGTTGCGGACCGCGACGGCGGTGCCGTTCCGTGAGCGTCCGCCTCGCCGATCCGGAGCCCGGGATCCGGCTCGTCACGATCGACCGGCCGGACCGGCGCAACGCCCTCGACCGGGCGACCTACGCGGGCCTGACCGACGCCCTGGAGGCCGCGGGACGGGACGCGGAGGTGCGCGCCCTGGTCCTCACCGGCGCGGGCGGCTGCTTCACCGCCGGCAACGATCTCAAGGATTTCCAGGACGTCGAGACCGGGGGCGACAGTCCCGGCCTCACCTTCCTCAAGGCCCTGCGCGCCTGCCCGCTCCCGGTCGTGGCCGCCGTGGAGGGCCACGCGGTCGGCATCGGCACGACGCTGCTGCTCCACTGCGACCTCGCCTACGCGGGGGACGGGGCACGGTTCCGCCTGCCCTTCACGGCCCTGGGCCTCAGCCCGGAGGGCGGGTCGAGCTACCTTTTGCCCCTGGTGGCGGGATCGAAGCGCGCCGCCGAGCTGCTGATGCTCGGCGAGCCCTTCACGGCCGCGGACGCCGCCGCGGCCGGCCTGATCAACGCCGCCGTCCCGGCCGGGACGGCCCTGGAGACCGCGCTCGCCAAGGCGCGCGCGCTCGCCGTCCTGCCTCGGGTCTCGATCGCCGCCACCAAGCAGGCGCTGCGGCGCGGCCACGACGACAGCGTCGCCCGCGCGCTCGACGCCGAGGCGGAGGTCTTCCACGCTCTCCGCCGCGGTCCGGCGGCGCAGGCGGCCTTCGCGGCGTTCCTGCGCCGATGAGCGGGCGGATGGAGGTGGAGGCCGGCCCGCGCGCCGGATCCGACATCGGGCTCGACACGGCCGAGCCCGACGCGGCCGGCGCCGGCGCGAAGGAGGACCGGCACTTCGTCACGGCCCTGGCCCGGGGGCTGTCGGTGCTCGCCTGCTTCGGCCCGGGGCGCACGAGCCTCGCCAACCACGACATCGCGGAGGCCTGCGGCCTGCCGCGCTCCACCGTGTCGCGGCTGACCTACACGCTGACCAAGCTCGGCTACCTGCAGCACATGGCCGAGCTCGGCCGCTACCGGCTCGGCACCGCCACCATCGCGCTGAGCTCGGCCGCCCTGGGCGGCCTCGACGTCCGCGCCATCGCCCGGCCGGTGCTGCGCGCGGTTGCGGAGGCGGCCAACGCCTCGGTCGGCCTCGGGGTGCGGGACCGGCTCAGCATGCGCTACGTCGACTGCCAGCGCGGCCCGGCGGCGATCTCGCTCAACCTCGACACCGGCTCGCGCATCTCGCTGGCCCGCAGCGCAATGGGCCGCGCCTACGTGGCGGTCTGCCCGGACCGGGAGCGCGCGGGCATCTACGAGGACCTGAAGGCGCTGGATCCCGTGGCCTGGCCGGTGCTGCGCGCCGGCCTCGACCGCGCGGTGGAGGAGCACCGGGAACTCGGCTGCTGCACCTCGTTCGGCGAGTGGCAGGAGACGGTCTGCGCCATCGCGGTGGGGTTCCATCCCGGCGGCGGGCTGCCGCCCATGTCGGTCAATTGCGGTGCCCCCACCGTCATCACCGACGCGCGCTTCCTCCTGGAGGTGGCGCGCCCGAGACTGATCGACGCCGTGCGCAGCCTCGACGGCGTCATGGGAGCCTGAGGACCATCGCGATGGATGCCGTTGCCGACCTGCCGCTCGCCGGAATCCGCGTCCTCGACCTGTCCCGGGTCCTGGCGGGACCCTGGTGCGCGCAGGTGCTGGGCGATCTCGGCGCCGACGTGATCAAGGTGGAGCACCCGGAGCGCGGCGACGACACCCGCGACTGGGGCGTGCCGACGAGCCCCGGCAACACCTCGTATTTCGACAGCGTGAACCGCAACAAGCGCTCGATCGGCGTCGACCTCGCCACGCCGGAGGGGCTGGCGATCGTCAAGGCGCTCGCCCGCGAGAGCGACGTGCTGGTCCAGAACTTCAAGACCGGCGGGGCCGAGAAGCTCGGCCTCGGCTACGCGGACCTGTCGGCGGAGAATTCCGGCCTGATCTACTGCTCGATCGCCGGCTACAGCTCCGACGGCTCCGAGGCCGGCCGGCCCGGCTACGACCTCGTGGTCCAGGGCGAATCCGGCGTGATGGCGCTCAACGGCGAGGCCGGGGGACCGCCCCTCAAGTTCGGGGTCGCGGCGGTCGACCTGTTCACCGGCCAGTTCGCCGCCCAGGCGGTGCTGGCGGCCCTGTACCAGCGGGAGCGGACCGGGCGCGGCCGGACCGTCGACCTCGCCCTGTTCGATTGCGGCGTGGCGCTGACCTCCTATTACGGCCTGGAGGCGCTCGCCCGGGGGATCGATCCGCCCCGCTACGGCAACGCCCACCCGTCGATCGTGCCCTACGGGGTGTTCGAGGCCGGCGACGGGCCGGTGGTGATCACGGTCGGCAACAACGGGCAGTACCGCCGCTTCTGCGAGCAGGTGCTGGAGCGGCCGGACTGGGTCGCGGACCCGCGCTTCGCCACCAACCTCGACCGGTCGCGCAGCCGCGCCGCCTTCATCCCCGTGCTCGAGGCCGAGCTCGCCAAGTGGGAGCGCGCGCCGCTGATCGCCCGGCTCCGGGCGGCGGGCATCCCCTGCGGCGAGGTGATGGGCCTGCGCGAGGCGCTCACCTGCGACCGCGCCCGGGAGGCCGGGCTGGTGGTCGCGGCACCGGGGACGGCATCCGCGACCGCCCACGTCATCGCCCCACCCTACCGGCTCGACGGCCGCCGGCTGCCGGTGCGGCGCATGCCGCCGGGCCTCGGGGATTCGAGCGCCGAGATCCTGGCGGAACAGCTGGAGTATCCCGAGGACGCGCGCGACGCGCTGCGGGCCAAGGGCGTGGTCCGGTAGTCAGGCCGTCGCCGGCCGGCGCGTGACGTGGGCTAGCGCAGCACGCCCTCGGCGAGGGCCCGCTGGATGCCCCGGACATCCGCGCCCTTCTTCAAGGTCCGCTGGATCGGCTCCGCCGCCCCCGAGACCCAGATCTTCAACTCGGCGTCGAGGTCGAACGTGCCGGCGGTCTCGACCGAGAAACGCACGATCGCGCGGTACGGCACCGACAGGAACTCGACCTTGCTGCCGGTCACGCCCTGGACGTCGATCAGGATGACGCGGCGCTCGGTGAACACGAACACGTCCCGGATGATCTTGAAGGCGAGCCGCGCCGTCTCGCCCTCGATCAGGATGCCGTCGAGCCGGCGCTCCAGGGAGGCCGCGTCGACGGCCGAGCCGTGTCCGAGCAATCCGTCCAGTAGGCCCATGGCCGCTCATCTCGTGCTGGTCCGCGTCGATGCCGAGGATGGCGCCTGAGCGTCGCCGCGGCAACCGCCCGCCGTCAGGCGCAGGTCGAGGCGTCCGACGGCCTGTCGGGCCGGCACCGGGCGTCGAAGCTTCGCGCGAGCTCGGCGAGGCTGACGGAACCGAGCCGCGCGACCAGGAGCGCCTCGGCCTCGCGCAGCGTGTCCTCGACCGCCGCGTTGACGACCTTCTCGACCGCGCAGGCCGGGTTCGCGCGATCGCTGCCGATCGCGAAGATGCGGGGGCCGCCGACCGCGCGGTGGACGTCGAGCAGCGAGACCGCGTTCAGGTCCGCCGCGATGGACCATCCGCCGCCGTGCCCCTTCTCGGATTTCACGTAGCCCGCGTTCCGGAGCCCGGCCATCGTCCGCCGGACGACCACCGGGTTCGTCCCGAGCATCCGCCCGATCGCCTCGGACGTCATCGGTCCGTCGTGGCGGGCCATGTGAAGCAGCACATGGAGCGTCCGGGAGAGGCGGCTATCGGTGCGCACCCGCCGATCCATCACACCGGGCCCGGGATTGGCAACCGTGCCGCATCACGATACTTATCAAGTTACGTGATAGAGCGGAGCCGAAGCGGTGCGCGAGTTCGAGAACCCCGATCGGTGGGACAAGGTCGCCGAGCACTACGAGACGACCGCCCACCCGTTCACGGCGCGCTTCGCCGAGGCGGCGCTCGCGCGGGTGCGGCTGACCGAGAGCAGCCGCGTCCTCGACGTCGCGGCCGGCACCGGCGCCCTCGCGCTGGCCGCGGCGCGGACGGGGGCGCAGGTCCTCGCGGTCGATTTCGCGCCCGGCATGGTCGCGCGCATCGCCGGCGCGGCCCTGCCCAACGTCGACGCGCGGGTCATGGATGGCCAGGCCCTCGACCTGCCCGACGGCGGTTTCGACGCGGTGTTCTCGATCTTCGGGGTGATCATGTTCCCCGACTGGCGGAAGGGCCTCGCCGAGATGGCGCGCGTGACGCGACCCGGGGGACGGGGCGTCGTCGCGACGTGGCAGGATCAGGGCGCGGCGACGTTCCTGCTGCTCGGCGAGATCCGCCGCCGGCTGTTCCCCGAGCGCGAGAGCCGGGCGATGCCCGACGGGGTGCGGGCGCTCGGCGATCCGGCCGGCTTCGCCCGGGAACTGGTCGCGGCCGGGTACGCGGCCCCGCGGATCGACCGCGTGACCTTCGACTACGCGCTCGACGTCGCCCTGCTCGACGACCCCGACACGGTGTTCGGCCTGTCGCCGGACTGGGTCGACCTGAGCGCGGACGACCGGGCCGCGGTGATCGCGGAGGCGCGGCGCATGGCGGCCGGACGACCCGTCCTGCCGATCCCCTCCACTGCCCTGATCGGCGTCGCGGAGCGCTGAGCGCCGCTTCGCGCGGGGCCCGGCGCCTCAGCGGGTCTCGCGCGCGTCCGCGAGCCGCGCCCGCGCGTCGTCCAGAACCCGGGTCAGGGCCGCATCCCACGTGACCCGCGGCTGCCAGCCGGTGGCGGCGTGGAGGCGGCCGGCATCGCCCGCGGCCAGGGGGATCTCGGTCGGCCGTACCCGCTCCGGGGCGATGCGGATCTCGAACGGCACCCGGGCCCGGGCGCGCAGGTCCTCGAGGACGCTGGCGATCGTCCGCGGCTGGCCCGAGCTGATGTTGAACACGCTCCCGTCCGCCAGGGAGTCCGCGCGGCCGATCAGGTCGGCGTAGGCGTTCGCCACGTCGGCGACGTCGAGGAAGTCGCGGTAGGACGAGAGGTTGCCGACCTCCAGGCAGGGCGGCACGAGGCCGGCCTCGATCCGGGCGATCTGTCCCGCGAAGGAGGCCACGACGAAGCGTTCATCCTGGCCGGGACCGATATGGTTGAACGGCCGCAGCACGACGAGCTTCACGCCGATGCGGGGCAGCAGGTCGCGGAGCAGCTGCTCGCCGACCCATTTCGACCGGGCGTAGGTGTTGCGCGGCAGCGGCTCGACCGCCTCGCTGAGGGCGTGGCCGGCGAGGAACGCGCTGCCGTAGACCTCGCCGGAACTGACGAAGAAGAAGGTGCAGCCCGGCACCGCCTCCACCGCGGCCACGAGGTTCATCAGGCCGTTGACGTTGACCCGCCACGTCTGGCCCGGGCCGCTCGCGGAATCCGCCACCGAGGCGAGGCCCGCCAGGTGCAGGATCGCGGTCGGCCGGAACCGCGCCACGAAGCCGCCGAGCGCGGCCTCGTCGAGGAGGTCGATCGCCGCGTAGGTTACGCCCTCCGGCAGGCGCGGCGACCGCCCCCGCCCGATCCCGGCCACGCAGTCGCCCGCCCGCGCCGTCGACCCCGCCGTCGCCCCCGCCAGGAGCGGCAGGACGTGGCCGCCCACGAAACCGGCCGCCCCGGTGACGAGGACGCGCCGCGGGGCCGGGCCGCCGGACCCGTGGGGAGAGGGCGCGCTCACGGCGCGATCCGGGCGGGGAGCGTCACCTAGCCCGGGTTCCGGGTTCCCCAGCGCACGCCCATGCTGCCCTGCCCGGCCCCCGGCGAGCTGCCGGCATCGGCGCCGATCGCCGGGCCGGAGGCGGTCTTCGGCCGGTGCTGCGAGCCGGCCGCCAGGGGCTGCGACGCCAGCGTGTCGGGCACCTCGGACAGGACTTCCTCGTCGCGATCGGTGGCGAACTGGCCCGCCTTGCGGAAGGTCCAGAGATAGCCCGGCACCACCGCCTCCGCGGCGGTCGGCGTGATCCCGATTCCCTCGAAGGTCCGGCCCTCGGCCTTGGCGGCCTCCGAGACGACGTTGTCGTTCTGGAGCAGCGTGACCTGATCGCGGGTCAGCTTCAGCGAATCCGGCAGCAGGCCGAAGGTCAGCGTGTCGGCGATCTCCAGCATGCGGGCCTGGAGCTTGGCCGCCGGCACGGGCAGGTCCACGACGACCCGCTTCCGCCGGATCGTCTTCAGCATGTAGCGCACGAAATGCTCCAGCGTGCCCACCTCCGGGCCGCCGAGCTCGTAGACCTTGCCGGGCGCCAGGGTGCCGTCGACCGCGCGGGCGATCGCCTCGGCGACGTCGCCCACGAAGGCCGGCTGGAAGCGGGACTGGCCGCCGGCCAGCGGCAGGACCGGGAGCGCCCGGGCGAGGCCGGCGAAGCGGTTGAAGAAGCTGTCACCCGGCCCGAAGATCAGCGAGGGCCGGAACACGACCGCGTCCGGGCAGGCGGCGAAGACCCGCGCCTCGCCCTCCGCCTTGGTGCGCGCGTAGAGCGACGGCGAGGCCGGATCGGCGCCGATCGCCGAGACCTGGATCATCCGGGCGCCCTGGCGCGCCGCGGCGCGGGCGATCGCCTCGGCCCCGTCGACCTGCAGCCGCGCGAAGCTCTGGGAGCCGGTCTCCTGCAGGATGCCGACGAGGTTGATCAGCACGTCCGACCGCTCGGCGGCCCGGGCCACCGAGTCCGGGTAGCGCAGGTTCGCCTGGACGGCGACGATCTGGTTGACCTTCCCGAGCGGCTGCAGGAACAGCGCGAGGTCCGGCCGGCGCACCGCGACGCGGATCCGGTAGCCGCGCTTGGCCAGAGCCCGCACCACGTGCCGGCCCAGGAAGCCGGAGCCGCCGTAGATGGTCACGAGCTGGTCCTGCGGGCGCAGGGGGCCCGGGGCGGCGGCGGAATGCGTCTGCTCGCTGGTGTGCGCCGTCGCGGACGCCGTCGTGTTGTCTTGGCCGCTCATCGCCGTGGTCTCGAGCTCCTCGCGCGCCTCGGGGCGCCGTCAGGCGGCCTACTTAGCCTAACTTCGGCGCGATGGGAGCCGCCGAATGCGCCGCCGCGCCATTCCGGTGAACAGCGCTGGGCGGATGATCGCGGCCGAGGGACCGCGCGCCGGCTCGCGGGAGGCTGATCACGGGGCTGGAACGGGTGCCGCCGCCGTGCATTCTTCCCCACCATACGGCCCTGCCGAATCGCGCGGATGGGACGCGCCGGGGACTTCGATGATTGTAGGGATGCTCGTTTCCGCGGCGATCGCGGTGCTCGGTCTGCTGGTGGCGCTCGGGTACGTCGGCCACCCGATCGACGCGCAGCTCGTCAGCAACTACGGCTGGAGCATCCTGATCATCGGTGTCGCGCTGTTCGTGCTGTTCACCTGGGCCCGGTACAGCCGGACGCGCCGACGGCGCTCCGTCTGACGCCCGGCCTCAGGCGACCTTGATCCGGCGGCGCATCTCCCGCGCCACGGCCGGGCGCGCGCTCGGCCGGCCGCTGACCGCCCGCGGGGCACCGACGATGAGGCTCTGGCGCTCGCGCGCGATGAACGCCGTCGGCATCTCGGCCTGGAGGTCGGCCTCCATGTCGCGCAGCGCCGTGTCGGAATGGGCCGGGTGCAGGTGGATGATCCCGAGCGCCTTCACGCCGGCGTTCCGGGCGAGCTCCACGCCCTTCTGCCAGGTCGAGTGCCCCCAGCCCCGGCAGGTCGGATATTCCCCGTCGGTGAACATGCCGTCGTAGACCATCAGGTCGGCGTCGGCGACGAAGGCGGCGAGCTCCGGATCCGGCCACGGGTCGCTGTGCTCGATGTCACTGATCAGGCACAGGCGTCGGCCGCCGTGCTCGAACCGATAGCCGACCGATCCCTGCGGATGGTTCAGCAGGATTGTGGCGACGCGCGTGCCGTCCGGGAAGGCCAGGGTCTGACCCGCCTCGAAGCCGTGGTGGTGAAAGGTGCAGCACAGCTTGTCGAGCGTAACCGGGAAGAGCGGCGGCGCGAACAGGCGGTCGAGGGTCGGCCCGGCCGATTCGCCGCCGAGGTTGCCGCAATAGGTGTTGATCACCCGGTCGGGATCGAGGACCGCCGGCTTGAAGAAGGGCAGACCCGCGGTGTGGTCGAGATGCAGGTGGCTGAACAGCAGGTCGACTTCCTGGGGCAGATCGGTCCGGTGACCCTGCCCGAGGTTGTAGATGCCCGAGCCCGCGTCGACGATGAACATGCGCTGGCCGCACCGCACCTCGATGCAGGGCGTGCTGCCGCCGAACTCGGCGTATTGCGGGCCGCTGACGGGCGTCGAGCCGCGGACGCCCCAGAAGCGCAGTGCGAGGTCCTGGTCGGCCGCCAGGATGGTCGGCTCGGAACTGTTCGACATGGCGATCACGAATCCGCGGACAGTCGGTCCCGATCACTTATGATCGAAACCCCGTCGCCGTTCCGGGAAGGTAGCTTTGAATACGGCAGGCCGACGGAGCAGGTGTACCGCTCATCCCCTGCCGTATCATGAATTGGTGTGCCGCACGCGGTCGTGATGTGCGTCCGCGCACACGCACGGGCCGCCGCGAAGGGCCTTCGCATGCTCAGAGGGGCTCCGCGGCGGCCAGGAGACCGGCCGGCGACCCGGCCAGAATCGGGCGGCCGGTCGCCGATCCGGCGAGTCCCGCGGCCAGCCAGGACGGGAGTGCGTCGCTGTACCGCGTCGGGAGCGGCGCGACCAGGGCCCCGAACGGGTCAGGCGCCCGCTCGTAGACCGGCACGAACCCCGCCATCTGCCGCGGCGACAGGCCCGATCCGGGCGCGGCCCAGCCGGCCCAGACCGTCTCGGGCACCGGGCGATGGACGCGATGGCCGGGCACGACCACCACCTCCTGCCCGGCGAAGGCCAGGGCCTCCGGCCGGCTGATGTCCCCCACCGCGCCGCCCCGGGCCGTGTAGGCCGCCCAGAAGGCGTTCTGCCCGCCGTCGGAATAGGTGGTGCGCACGGCGGGCTCGCCCGCCTCGGCGAGCGCGGCCATCCGCGCCTCCTCGACCGCCCGGCGGGTGGTGACGGCCGCCTCGACGGCGGGATCCCGGGCGGGCGCGAAGGCGTACCGGCCCGCGACGACCGAGACCTGCAGCTCCTCCCGGCTGGCCTCGAACCGGTCGGAGCCGGCCTTGAGCTCCCGCCAGAAGGCGATGTTGGGATCGGTCCGGTGGCGGGCCATGTTCTCGGCCGTCATCCGGAACGGGTAGGACTGGAACTGGAAGGCCGCCTGCCCGCCGTTCAGCGCGTCCCGGGCGATGGCGTAGATCTCGCCGACCGTGCCGTTGGTCATGGCGAAGCAGCCCATGGACGAGCAGATCCCGTGCACCATCACGGCGGAGCCGGTGCCGCCATGGGCCCGGTCGTAGGCGTTGGGATAGCCGACGTCGAAGGACAGATAGTAGTGCGAGTTCGGGTTCATCTGGCGCCGGGGCACGGCGTAGAACCCCTCCGGGGTCTGACGGTCGCCGGTCTTGCGCTTGGGCCCGAGCTGGCCGGACCAGCGGCAGATCGGGAAGGTCTTGATGTAGACGTAGCCCGCGGCGCCCTTCTTCCAGACCTCGATCTCCGATTCCTTCTTGTAGGCCCGGAACAGGACCGGCGAGGCGGCCGTCACGCCCTTCTGCGCCATCAGCGCGAGGGTCGCGGCCGGAATCGGCGCCTCGGCCTTGCCCGCCTGCGCGGCGGCCGGGCCTGCGAGGGCCAGCAGAACGAGGCCGGCGGCGAGGGGAAGCGAGGTCGACAGGGGCATGAACCGTCCGCGCTGGATCGGCCGGGATGGCTGCCGGACGGGCGCGGCCTCGCGACCTGACGGAGTATTGCGGCGGCCGTGAGGCTGCGCGTCCGGTCCGCCCGTCGCCCCGCCCGTCGCTCCGCGGAGGCGCCGCCTCCCCCGCGGACGGGCACCGCCGCCGGTTCCCCTCAGGCCGCGGGTTCCGGCTCCCGCTCGGCATCCGCCGGCACGGGCGCGACGACCGCGCTGTTCTCCACGGCGATCACCGCGTCGAACGGCGCGGCGCACTCGGCGAGGCCCGTCTCGGACAGGAAGACGATGAGGCCGCGCCCGGCCCGCGCCTGCCGCAGTTGGGCGAGACGCTCGCGCGCGCCCTCGGCCTTCCGCTCGTCCATCGCGACCGCCACCACGAGGATGTCGGGGTCGCGGGCGAGGCACCGGCTCAGCTCGATCGCCACCCGCTCGCGGGCGTTGATCGCGCCGTCCGCCAGCGCCCCGGTGCTGGGCTGGATCTCGACCTTGCTGTCGAGGCCGAGGCCGTAGACCGAGGCCTCGAGGCCCTCGTCGGCCAGCACCCGGCGCACCAGCTCGCGCACCCGCGGCTCGGCATTGGCCTCGCCGAGGCTGATCCGGCCGAACAGCAGGTTCTCCTCCAGGCTCGCGGCCGGATTAACCCGCGAGGGATCGTGGAAGACCACCGCGCCGGCGAGGTGGGCCGGCAGCATCCGGGCGAAGGACCGGCGCGCCTGCACGAGGCGCTCCTCGAACGGGCCGTCGATCAGGCCGAAGCGGTGGCGGGACTCGCTGTAGCGCAGCGCGAGGCCGATCAGCCGCGCGCGGTCGCGCTGGCCCGCCGGTCCCCGCCGCAGGCTCGCCGCCCCGGGCAGGCGCGCCACGAGATCCTCGAAATAGCCCCGCTCGGCCGCCTGGAACAGCGAGTAGGCGTCGAACAGGGGGTGGTCGTTGGGCAGGTCGGCGAAGATCTCCACCGTGCTGCGGGCCACCGACAGGCCGATCTCGGTGAGCGGCCGGACCAGCCCCTCGGCCTCCAGGACCGCCCGCAGGTAGGGGTGGCGCGCGAAGCGCAGGGGCGCGAAGGTGCCGCCCACCGGCTCGCCGAACAGGATGTTCTCGCCGATGCTCGCCTGATTGTTGTAGCGGTCGGGGTCGAAGGGCTCGACGAGGCGCTCGGCGCCCTTGGCGGCCAGCGCCACCCGCATGGTGCGGCGCGCGGCGACGATCGCGGCGGCGAGCCGCGGCTGGGCGGCCGGGTCGAGCCGCCCGGTCAGCCCGCGGGCGTACACGAAGCCGTCGAGGCCGGTGAGCCGGCTGATCCCGATCAGCGCGATGTCGTCGGGCGCGGTCGCCGGATCGGTGCCGTAGAGCAGGTTCTGCCGGAGGGAGCCCTCCATCAGGATCGCCTCGCCGGACGTGAAGGCGATCCGCCGGGCGCGCTCGGCGGCGTCGAAGTCGCGCAGGTCCGTGCCCGCGTAGGTGACGGCGCCGGCCGTCGGCTCGACCTGGCCGGCCAGCACCGCCGCCAGCGCGCGGGCGCCGCTGCCGCGGCTGCCCGTGATCGCCACGTGCCCCGGCATCGACACGGCCACGTCGACGCCGGTCAGGCGCTCGCCCGTGGCCGGATCGAAGGCGCCGACGCCCTCGGTGGCCAGGATTCCGGACCGGGGCAGCGGCAGGGCGGCGGCGCCGCTGCGGGCGGCCCGGGCCCGCCGCCCCTCGAGGGCCGCGATGGTGCGGGCGAGGTCGCGCAGGCGCGGGCGCACCGACCTGCGGACCATCCAGAGCCGCGCGCAGATCGCCGCGAGCCAGCCGGCGAGGCCGAAGGCGCCCACGGCCGCCACGAGGGCGGCCGGATCCACCGGGGCCGCGGGCGGCTGGCCCGGTCCCGAGCGCCACAGCGCGGTGCCGGCGGCGATCGCCGGAAGGATCACCGCCAGGGCCAGGGCCGGCGCCCGGGCATAGGCCAGCCGCGCCTCGGCCCGCCCGACATTGGCCCGCATCGCGGCGACGCGGGCGGCGATCCGGCGGCGCTCGATGGCCGCCGCGCCGTGGTTGCGCACGGCGGGCAGCCGCCGGACGAGGTCGTTCAGGCTCTCCTCGGCGCGCGCGCTCGAGCGCAGGCGCAGATCGTGCCGGTCGCGCGCGCGCTCGAGCACCAGCCCGTAGGCGAGGCCGATCGCCGCGAGGCCGATCACCGCCGCGGGGACCAGCCTGGGCGCGGCGAGCGCCGCGAAGCCGAGGGCCAGGATCAGGGCCGCGAGGGTCATCGCCGGCAGCACGATGCCGGCGGCCAGCAGGCGGTCGGCCCGGGCCAGTACCTCGCCGACGATCCGGGTGAGGCCGCGCGCCTCGTCCCGCGCGCCCGCGGGCGCGTCGAGGATCGCCTGCAGCACGCCCTCGCGGACGGCGTCCCCGGCCCTGTTCTGCGCCTTGAAGCACAGGCGCGCCACGAACCAGCCGACCCCCGCCAGCGCCAGCGCGCAGACCGCGATGCACAGGAAGGCCGTGAGTTCGAGTTCGGCGGGGCGCATCGGGATGCCGGGGACGAGCACCAGTTCCCGGCCCGGGAGCTCCGCCGCCACGCGCAGGAACGGGAGGACCGGCGCCTCGTCGCGCGGCAGGACCGCGATTAGGTCGCGCAGGCACAGGAGCGCGAGCGCGCAGAGCGGCGCGCCGACCCCGACCGCGAGGGCCGCCGCGACGGTGTGCTGCGGCCGCGCGGCGCGCCACGTCAGGAGGAGAGGATCGGATTCCATGCGTCTCCGGACAGCATCGGGCGGGTCCGCCGCGGTCCGCCGCCGTCCGCGGCATAGGCCTTCGGGGCCGCGGCGGAAAGGGCGGCCGGCGCGGCCCGGCCCCGTGCGACATGTCGGCCGGACTGATCCAAGTTCTAGCCCTGGTCTGGAAGCGCTCTAGGTTCGATTCTCTGCACGCGGCGCGATCTGGAGCGCGCCGCGAGGTCCGGTCGCCGCGTCCGCCCGGACCGCATCGCGTGGGCGTGCCGGCGCAGCCGATCTCGGGCGGGACCAGAGGATGGGGTGACGCGTGCGGCGAGGGGCTGAGCAGACCGAAGGGCACGGCACGGCCGGCTCGACGTCCGGGACGGCCTGATGGCGCAGCTGTTCACCCCCGGCGCCGACGCGCTCTACCGCCTCGCGCTGATGACCGGCGTGGCCTGCCTGGTGGGCGTCCCGGTCCTGGCGGCCGGGATCGTGCGCTCGAACTACGTCACGGGCGTCGGGATCGCGCCGGCCCAGCCGCTGCCGTTCAGCCACAAGCACCATTCCGGCGAGCTCGGCATCCAGTGCCGCTACTGCCACACCACGGTCGACCGGGAGGCCACCGCCGGCATCCCGCCGACGCACACCTGCATGACCTGCCACTCGCAGATCTGGACCGGCTCCGAGATGCTCAAGCCGGTGCGCGACAGCTACGCGCAGGACAAGCCGCTGGAATGGAAGCGGCTGAACAAGCTGCCGCAATACGTCTACTACAACCACTCCGTCCACGTGACGAAGGGGATCGGCTGCTCGACCTGCCACGGCGACGTCACGTCGATGCAGATGACCTACCGGGCCAACGCCTTTGAGATGCAGTTCTGCCTCGATTGCCACCGGGCCCCGGAGAAGTACGTCCGCACGCCGGATCAGGTCTGGAACATGACCTGGAAGCCGCCGGCCGACCAGGCGAGTCTGGGCCCCAAGCTCGTGGCCCAGTACCACATCCGCGGCGGGGAGCGGCTGACCGAATGCGGGATCTGCCACCGATGACCGGCGCCCCCGACATCGCGGCCCTGCGCGAAAAACTCGCCGGCGGCGACGGACCGCGCTTCTGGCGCAGCCTCGACGCCGTGGCCGACAGCCCCGAGTTCCGCGCCTATCTGGCGGCCGAGTTCCCGTCGGCGTCCCGGCTCGCCGCCGCCCCGGAGCGGCGCGGCTTCCTGAAGCTCATGGCCGCCTCCTTCGCGCTGGGCGGCCTCAACGCCTGCGGCGGGGGCAACGGCCGCGACTACGAGGTGCCCTACGTCAACCAGCCCGAGCGGATCGTGCCCGGCACGGACCTGTCCTACGCCTCCTCGGCGGTGTTCGACGGCTTCGGCAACGGCATCCTGGTCACCACCCGCAACGGCCGCCCCCTGAAGATCGAGGGCAACCCCGAGCATCCCTGGAGCCGCGGCGGCACCGACGTGCTGGCCCAGGCTTCGGTCCTCGGGCTCTACGACCCGTTCCGCTCCCAGGCGGTGCAGCATCTCGGGCGGCCGAGCTCCTGGCCGGCGTTCCGGGCGGATCTCCAGGCGCGGATGCCGGGCTGGCGCGAGAGCCGGGGCGAGGGTCTCGCCCTGCTCACCGGCCCGGTGACGTCGCCCGGCGTGGCGGCCCAGATCGTGCGGCTGCGGGCCGCCTACCCGGCTCTGCGCTGGTACACCGGCGCCGGGGCCGGCCGCGGCGGGATCTACGAGGGCGCCCGCCAGGCCTACGGCCGGCCGCTGGAGACCATCCCGGATTTCGGCCGCGCCCGCACCATCGTGGCGCTGGACGGCGATTTCCTGGACCTCGGGCCCGGCCAGGTCGGCCTGTCGCGGCGCTGGAGCGAGGCGCGGCGCGCGGCCTACGCGGAGGGGCGCCTCCTCACCCTCCACGCGGCGGCGCCGACGCCGACGCTGACCAGCGCCAAGGCGGATTACGGTCTCGCGGTCCCGGCCGGCCGGCTGGAGGACCTCGCCCGGGACCTCCTCGCCCTGGCTGCGGGCGGCGCGGCGCCGATGGGCGACGACCCCGTCGCGCGCTGGACGCGGGGCGCCGGCACGGCGCTCACCGAGGCCCGGGGAAGCGGCATCGTCACCGCCGGCCTGACCGCGAGCCCGGAACTGCACGCGCTGGTCCACCGCCTCAACGGCGCCCTCGGCAACACCGGCGCGACCCTGGTCCACACGGCGCCCGCGGAAGAGACGGGCGCCGGGACCCTCGCGGAGCTCGCGGAGGCCATGGATCAGGGTGCCGTCAAGGCGCTCGTCGTGCTCGGCGCCAACCCGGTCTACGAGGCGCCGGGCGCCCTCGACTTTGCCGCCCGGATGGCGCGCGTCCCGCTCAAGATCCACGCGGGACTCTACTACGACGAGACGGGCGCGCACGCCGACTGGCACCTGCCCGCTGCCCACCCGCTGGAATCCTGGGGCGACATCCGGTCCCTCGACGGGACCGTGGGGCTGATCCAGCCGACCGTCGCGCCCCTCTACAACGGTCGGACGCCCTCGGAGATGCTGGCCTTCCTGGCCGGCGGCGAGGGCGGGGAGAGCGGCCAGGACGCCCTCGACCTCCTCAAGGCGGGCGCGCGCAGCGCCGGCGAGGACGACGCGGCCTTCGAGGCCCGCTTCACCGAGGCCCTGCGCCTCGGCTTCTGGGCGGACAGCGCGCGCCCGGCCGAGACCGTCGCGCTGACGCAGGCGGCGGCCCCCGCGGCCGCCCCATCCCCCGCGTCCGCCGGCGAGGTCGAGGTGCTGTTCCGGCCCGATCCGACGATCTGGGACGGCACCCACGCCGACCTCGCGTGGCTGCAGGAACTCCCGAAGCCGCTGACCAAGGTGGTCTGGGAGAACGTGGTCGCGGTGAGCCCGCGCCTCGCCGAGCGCTCGGGGATCGCGACCGGCGACATCCTGCGGGTCGAGGCCGGCGGCCGCGCGGTCGAGGGGCCGGCCTGGATCCTGCCCGGCCAGGCCGACGACACCGTCACCCTCACCCTGGGCTACGGCCGCGACGTGCCGGACCACCTCGCCCGCGGCCTCGGCTACGATTCCGCGCCCCTGCGCCCGGCCGGTTCGACCTGGCGCCTCGCCGGCGCCCGGCTGACGAAGACCGGCCGCGTGCGCAAGCCGGTCACTACCCAGCATCTCGGCACGATGGAGGGGCAGGATCTCGTGCGCGTGCAGGCGCTCGGCGCCGCGCCCGCGGGCGACCCGAAGGGCGCGCCGACCCCCGCCTCGTTCTATCCGCCCCCGGAGAGCCAGGACCGCTGGGTCGCCGCGCAGTGGGGCATGGCCATCGACCTCGATGCCTGCATCGGCTGCAATGCCTGCGTCACCGCCTGCCAGGCGGAGAACAACATCCCGGTGGTCGGGCGCGAGGAGGTCGCGCTCGGCCGCTGGATGGGCTGGCTGCGGGTCGACCGCTACTACGCGGGCGGCCTCGACGCCCCGACCACGCATTTCCAGCCGGTGCCCTGCATGCATTGCGAGCAGGCGCCCTGCGAGCTCGGCTGCCCCGTCGAGGCGACGCTCCACGACAGCGAGGGCCTGAACCTGCAGGTCTACAACCGCTGCGTCGGCACCCGGACCTGCCAGAGCTACTGCCCCTACAAGGTCCGGCGCTTCAACTACCGCGACTATACCGGCGGCACGACCCCGGTGGAGCAGCAGCAGCGCAACTCCGAGGTCACGGTCCGGTCCCGCGGCGTGATGGAGAAGTGCACATACTGCATCCAGCGGATCACGGCGGCGCGGATCACCTCGGCCAAGGACGCCCACGCGCCGATCCCCGACGGCAGCGTCGAGACCGCCTGCCAGGGCGCCTGCCCGACCCGGGCGATCACCTTCGGCAACGTTGCCGACCCGGGGAGCCAGGTCTCGGCCGCCCGCCGGGACACGCGGGAATACGCGCTCCTCGGGCATCTCAACACGCGGCCGCGCACCACTTACCTCGCCGGGCTCGCCCCGGCCGCCGATCCCAACGGACGGGAGGGCTGAGCATGTCCGGCGCCCTGATCCGGCCCGACGCGACCCTCGAGGACATCGGCGGCGCGGTCGCGGAGATCCCGCTGACGCATCCCGGTAACCGCCGCTGGTGGATCGCCTTCGCGGGGGCGGCCTCGCTCCTCGGCCTGTTCGTCCTCACCCTCGGCTACCTGCTCTACGCCGGCCCCGGCATCTGGGCGAACAACAACGCCGTCGTCTGGGCGCTGGACATCGCGAGCTACGACTGGTGGATCGGCGTCGCCTCCGGCAGCCTGCTGGTCTCGGCGATCCTGCTCCTGCTCGGCGCGGAGTGGCGCGGGGCGGTGAACCGAGTCGCCGAGACCCTGGCGCTGCTCGCCACCGCGGCCGCCGGCCTCTACCCGATCATCCATCTCGGGCGGCCCTGGTTCTTCTTCTGGAACCTGCCCTACCCCAACACCTACGATCTCTGGCCGCAGTTCCGCTCGCCGCTCCTGTGGGACGCGATCGACATCGTGTCGTTCCTGGTGATCTGCGTCAGCCTCTGGTTCATCGGCCTGCTGCCGGACCTCGCGACGCTGCGCGACCGGGCCCACGTCGAGGCGCTCCGCCAGTTCGACGCGAAGGCGCCGACCCGCAAGCTCGCCCTCCTGCGCGCGCAGGTCTACGGCATCCTCGCCTCGGGCTGGCGCGGCTCGGCGGCCCACTGGCAGATCTGGGTCCAGGCCTACCGGACGGTGGCGCTCCTCGGCGTGCTGCTGGTGGTCTCGGTCCAGACCGGGGCCTCGGTCATGCTGGCGGGCTCGCTGATGCCCGGCTGGCACAGCACGCTGCTGCCGGTGAGCTTCCTGGTCAACGCGGTCTATTCGGGCGTCGGCGTCACGGCGGTGACCGTGATGCTGATCCGCCTCGTCTACGGCCTCGACGCCTTGGTGACGGACCGCCATCTCGACGTGCTCGGGCGGCTGCTGCTCTGCCTCGGCTGCGCCAGCGCCTACTGCTACGCGGCCGAGTACTTCGACACCTTCCTCAACGGCGACGCTGAGGGGCGCGGCGTCCTGGTCCGGCGCATGACCGGCGACCACGCCCTGGTGTCCTGGACGGCGGTCCTGTGCCTCGTCCTGCCCGCGCAGATCCTCTGGTCGGCCCGCGCCCGCACGGCGCCGCCGGCGATCGCGGCGGTGGGGCTGCTCGTGGCGATCGGTGCCTACGCCGACCACGTCATGGTCCTGGTCGTCACCCTGACGCAGGACTTCCTGCCCTCCTCGAGGCTGCCCTACACGACCGACATCTGGGGCATCGCCACCTTCGCGGGCTCGATCGGGCTGTTCCTGACCCTGCTGCTCCTGTTCCTGCGCTACCTGCCGGCCGTCTCGATCGTCGAGAGCCGCCGCCTCGCCCTGACGGCGTCGCCGGCCGCGCAGGAGGCCGCCCGCGCGGCCGCGTCCGGGGCCACGGGTCGCCCCGAGGAGAACCCGGTCACCGCGCCCCTGTGGGGCGTGTCCGCGACCTTCGCGAGCCAGGGCGACCTCGCTGCCGCCCTCCAGGCGGTCTCCGGGATCGGCCCGGACCACGTCCATCTCGACGGGCACGGACCGGTGCCGATGCCCCGCACCCTGCGGCCCCTGGGCCTGGAGGGGCGCTCGATCCTGCCCTACGCCCTGGCGGGCGCCCTGCTCGGCGGCTCCGGCTTCTTCGCGCTGTGCATCTACGCCACGGCCTACGACTACGTGTTCCTGATCGGCGGCCGCCCGCGCCTGTCCTGGCCGTCCTTCGTGGTCCCGAGCGTCTCCTTCGCGATGATGGCGGGCTGCGTGGCGATCCACCTCGCGCTCCTCGTGCTCAACCGCCTGCCCCGGCTGAACCATCCGGCCTTCAACATCCCGGGCTTCCTGCGCGCCTCGGAGGACCGGTTCTTCCTCTCCGCGGAGGCGCGGGGCGACCGGTTCGACGCGGCGCGGATCGAGCGGCGGCTCGCCTCCCTGCCGGCCGAGGCCGGGCGCCCCCTCGAGATCCGGCGGATCCCGCGATGAGGCGCGCCGTCCGCCGCGCCGCCCGCCGCGCCGGGCCACGCGCCCTCCTCGCCTGCCTGGCCCTCGCGCCGCTCGCCGCCTGCGGCGAGGCCGACATGGCCGATCAGGCCCGGGCCAAGACCTGGGACAAGAACCCGTTCTTCCCCCGCGAGATCACGATGCGCCAGCCGGTGGCCGGCACCGTGCCGCGGAGCGATCCGGCCCGCGCGGCGCCGCAGCCGCAGGCGATCAGCCGGGCGCTGCTCGACCAGGGCCGCGAGCGCTACGGGGTGTTCTGCACCCCCTGCCACGGGCAGGACGGCCGCGGCGCCGGGATGATCGTGGCCCGGGGCTTCCCGTCCGCCGGCGACCTCACCGCCGGGCCGGTGCGCGCGGCCTCCGCGTCCGACCTCTACGACGCCATCTCGAACGGCCGGAAGGCGATGTTCGGCATGGCCCAGATGATCCCCTCGGCCGACCGCTGGGCGATCGTCGCCTACGTCCGCGCCCTCCAGCTCAGCCAGGACGCTCCGGTGGCGAGCCTGCCCGAGGCGGATCGCGCGCGACTGGAGGCGACGCGGTGAGGCGCCCCGCCCTTCTCGGCCTCGCCGGCCTCGTCCTCTTGGCCGTCTGCCTGATCGCGGGCGGCTGGCGCGGGGCTGCGGCCTCGTATCTCGCGGCGTGGCTGGTCCTCCTCGCCCTGCCGGTCGGCGCCCTGCCGGTGGTCATCGTGGCCGAGCGCTTCGGCAAGCGGGTCCGCGAGCGCGGCGGCATCGAGATGCTGGCGGGCCTGCGCCGGCTGACGGCTCTGATGCCGGTCGCGGCCGTGCTGGCGCTGCCGCTGCTGGCCGCCGCGCCGCTGCTCTATCCCTGGGTGAGCGCCCCGGCGCGCACGCCGCTGGCCGCCCTGTGGTTCACGGTGCCGTTCTTCGCGGTCCGGGTCATCGCCTACCTCGCGGCCTGGACCTGGCTGGCGCTGCGCTTCGCCAGACCGTTCGACGCGCCCGGCGAGGGGCGGACCGTGCCGGCGGTGGGCCTGCACGCGGTCATCGGCACGCTGTTCGTCACCGACGTCGTCGCCTCCCTGGATCCGCGGCTCGACTCCACCCTCCTGGGTCTCCTGGTGATGACGGCGTGGAGCGGCCTCGCCTTCGCGGCGGCGATCCTGCTGGCCTGGGAGGAGCCGGAGCCCGTGGGGCGCGGCCGCACGGCCCCCGGCCGGGGCCGGCTCGTCCCCCTCGTCGTGCTCCTCGGCCTCTGGGCCTACATGCACTTCGTGCAGTTCCTGATCGTCTGGTCGGCCAACCTGCCGCCCGAGGTGGCGTGGTACCTCGCCCGCGGCGGCTGGGTCGGGCGGGCGCTGGCGATCGTGGCCGGCGCGGTCGTGGTCCTGGCCGGGCTCGCGACCCTGCGGCCGGGCCGCCCGACCACCCGGATCCTGGCCGGCGCGGCGGTCGCCGTCCACGCCCTGGAGATGTTCTGGCTGATCACCCCGGCGGTGCGCGACCGCTTCGTCCTCCGGCCGAGCGACGTGCTGGCCGCCGGCGCCGTGGCCTGCCTCGCGGCCGCTTTGCGCCCGCTGATGCGTCCGCGCGCAGACCGCGCGGCCGCGACCGCCCGCCGCGCCGGGAGGCCGGCATGAGCGCGGACGGACCCACCGGCCTGATCCCGGCGATCCTCGCGGGGCTGACCCTGCGCGGCAGCGGCCTCCTGAACGGGCGGCCGCCGCGCCCGGCGGCCAACACCCAGCGCCATCCCGACGATCCCGGGCACGAGACGCGCGACGTCAACGTCCGCAACACCGTGCTGGTGATGGCGGGCCTCGCGCTCGCGGCGCTGGCGGTCGTCGGCGCGATGGTCTGGCTGATGGGCACCTTCGCGGCGAGCCAGCGCCGGGCGCTGCCCACCCTGACGCCGCAGCAGACGACGCGGCTGGCGCCGCCGCCGCCGAACCTGCAGGCCGACCCCTACGCCGACCTCGACCGCGAGCGGGCCGAGGCCGCGGCGCGCCTCTCCGGCTACGGCTACCGGGACGAGGCCCACACCCGCGCCCGCATCCCGATCGGGCGCGCCATGGACCTGACCGTCGGCCGCTCCCTCGAACCGGCGGAGCCCGCTGCGCGATGACGCCGAGCCACGATTCCCTCCAGCTCTGGCCCGCCGCGGTCTCCGCCACGGCGATCGAGACCGATTGGCTGATCCTGGCCTTCACGGTGCTGACGCTGCTGCTGACCGTGCCGGTCTTCGTGGCGATCACCTACTTCGCCCTGCGCTACCGCGAGGGCTCCGAGGCGGATCGGAGCCCCTCGGGCATCCGGTCGAACCTCATCGAGATCAGCTGGATGCTGATCCCGTTCCTGCTGACGCTGATCTTCTTCGTCTGGGGCGCCCGACTGTTCGTCGAGTCGAAGAACCCGCCCCCCGACGCCATGGTGGTCGAGGTGATCGGCCGGCAGTGGATGTGGAAGTTCCAGCACCCGACGGGCCAGTCCGAGATCAACAACCTGCACCTGCCGATCGGCCAGCCGATCCGGCTGCACATCATCAGCCAGGACGTGATCCACGCCCTCTACCTGCCGGCCGTGCGGATGCAGGTGGCGGCCCTGCCCGACCGCTACACCGACCTGTGGTTCAAGGCCGAGAAAACCGGCACCTACCATCTCTACTGCTCGGAATATTGCGGCACCGACCATTCCGTGATGGGCGGCGAGGTCACCTTCATGAATCCCGGCGACTACCAGGACTGGCTGACCCACGCCGGCGCGCAGCAGGGCAAGGTCGCGGCGGGCCGGGCGCTCTACGAGGCCTATGGCTGCGCCGGCTGCCACGACCCCGGTTCGTCCGTGAAGGCGCCGAGCCTCGCGGGCCTCTACGGCAGCCAAGTCAAGCTCGCGGACGGGCGCACCGTCACCGCCGACGACGCGTGGCTGCGCGAGAAGATCCTGAACCCGAACGGTGACCGGCTCGCCGGCGGTGGCAAGCAGGTGATGCCGAGCTTCGCCGGCCGGATCCCGGCGGACGAGCTCGGCACGCTGATCGATTTCCTGAAATCCTACGCGGGTCCGGCCTCCGGCAAGGCCGCGGACGCGACGCTGCCGGGAGCGACACGATGAGCGCATCGGGCAGCGTCGGCGGCACCGCCCGCCGGGAACCCCACGCCCCCGAATCCACGATCGGGCGAAAATCCGACTACCTGCACGCGGAATCGACCCTGCGCTCGTGGTTCCTCACCACCGATCACAAGCGCATCGCGATCCTCTACCTCGCCTCGATCACCGGCTTCTTCGTGATCGGCGCCCTGGCGGCGGGCGTGGTGCGCCTCGCGCTGATCGTGCCGAACGGCGCGATCATGACCAACGACACCTACAACAAGGCCTTCACCATCCACGGGGTGGTGATGGTCTGGTTCTTCCTGATCCCGTCGATCCCCGCGACCTTCGGCAACTTCCTGATCCCCTTGATGATCGGGGCCAGGGACCTCGCCTTCCCGAAGCTCAACCTGACCAGCTGGTACGTGTTCATGGCCGGCGCCCTGTTCACCCTGGTCTCGGTGGTGCTGGGCGGGGTCGATACCGGCTGGACCTTCTACGCCCCGCTCTCCACGGCCTTCTCGAACACCTGGGTCCTGCCGGCGCTGATCGGCGTGACCATCGTGGGCTTCTCGTCGATCCTGACCGGGCTCAATTTCGTCGTCACGATCCACACCATGCGGGCGCCCGGCATGACGTGGTTCAAGCTGCCGATCTTCGTCTGGGCGCACTACGCCACGAGCCTGATCTTCCTGCTGGCGACGCCCGTGATCACCACCGCGCTGATCCTGCTGATCGCGGAGCGCGCCTTCCATATCGGCGTGTTCGATCCGGCCTATGGCGGCGACCCGGTGCTGTTCCAGCACCTGTTCTGGTTCTACTCGCACCCGGCCGTGTACATCATGGTCCTGCCCGGCATGGGGGTGATCTCCGAGATCGTCCCGGCCTTCGCGCAGAAGAAGCTGTTCGGCTACCGCTTCGTCGCCTACGCGTCGATCGGGCTGGCCTCGGTGACCTTCTTCGTCTGGGGTCACCACATGTTCGTCAACGGCCAGAGCGACCTGGCCTCGCTGGTATTCTCCGCCCTGTCCTTCGCGGTGGCGGTGCCCTCGGCCGTGAAGGTCTACAACTGGACCGCGACGATCCATAAGGGGGCGCTGCGCCTCGACACGCCGATGCTCTACGCGATGGGCTATATCGGCCTGTTCGTGCTCGGCGGGCTCACCGGGCTCTACCTCGCGACGCTCGCCATCAACCAGCACATCCACGCGACCTACTTCGTGGTCGCGCATTTCCACTACATCATGGTCGGCGGCACGGTGCTGGCCTTCCTCGGCGGCCTGCACTTCTGGTGGCCGAAATTCACCGGCCGCATGTACAGCGAGCCCTGGGGGCGGGTCTCGGCGCTGCTGATCTTCCTCGGCTTCAACGTGACCTTCTTCCCGCAGTTCATCCTCGGCTATCTGGGGATGCCGCGGCGCTACGCGACCTACCCGGCCGAGTTCCAGCTCCTGAACGTCCTGTCCTCGGCCGGCGCCACGATCCTGGCGGCGGGCTACCTCTTCCCGATGCTCTACCTCGTCTACTCCCTCTGGTTCGGGCGGAAGGCGCCCGCCAACCCGTGGAACGCGAAGGGGCTCGAGTGGGAGACGTCGTCCCCGCCGCCGACGCACAATTTCCTGTCCCCGCCGGAGGTGCCGCGCATCCCCTACGACTACCCGATCCAGGCCCAGGAAGCCCGGGACCAGCACGGATGAGCGAGCCCCTCGCCGACGGCGTCGGGGTCGCCCGCGCCCACCATTTCGAGAGCGTGGCGCAGCAGCGCGAAGCGGCGACGCTCGGCATCTGGGCGTGGCTGATCACCGAATTGCTACTGTTCGCGGCCCTGTTCCTGGTGGCGCTGATCACCCGGATCCAGCACCCCGAGGCGACGGTCGCGGCGGCCAAGCACCTGAAGTTCTGGATCGGGGCCACCAACACCGTGGTGCTGATCTGCTCCAGCCTGACCATGTCGATGGCGATCGAGTTCTCGCGCATGGGCTGGCAGCGCGCCATGGTCCGGGCGATGCTGGCGACCGCGGCTTTGGGCGGCCTGTTCCTCGTGCTCAAGGGCTACGAGTACTACGCCGACTGGGCCGAGCACATGATGCCGTTCCTCAGCGACAGGCCCTTCGCCCTCGCCGAGACGCCGGCGGCGCGGCTGTTCGTGAACCTCTACTACGTCGCGACGCTGCTCCACGCGCTGCACCTGTTCACCGGCATCACGCTCCTGCTCGGCATGACGTGGATGGCCGCCAGGGCCGGGTTCCTCGCCCGGCACCAGAACTGGATCGAGGTCTACGGCCTGTACTGGCACTTCATCGATCTGGTCTGGATCCTCGCCTTCCCGATCCTCTACGTGGTGAACCGGTAGGATGCGGAACCCCCTCGCGACCCTGAGCGCCGACGACCGCGCCCTGCTCCGGAAGCGCCTGCGCACGCCCGTCCTCACCTTCCTGGCGCTGCTCGCCCTGCTCGCCGTCAACGTGACGCTGGGCGCCACCCTCCCCTTCGCGCAGGTCTGGATCGTGGAGCTCGCGGTCGTCGCCGTGATGGTGGCGCTGATCCTCCTCGTCTCCATGGAGGTGATCCACGAGCCGCCCCTGATCCGGCTATTCTCGGGGCTCGGCTTCTTCTGGGTCGCCATCATGGTCGGCATGACGCTGACCGACTATCTCGCCCGCTGACCCGCGCGAAAGCCGTTGTCGGGACGGCCGAACGCTCCTAAACGGGGCCGCTTCCCCGCATGGCCCGGCTGAAAGACGATGTGCGAACTGCTCGGCATGAGCGCCAACGTGCCGACCGACATCCGCTTCTCCTTCGCGGGCCTCGCCCGGCGCGGCGGCGAGACCGGGCCGCACGCCGACGGCTGGGGTATCAGCTTCTACGACGGCCGCACCTGCCGCAGCTTCCACGAGCCGGAGCCCAGCGCCCGCTCGCAGCTCGCCCGGCTCCTGCGCGACATGCCGATCAAGAGCCGGATCGTGGTCGCCCATGTCCGCAAGGCCAATCGCGGCCGGGTCAGCCTGGAGAACACCCACCCGTTCTCCCGGGAATTGTGGGGCCGCCGCTGGACCTTCGCGCATAACGGTCAGCTCAAGGGCGTGAAGCGGCTGCCGCTGGGCGGCTTCATGCCGATCGGCTCCACCGACAGCGAGCACGCCTTCTGCTGGATGCTCGGCCGGCTCCAGGCCCGGTTCCGCGCCCTGCCCCGCCCCGAGACCCTCGACCGGGCGGTAGCCGACCTCGCGGGCGAGCTGCACGCGCTCGGCGTGTTCAACATGCTGCTCACCGACAGCCGCACCCTCTACGCCCATTGCGGCAAGCGCCTCTGCTACCTCACCCGCTGCGCCCCCTTCGGGAAGGCCACCCTGATCGACGAGGACTGGCAGGTGGATTTCGCCCAGGAGACCACCGAGCACGACGTGGTGACGGTCATCGCCACGCAGGCGCTGACCCGGGACGAGTGCTGGACCGATCTCGCCCGCGGCGACGTCCTGACCCTGCGCGACGGGGCGATCCGGCTGTTGAGACCGGCCAACTTAGCTTAAGTGTGTTTTGCCCGAGGGTGCATGGCCGCGGCCGATGCGCTAGAATCCCGGTAACAGGAGCGCATCGGCCGGACCTCACCACCGGTTCGAGCCGGCAAGCGCTCCGCCTCGACCCGCTCGGGACCACAGGTCGAGCCACGATGAGTTGACGAGCGCGATACGCATGACCCGCGACGACACCGACACCGTCCTGTCCCAGGAGGACGGGACTCGGGATGGCCGCCCGAACCTGGCGCCCGGCATCCGCACGCATCTCGGGGAGCACCTGCGCACGGTCTACGACCGGATCGGCGAGGAGACGCTGCCGTCCCGCTTCGCCGAGCTGATCGAGAAGCTCGAGGCGGCGCTGCGCGCCCGGGGCGAGGCGATCGAGCCGGAATTCCGCAACGGCCTGCTCGCGGCCGTGCCGTCGCTGCGCGCCTTCGCGCTGTCGCTGACCTCGAACCCGGCCCGCTCGGACGACCTCGTCCAGGACACCCTGCTGAAGGGTTGGCAGCACCGCGCCCGGTTCCAGCCGGGGACGAACCTGAACGCGTGGCTGTTCACGATCCTGCGCAACATCTTCTACTCGGACCACCGCAAGCGTGTCCGCGAGGTCGAGGACCAGGACGGGTCCTACGCGGCCCGGCTCGCCACCGCGCCGCACCAGGGCGACAGGCTCGACGTCGAGGACCTGCAGTCGGCGCTCGCCAAGCTGCCGCCGGACCAGCGCGAGGCGCTGGTGCTGGTCGGCGCCGAGGGCGTCTCCTACGAGGAGGCCGCGACGATCATGGGCTGCAAGGTCGGCACCGTGAAGAGCCGCGTCAGCCGCGCCCGCGGCCGCCTCGCGGAACTCCTGGGCTACGACGAGGAGGATCTCGGCTCCGACCGGTTCATCCAGTCGGCGATGCCCAAGGACGCGTAGGCGGCCGGCCAGCCGCGGTCCGGCGCTCCACAAAAAAAGATGCATCCGATTCCGGGGATCGGGCGTTACCGGCCCGAGCTTCGCTGCGCCAGCGCGGCGAAACACCACGGAACGGAGACGCACCGCATGACCTTCAAGACCCTCATCGCCGCCTCGGCCCTCGCCCTGTCGCTGCCGCTGGCCGCTCAGGCCCAGGGTACCATCCCGGGCGCCGAGCGCGGCGCCGCCGCGGGTGCCGACGCGGCCGGCCCGATCGGCGGCATCGTCGGCGGCGCGGTCGGCGCGGCCACCGGCACGGTGGGCGGCATCCTCGGCGTCGACATGGCCCCGCGCTTTCGCAGCTACGTCCGCGAGCGCAACGTCCGCTCGTACGACTACGACGGCCGCGTCGCCGTCGGCACCACCCTGCCGAACTCGGGCGTGACCTACTACGACGTGCCGAGCGAGTACCGCGTGCAGCCGGGCTACCGCTACACCGTGGTGAACGACCGCCCGGTGCTGGTCGACCGCGGTCACCGCATCGTCGAGGTCATCGACTAAGACCCTGGGCCGGTCTCGTGCCGGCCCGAATGCCCCCGGAGCTTGGCTTCGGGGGCATTCCCGCAGACGCGGCCGCCGGCGCAACGCTTCATCCGTCCGGCCGTTGACGACGGTTCGACCCGTGAGGCGACCATGAGCGACACTCCCACCGATCCGAAATCCACCCTGCCGGAACCGGTGCGCGACCATCTCGGCCAGCAGCTGCGTAGCGTCCTGCCGGTCGGGACCGACAAGCCGCGCTTCCTGGGCGACGACCCGGTGCCCGACGCGTTCGAGCCGCAGATCCGCAGGCTCGAGACCCGCTTGAAGACCCACGAGGAGGGCACCGGCGCCGTCGGGCAGGCCCTCGACCAGATCCTCGACGCCTTCGGGGTCAAGCCGTCGGACGACGACACGCGCGCGGGCTGAGCCGTCAGACGCGCGGCTTCGTCGCCAGCAGGTCGCGGATCTCGGAGAGCAGCTTCACGTCGGCCGGCACCTCGTCGGGCTTCTTGACCTCGGCGTGCTGGAGACGGTTCATCGCCCGGATCACCAGGAACAGCACGAAGGCGACGATGGCGAAGTTGAGCGTCAGCGTCAGGAACTGGCCGTAGCCGAGGACGGCGCCCTGCTTCTTCGCGTCCACGTAGGGCAAGCCGGCCTGCACCTTGGACGAGAGCGGGATGTAGTAGTTCGAGAAATCGAGCCCGCCGGTGATCGCGCCGATCACCGGCATGAAGATGTCCTGCACGGCTGAATTGACGATGGCCCCGAAGGCCGCGCCGATGATCACGCCGACCGCGAGATCGACCACGTTCCCGCGCAGCGCGAATTTCTTGAATTCCTCGAGCATCTCCGGAACCCCCTCCACGAACGCTGCCAAGGTAGGGGAGAATCCCGCGGCGGCCAGCGCCCGGTCCGGCTAGACGGCCGGCGGCCGCGCCTCCGCACCGCTCTCGGGCTGCGCATCCGCCCCGGCCGCGGGCCGCTCCCCGGCCGGGAGCGCCGGCTCTGCCTTGAGCCGCCGGCGATACTGGGCGGCGACGACCGGGATGGTCAGCAGGTAGCCGCCGCTCACCGCCACCAGCGCCTCGAACGGGTAACTGATCAGGATGCCGAAGGCCGCGACGCCGAACAGGAAGATCGGCAGGACGAGGCTGCGCGGCACCCGCTTGCCCATGGTCTTGCCCGAGTAGGTCGGGACCGTGGAGACCACCAGGAGGGCGATGCACAGCACGTAGATCAGGACCGCGGGCGCCGCCCAGGTCTCGATGCCGAAGCCCAGGAAGTGCAGGTAGAGCGGCAGCATCGCGGTGAGCGCCCCCGCCGGCGCCGGCATGCCGACGAAGAAGTCCTTCTTCCATTCCGGCCGGTTCGGGTCGTCCAGCATCGCGTTGAAGCGGGCGAGGCGCAGCGCCATGGCGATGGCGAAGATCAGCGCCACGATCCAGCCGACCGACTTCAGGTGGAACAGCACGAAGCCGTAGAGGATGAGCGCCGGGGCGCAGCCGAAATTCACGAAGTCGGCGAGCGAGTCGAGCTCGGCGCCGAAGCGCGACGTGCCCTTGAGCAGCCGCGCCACCCGCCCGTCGATGCCGTCGAGCACCCCGGCCACGACCACGGCGATGACGGCGGGCTCGAACTTGCCCTCGAAGGCGAGCCGGATCGCCGTCAGCCCGAGGCAGAGCGCCATCAGGGTGATCATGTTGGGCGCGATCATCCGGAACGGCACCGGCTTGAACCGGCGCGGCCGCGGCTCGTTCGGGTCGGGCGCGAAGGGCGGGAAGAGATCGTCCATGGCCGCCTCAGATCCGCTTGAACAGCCGCTCCGGGCCGCCGCCGAGATCGGCCAGCACCGTCTCGCCGGCCACCGCCTTCTGGCCGAGGCCGACCAGCACGGTCGAGCCGGCCGGAAGGTACACGTCCACCCGCGAGCCGAAGCGGATCAGGCCGAACCGCTCGCCGACGCCGAGCACGTCGCCCGCCGCAACGAAGCCGACGATGCGCCGGGCCACGAGGCCGGCGATCTGCACCACGCCGACCCGCTTCGGCTGGCCGGCATGGGTCGTCTCGATGACCATGCCGTTGCGCTCGTTGTCGTCGCTGGCCTTGTCGAGCTCGGCGTTGAGGAACAGGCCCGGCGTGTAGTGGATCTGGCCGATCCGGCCCGCCACCGGCACCCGGTTCACGTGGCAGTCGAACACGTTCATGAACACGGAGACCCGCAGGGTCGGCACCTGCGGCAGGTCGAGCTCGGGCGGCGGCAGGACGGTGGCGATGAGGTTCACGCGCCCGTCGGCGGGCGAGATCACGAGCCCGTCCGCCACCGGGGTGACGCGCTCCGGATCGCGGAAGAAGTAGCAGACCCAGAGGGTGAGGATCAGGAAGATCCAGCCGAAGAACTGGGAGAAGTAGCCGGCCAGCACCGTCAGCACGATGCCGATCAGGATGAAGGGATAGCCCTCCTTGTGGATCGGCACGAGCGTCCGGCGGATCGTCTCGATCAGGTCGGTCATGGGCTCTTCGGACTCGAGGATGTCGCGGGCGGGCGGACGTGTCGGACGGGCGGATGGCAGTCCGCCGGGCCGCCGTCAACTTTCCAGGGGTCGCGGGTCGCCGCGGGCTTGGGCGCCCGCTCCGGCCGGGGGGCGCTCCTGCGCCGATTCGGGCGCGAAACGCCGAGGCTCGCGGACACGCGTGATCGTCCCGGCGCGCGCGTGGCGCCGGGGGCATGGCCCGGGAGGCGAGCACGAGGGACGCGGGACGCCGCGGGAACCCAGGTGTCGGCCAAGTACGCGCGGGATCCGATCCCCGCGGCGCCCCGCGGCATCGGCCGGGCATGGTCCCCGGCCGGTGCCGTCTGTCTCGTCGCGGCGTCTCCGACGTCCCGGTCCTGCGACTCCCCGTTAGCGGTCTCTGTCGAGGTGCGTGCACGCCGTGCTCGTACGCCGTGCCCGCACCTCCGGAACCCGCATCGGCGCCGTGGCCTTCCAGCCGTCCCCCGCCTCGTAGTGGGCGGGTCCGCAGGTCGCTCAGGGTCGGCCCAGAGGCGGGTCGGCGCGGGGGCATTTCCTCACCCCGCCGGGCA
>NZ_KB911273.1:0-205448 GCF_000383455.1 Methylobacterium sp. 285MFTsu5.1 | reverse complement strand
CCGGGATCGCTCCCGGGCCGCCGCGGACAGGTGCGGTCAGGAAGCACAAAATAGGAACATTGTCAAGGAAAACTGAGCCGCGCCCCGGTCGACGCCCCTCTCCGTCATCGCGAGCGCAGCGAAGCGACCCAGGGCCGCGCGACGTCGTTGAGCGGGGCGCGACCCTGGCCCGCTCCGCTCCGCTCGCAAGGACGTCGGTGCCGAGAAGCCATCGGCCGTAATTCCAGGGCCGGGGCTGGAAGACGGCCCCGTCCGGCGACATGCTGGCGCGGCGCCTCCCCCGCACGGACAGGGGGCGCCCGGACACTCGGAACAGGGACACCCGCATGGCCGCGCGCCTCGCCCTCCTCGGCCTCGGCGCGATGGGGCACCCCATCGCCCGCAACCTCGCGGCCAAGCGGGGCTCCGACGCCGAGACGCTCGTCGCGATCGACACCGACCCGGCGCGCCTCGCCGGCCTCGCCGCGCCGGGCCTCGTCGCCACCACCGATCCCGGGCAGGCCGCCGGCGCCGACGTGCTGTTCCTGTGCCTGCCGAACGGCGACGCCGTCGAGGCGGCCCTCCTCGGGGACGGCGCCCTGGCGGAGCGCCTCGCCCCGGGGGCGGTCGTGGTCGACCTCAGCACCATCGCGCACGCCAAGGCCCTCACGGTCGGCCGCGCCGTGGCGGCGACCGGGCGCGCCTTCGTCGACGCGCCCGTCTCCGGCGCGCCGGCCGGCGCCGAGGCCGGGACGCTCACCGTGATGTGCGGCGGCGCGGCCGGGGCGGTCGCGCGGGTGCGCCCGCTCCTGGAGCGGATCGGCACGACAATCCTGCACATGGGCCCGGCCGGGTCCGGCCAGCTCACCAAGACGATCAACAACGTGCTCTACGACATCAACATCGCGGCGCTGGCCGAGGTGCTGCCGATGGCCGTCGCCATGGGGCTCGACCCGGATCAGGTCGCCCAGGTGGTCACGACGGGCACGAGCCAGAGCTACGCGGCGCAGTACTTCGTGCCGCGGATCCTCCGGGGTCAGTTCGACGAGGGCTACCCGATGGGGGCGGCCTACAAGGACCTCGTCGCCGCCGCGGCGGTCGCGGCGGAGAACGGCTTCCCGATGCCGGTCACGGCGGCCGCCACCGCCACCTACCAGACCGCCCTGCGCCAGGGCCACGGCGACCGGGACAAGGGCGCCATGGTGCTGCCGTTCGAGGACCTGCTCGGGGTCCGTGTGCGGTCGCGGCCGTAGGGGCCGGCCGTAGCGGCCATCGGGCGGTCGATCCCGACCGGCCCGCCCGCGCCCTGGATCTTACGGCAGCTCGAGCACGTCCCTCAGCGGCACGACCGCCAGGACCTGCCCCGACGCGTCGGCGATCTCGAAGACCTGCCCGGCCAGCACCGCGCCGTCGACCCGCTGGATCTCCAAGAGCGCCCGGGCGGAGCGCTCGGCCTCGGTGCGGGCGGCGTCGAGGTCGGGCAGGTCGGCGCCGTCGAGATCCTCGACCAGCCACTGACCGTCCCGGATGTGCAGGTAGAAGTGCGGCATAACCGCAGAACCGCGCTTACCGCCTCCGGTTGCGTCCCGGCCGCGTTGCGCGGACCGCGTGTGGCCTTTCGGTCACTCCGCGGCCTCGGTCTCCGGCACGGCGGCGTGGCCCGTCCGGGGCGGGAGCACCGGCGCGTCGGCGCGCTGGAGCACCTCCAGGGCGGCGTCGGCCTCCCGCTGGCGGTCCCAGAGCGCCGCGTAGACGCCCCCGGCCTCCAGCAACGCGGCGTGGGTGCCGCGCTCGACGATGCGGCCCTGGTCGAGGACCAGGATCGCGTCGGCGTTGACCACCGTCGACAGCCGGTGGGCGATCACCAGGGTGGTCCGGCCGCGGCTGACCCGGTCGAGCGCCGCCTGGATCTCGGCCTCCGTGAAGGAGTCGAGCGCCGAGGTCGCCTCGTCGAGGACCAGGATCGGCGGCGCCTTGAGGATCGTGCGGGCGATGGCGACCCGCTGCTTCTCGCCGCCCGAGAGCTTCAGGCCGCGCTCGCCCACCGGGGTGTCGTAGCCCTCCGGCAGCCCCGAGACGAAGCGGTCGATCTGGGCGAGGCGGGCCGCCTCCCGCAGCTCCGCGTCGGTGGCGTCGGCCCGGCCGTAGCGGATGTTGTAGCCGATCGTGTCGTTGAACAGCACCGTGTCCTGCGGGACCATGCCGATCGCCGCCCGGAGCGACGCCTGCGTCACCGCGGCGATGTCCTGCCCGTCGACGCTGATCCGGCCCCCTTGCGGCTCGTAGAACCGGAACAGCAGGCGCGAGAGCGTCGACTTGCCGGCGCCCGAGGGCCCGACCACCGCCACCGTCTGGCCCGCCGGGATCTCGAAGGTGACGCCGCGCAGGATCGGCCGCTCGGGATTGTAGGCGAAGCGCACGTCCTCGAACCGCACCGTGCCGCCCGCGACCGCGAGCGGGGCGGCGCCCGGCCGGTCGGCGATCTCGGGGTTCTGCCCGAGGATGCGGAACATGTCGTCGATGTCGATCAGCGCCTGTTTGATCTCGCGGTAGATCATGCCCATGAAGTTGAGCGGCATCGCGAGCTGCACCAGCATGGTGTTGGCGAGCACGAAGCCGCCGATCGTGGTGCGCCCGGCCAGGATGTCGCGCGCCGCGAGCCACATCACCACGGTCATGCCGAGCGTGAAGATCACCGCCTGCCCGGCATTGAGCACCGCCAGCGACACGTAGGTCTGCGTCGAGGCCTTCTCGTACTTGGCCATCGACTCGTCGTAGCGGCCGGCCTCCCGGGCTTCCGCGCCGAAATACTTCACCGTCTCGTAGTTGAGCAGCGAGTCGACCGCCTTGGTGTTGGCGTCGGTGTCGGAGGCGTTCATCCGGCGGCGGATCGCGATCCGCCACTCGGTCGCCTTGTAGGTGAAGGCCAGGTAGGCGGCGACCGTCAGGAACGCGGTCAGCGCGTAGGTCCAGTTGAACTCGTAGGCCAGCACGCCGAGCACCAGCACGAACTCGACGATGGTCGGCACCAGGGTCAGCACCATCAGGCGCGACAGCTCCTCGATGCCGGCGCGTCCGCGCTCCAGCACCCGGGTCAGGCCGCCGGTCTTGCGCTCTAGGTGGAAGCGCAGGGACAGGCGGTGCATGTGCTCGAAGGTCTGGAGCGCCAGCCGCCGCACCGCGTGCATCGCCACCTTGGCGAACAGCCCGTCGCGCACCTGCGTCAGCGCCGACATGGCGATCCGCGAGAGGCCGTAGAGGGCGATCAGCAGCATCGGCGCGGCGAGGAGGCCGGTCGGCACGGCCTCGTCCTTGCCGCCGACCGCGGCGACCAGCGCGTCGGTGATCCACTTGAAGGTGAACGGCGTCACCATGGTCACCAGCTTGGCGGCGAGCAGCAGGCCGAAGGCCAGGAAGACCCGGCGCTGAAGGTCGGGCCGGCCGTGGGGCCAGAGATGCGGCCAGAGCCGCCGGTAGGTGGCGATCAGGCCGGGGCGCTCGGCCGGGATCGGCGTCCCGGCCGCGGGCGCGGTGTTGTCGGTCATGAAGGGTTCTGCGGGGCGGGATGTCCTGGTCCCGCATATAGGCCCGCTGCCGCGCCGGAGCACCCGCGCTGCGTGCAGGCCCCCGCCTCACGCCCGCCAGAACGGCTTCGCGACCTCGGCGCGCAGGTCCCAGGGCTCGAGGCCGGCGTCCCGGGCCTGGTCGGGGTGGAGCGCCGCCAGGGCGCGGCGGGTGCGGATCCGCTGCAGCCACGTGCGGAGCAGGGACGGGCGCGCGGTCGGACGCGTGACGGCGGGCGAGGAGGACAGGGTGACGGCTTGCATCGCAGACGATCCGGTGGCGGGAAGGCAGTCCGGCCGGGATTGCTGGCGGAGCATTGATCCGATACAAAGATCGGATCAATCGAAACATTGACCTCGGAGCAATTATGCGCCCCGCGGATTACCGCACCGTCGCCGACGCGATCGCGGCCGACATCGCGGTGGGCCGGCTGCGCCCCGGCGCGCGGCTGCCGCCGCAGCGCGACTTCGCCTACGCGCGGGGCATCGCGGTCTCGACGGCGAGCCGGGTCTACGCCGAGCTGGCCCGCCGGGGGCTGGTGACCGGCGAGGTCGGGCGCGGGACCTACGTCCGCAGCGAGCCGGGGCGCGCCGGGTTGCTCCGCCCGGAGCCGCCCCCGGCCGCCCTCGACCTGCAGCGGACCCACTCGCGCCTGCCCGAGCAGGAGGTGGTCCTGGCCGAGACCCTGGCGGCGCTCGCCCGCGACGACGGCCAGATCGGCTTCACCCAGTACGGGCCCGCGGGCACGCCCTCGGCGCAGGCGATCGCCGCCGGGTTCCTGGCGCGGGCGGGCTACGCCCCCGATCCCGCCGACATCCTGTTCACCGGCAACGGCCGGCAGGCGCTGGCCGCCGCCCTGGCGGCCCTGGCGGCGCCCGGCGAGCGGATCGGCTGCGAGCCCCTGACCTATCCCGGGGTGAAGGGCATCGCGGCGCGGCTCGGGATCACGCTGATCCCGCTCGCCATGGACGCGGAGGGCGTCTGCCCCGAGGCGCTGCTCCAGGCCCACCGCGCGACCCCGCTGAGCGGCGTCTATCTCCAGCCGACCCTGCACAACCCCCTCGGCGCCACGATGGGGCCGGCGCGCCGGGCCGCCCTGGCGGAGGTGCTGGAGCGGACCGGGCTCACCGCCGTCGAGGACGCGGTCTACAGCTTCCTCGCCGAGGCGCCGCCGCTCGCCGGCCTCGCGCCGGACCGGGTGATCTTCGTGGACAGCCTGTCGAAGCGGGTGATGCCGGCGCTGACCGTCGGCCTGATCGCCGCGCCGCCTGCCCTCACCGACCGGCTCGCCGCCTCCGTCCGCCAGGGCGCCTGGACGGTGCTCGGCCTGTCGCTCGCGGCCGGCATGCACTGGATGGCGGGGGGCTCGGCGGCGGCGCTGGCCGAGGCCAAGCGCCGGGACGCCGCGGCCCGGCAGGCCCTCGCCCGGGCCGCGCTCGCCGACCTGCGGGTCGTGGGCGATCCGCAGGCCTACCACCTCTGGCTGGAACTGCCCGAGACGTGGCGGGCCGAGGCCTACGCGGCCGCGGCCCTGCGCCAGGGCATCGCCCTCTTGCCGGCCTCGTCCTTCGCGGTCCATCCCGGCCACGCGCCGAACGCGGTGCGCCTCGCCCTGGCCTCGCCGTCGCGGGAGGAGCTCGACCGGGCGCTGCGCGGCCTGCGCCGGCTGGCTTTCGCGGGCGACGACCAAGTGGTGGAGTAGGCGGCGCCGCTCAGCCGCGCTTGTCTGTGGGCAGCACGAAGATCTGGCCCGGGTAGATCAGGTCCGGATCGCGGATCTGGTTCTGGTTGGCGTCGTAGATCACCGTGTAGCGCTCGCCGCGGCCGTAGGTGCGCTGGCTGATCCGCCAGAGGTTGTCGCCGCGGGTGATCCGGGCGGTGCTGATCTCCGGCACGAACACCGCGCCGACCCGGTCCGGCTCCGCCATGTCGGCCGCCTGGGGGTTCGAGACGGCGGCCGGCGGCGAGGCCGCGGCCGGCCGGTCCCGGTCGGCACCGTCGCGCGCGGCCTGATCGGGGCCGGCGCGATCCCGCGCGCCGCTCTGGGCGGGCGACGGTCCGGACTCGGCGGTCTCCCGGGCGGCGACCTGCGTCGGCTCCGGCACCGACAGGGGGACCGCGGCGCGGCTGGCGACCTTGCCGGTGGCCGGATCGACCTGGTCGATCCGCACCTGGTACTGCCCGGGCTTGATCCCGCGCCCGATCGTGAAGGTCGCCCGGCCGTCCGGCCCGATGCTGCCCGGGGCGATCATCGTGTCGTTGAGGTAGAGCTGGATCCGCGCCCCCGGCGTGCCGGTGGCCGTCACGAACAGGCGGCCGTTCCCCTGCACGTCCACGCTGGCGATCCGGGTCGGCCCCGCCCCGGACGCCGCGGCCTCGCGGGTCTCCCCGCTCCCGGCCGGCCGGCCGGCCCGCGCCGCGTCGGCGTCCCGGGTACCCGGCTCGGAAGCCGGACCGGAGGATCTGGCGCCGCCCTTCGCGTCGGCCGTCGCGCCCGGCGCGCCGGGCTGCGACAGCACGACGGTCGCGGCGTCCGGGGCGGTCAGGGCCACGAGGGGCTGGCGGTCCCGGCCGGGGGCCACGTCCACCGCGACGCTCTGCTGCGACTCGGACGCGCGCCCGTCCGCGCCGGTCATGCGCAGGCGGAGCGTGCTGGCGCCCGTCGGCAGGGCCGGCGGCACGATCGCGAACTGACCGTTGGAATCGGCCTTCGCCCGGGCCACGGGCTTGCCGTCGACCAGCATCTCGATCGCGGCGTCCGGCGCGCCGCGGCCGGCCACCACGGCGTCGCCGTTCGGCTCGACGCGGACGATGTCGAAGCGCGGCGCCTCAGCCGCATCCGGCAGGCGCGCGTCCTGGCCCGGACCGGCCTGCTGCGCCCCGGCGGTGCCGGCCTGCGGCGCCCCGGGGGTGCCGGCACGGGGGGCCTGCGGGAGCGCCGCCACGGGGCCCTCCCCCGGCGCCGGGCTCGCCCGGCCCGGCTTGTCGTCGCGGAAGTCGATCGTCGGGTCGGCGCGGCCGGCCAGGGCGCCCGGATCGGCGAGGCTGCGCAGGCTGCCGCTCGGCGCCGACGACGCGGACGGCTCGGGACCACCGCGGCCGGTGAGCCGCCGCAAGGAGTCGCCGCCGAACAGCGCCAGCACGAGTCCCAGTCCGCCGAGAAGGCCGGCCAGCGCCAGGGCGAGACTGCGCCGCACCTGTCTCGACATCGCCACGAAGGCCTCCCCTCATCCTGCCGCCGCCCGGCGGGCGGCCGTCCGCCCGCGCGAAAAGCCGTCGACGGCGCCGCCCATAATACCGTACATGGTCCCCACACCAAGCCGTCCTGCCGCCCAGGCGGGTGAATCCCACGCGAATTCAGCAGTTTGGCACGTGGAGTGCTGGGCGCGGGGCGCGATCTGGACGGCTCGCAACGGACGCGCGAGGAGGACGCCGGATGGCTCCGGTGAGGACAGTCTGTGTCTATTGCGGCTCCGGCTTCGGCCGCGACCCGGCCTTCCGCGAGGCCGCCGAGATCCTCGGGACCGCGGTCGCGCAGGCCGGGATGGGCCTCGTCTACGGCGGCGGCGATGTCGGGCTGATGGGCACGGTGGCGCGGGCGGCGCTCGCCGCCGGCGGCCACGTCACCGGCATCATCCCGGACTTCCTCCAGGCGCGCGAGCACATGCTGGCGGACATCCAGGAGACCGTGGTGGTCTCCGACATGCACACCCGCAAGCGCCTGATGTTCGAGCGCTCGGACGCGTTCGTGACCCTGCCGGGCGGCATCGGCACCCTGGAGGAGCTGGTCGAGCAGCTGACCTGGGCGCAGCTCGGGCGCCACCGGAAGCCGGTGGTGCTGGTCTCGGTGGCGGAGTTCTGGGCGCCGCTGCTGGCCCTGTTCGAGCACATGCGCGGCCACGGCTTCATCCGCGAGGGCCTGGACCTGAGCTACCTCGTCGCGCGCGAGGCGGCCGAGGTGGTGCCGATGCTCCGCGCGGCCGGCCACGAGCCGGACCCCCAGGCCGAGAGCATCGTCCAGCAGCGCATGTAGGTGCGCGCGCCGCGCGGCGATGAGGATCACGAGGATGCGTGCGTCGATGCGTGCTTCACTGCTCGCGGCCCTGCCGCTCGCCGGCCTCGCCTCCGCGGCGGCGGCCGGCCCGTCGCCGGTCCTGCAGACCCTGGACTACGCCAACACCCGCTACTCGGCCCTCGACCAGATCGACGCCGGCAATGTCGGGCGCCTGAAGGTCGCCTGGACCTTCTCCACCGGCGTCCTGCGCGGCCACGAGGGTGCGCCGATCGTGGTCGGACACCTGATGTTCGTGCACACGCCGTTCCCCAACGTGGTCTACGGCCTCGACCTCGACCGGGGCGGGAGGATCCTGTGGCGCTACGCACCGCGGCAGGACGCGAGCGTCATCGCCGTGATGTGCTGCGACACGGTCTCCCGGGGGCTCGCCTACGCGGACGGGCGGTTGTTCCTCCAGCTGGCCGACACCACCGTGGTGGCGCTCGACCCCGAGACCGGCCGGGTGCTGTGGTCGGTGAGGAACGGCGACCCGGGCCGGGGCGAGACCAACACCGCCACGGTCCTGCCGGTGCGCGGCAAGCTCATCGTCGGGCTCGCGGGCGGCGAGTACGGGGCGCGCTGCCACGTGACGGCCTACGACCAGGCGACGGGCCGGCGGCTCTGGCGCGCCTACGCCACCGGGCCGGACGCCGACATGCTGGTCGATCCGGAGAGGACCACCGCGCTCGGGCGCCCGGTCGGCCGCGATTCCTCGCTCAAGAGCTGGGAGGGCGACCAGTGGCGGACCGGCGGCGCCTGCAGCTGGGGCTGGTTCTCCTACGATCCGGACCTGAACCTCGTCTATTACGGCACCGGCAATCCCTCGACCTGGAACCCGAACCAGCGCCCGGGCGACAACCGATGGGCGCAGGCGATCATCGCCCGCGACGCCGATACGGGCATCGCCCGCTGGGTCTACCAGATGACCCCCCACGACCAGTGGGACTACGACGGCGTCAACGAGATGATCCTCACCGAGCAGGTGATCGACGGCCGCGCCCGGAAGGTGCTGACTCATTTCGACCGCAACGGCTTCGGCTACACGCTGGACCGGGCCACCGGCGCGCTGCTGGTGGCGGAGAAGTTCGACCCCACGGTGAACTGGGCCAGCCGGATCAGCGTGGATCCCGCCGCGCCCGATTACGGAAAGCCGGTGGTCGACAAGCGCTACGCCCCCGGCGAGGCCGACGAGGACGAAGCAACCAAAAATATCTGTCCCGGGGCGCTCGGTGCCAAGAACCAGCAGCCGGCCGCCTACTCGGCCAAGACGCGGCTGTTCTACGTGCCGACCAACCACATGTGCATGGATTACGAGGCGTTCCGGGTCACCTACACGCCCGGCCAGCCCTATGTCGGCGCGACGCTCACCCTGCACCCGCCCGAGGGCTCGGACCGGACCGGGGCGTTCATCGCCTGGGACGGCGCGAAGGGCCGGATCGCCTGGACGATCCCGGAGCCGTTCTCGGTCTGGTCGGGGGCGCTCGCCACGGCGGGCAACGTGGTCTTCTACGGCACGCTGGAGGGCTACCTGAAGGCGGTCGATGCCCGGGACGGGCACGAGCTGTACCGGTTCAAGACCCCGTCCGGGATCGTCGGCAACGTCACCACCTACCTGCACGGCGGCAAGCAGTACGTCGCGGTGCTGTCCGGGGTCGGCGGCTGGGCCGGGATCGGCCTGGCGGCCGGGCTGACCGACCCCGCGGACGGTTCGGGGGCGGTGGGGGGCTACGCGGCCCTGTCGCAGTACACGGCGCCGGGCGGGCAGCTCACGGTGTTCGAACTGCCGCAGTGAGCCGCCCCGGCGGCGTCCGCACGCGCCGCCGGGCGATTCGCACGGCATCTCCCCGACCTTCCGAGGCGCTCCCGCGCCGGGTCTGGCTGGACGCATCCCGGGCCACCTCTCCTGTCCCGCATGACCCCGTCACCGGCGCCGGTGGCCGGCCTCGGGCGGGCCTATCCAGATGCGGCCGCGCCGCTCACGGCGATCGATGACCGGTCAGAAGTGCTGTTCGGGCAAATTCAGAAGTAAAAATTCCAATTTCTCAAACATAGCTATAAGAAATAAGCCGCCTCACAGAGTGTTGCTCAGAGGATACGAATCGAAAATGCGTCCGATTTTGAACGAACTATGACGATCTGACCTCGATGATCTTGGATATGGGGCGCGCGACCGGCCGGACGGGGCGGTGTCGGGGAGCGCGTCATGACACGAGGATATGGGGTCTCACTCGCCGCGCTGGCGGTCGTGCTGCTCGGTCCGGGCGCCCAGGCGCAGACGGCCGGCAACGGCGTCGACATCCTGTCGGGTTTCCGGCGGATCTGGATCCCCGGACGGACCTACGACACCGGATCGCCCACGGCGCTCGGGGCGCCCCTCCTGCTGCGCAACATCCAGATCGTCGCCGAGCGGGCGCGGGAGCGGACCGGCGCGCAGGAGATCGCCGCCTATTACGACGACCGCCGCAACCAGAGCTACAGCGTCATCGACGGCCTCGGGCCGCTGACGCGGGCCTATCTGGCGGGATCGGGGGCGACCACCACGATCCCGGCCTTCGACGCGACCACGTCGCGCGTGCAGTACGTTGACCAGGGGACCGGTGCCGGCGTGACGACGTCGCCCCTCGGGAAGGTCGTGCAGCTGGTCAACGCGTTCCGGACCAACGCCTCCACCGGCCCGGCCAAGGACGCCTACAGCTATCCGCGCCCCTGGCGGCAGAGCCTGGACGGCCAGAGCCTCGGCCTCGTCGTGCCGCCCTCCCTTGGGCCGGAGAAGAGCCCGACCCCCGCGACGGATGGCGGCTTCCCGAGCGGCCACACCAACGCCGCCTATCTCTCGGCCCTCGCCCTGGCCTACGCGGTCCCGCAGCGTTTCCAGGAACTGCTCACCCGCGCGAGCGAGCTCGGCGACAACCGGATCGAGGCGGGCATGCACTCGCCCACCGACGTGATCGGCGGCCGCGTGCTGGCGACCTACTTCGCCATCCGGGCACTCAACGATCCCGCGAACGCGGCCCTGCTGGGCGAGGCCTTCGCGCAGGCGCAGAGCTACCTGAGCCAGGCCTGCGGCGGCCCGCTGGAGCGGTGCGCCCACGCGCCCGTGGATCCGGCCACCGACCGGTTCTCCGATTACGCGCGCAACAAGGCCGCCTACACGGCGCGCCTGACCTACGGCCTGCCACCGGTCGGGCCCACGGACCGTCCGCCGGTGGTCCCGGCGGGTGCCGAGGCGCTGCTCGCGACCCGCTTTCCCTACCTCACGGCGGCGCAGCGCCGCGACGTGATCGCGACCACGGAGCTGCCCTCCGGCGGCTTCCTCGACAACGGGCTGGGCTACGACCGCATCAACCTGTTCGCCGCCGCCGACGGCTACGGCGCCTTCAACGGCACGGTCACCGTCACGATGGACGCGGCCCGGGGCGGGTTCTCGGCCTACGACGTCTGGCGCAACGGCATCGGCGGCGCGGGCGGCCTCGTGAAGCTCGGCAGCGGGACGCTGGTCCTGACCGGCGCCAACACCTACGCGGGCGGTACGACGATCGGCGGCGGGACGCTCGTCGGCCATGCCGGCGCCTTCGGCACGGGCGCCATCGTCGACGACGCGGCGCTCGTCGTGGATCAATCGACCGACGGGACGCTGGCCAACGCCGTCTCGGGCTCCGGGACCCTCACCAAGACCGGGGCGGGCACCCTCACGCTCACCGGGCTCAGCACGCTGACGGGCGCCACCGCGGTGCAGGCCGGTCGGCTCGTCGTGAACGGCGGCCTCGCCCACTCGGTCGTGTCGGTGCTGCCGGGGGCCGAGCTCGGCGGCTCGGGCACGCTGGGCGGGATCGTCGCGCTCGCGGGCGCCACGGTGGCGCCGGGCAATTCCATCGGCACGCTCACGGTCGCCGGCAACGTCGGCTTGGCGCCGGGGTCGACCTACCGGGTCGAGGCCGACGCCGCCGGCCGGGCCGACCGGATCGCCGCCACCGGCACCGCCACCCTGTCGGGCGGCACCGTCCAGGTGCGCGCCGCCTCCGGCGCCTACAACCCGCGCACCACCTACACGATCCTCTCCGCCGCCGGCGGCGTCTCCGGCCGGTTCGCCGGCGTGACCGCGAACCTCGCCTTCCTCACCCCGGGCCTGCGCTACCGGACCGACGCGGTCGACCTGACGCTCACCCGCAACGACGTGCCCTTCGCCGCCAGCGCTACCTCGCGCAACGGCGCGGCCGCCGCCAACGCGATCCAGGCGATCGGCGCCGGCCGGCTCTACGACGCGGCGGTCGCCTTCACGGCCAACGAGGCCGGCAGCGGCTTCCGGGCGCTGGCCGGCGACATCCACGCCGGCACCGTGTCCACCGCCTACGAGACCGCCTTCTTCGTGCGCGAGGCGGTGCTCGACCGCCTGCGCTGGGGCGATCCCGGTGCCGGGCTCGACGCCGGCGCCCTGCCGGCCGCCGACGCGGCCGACCGGCCCGGCCGGGCCCCGGTGGTGGCGACTGTGCCGGTGCGCACCCTCGACCCGCAGGTGTTCGGGCTCTGGGGCCAGGGCCTCGGCGCCCTCGGCACGGCCGATGGCGGCGGCAACGCGTTCGACCTCGACCGGCAGATCGCCGGCTTCGCGGCCGGCGCGGACGTGCGGCTCCCCAGCGGGCTGCGCTTCGGCGCGGTCGGGGGCTACACGGAGGCCTTCCTCGACAGCGCCGGCCGGGCGGGCGGCGCAAGCCGGGCGGAGAGCGCGACGCTCAGGAGCGGGTTCGGCGGCCTGTACGGCGGCTACGAGCTCGGCCCGCTGTCGCTGCGGCTCGGCGCGCTCTACGCCGACACGGACGCGCGCACCCGCCGCGCGGTGCAGTACGGCCTGGCCGACACGCTGAGCGGGCACGGCGGCGGCTCCACGGTGCAGGGCTTCGGCGAGATCGGCTGGAGGATCGCGCTGGGCACGCCGGCGGCGCGCTTCGTCGAGCCGTTCGCGGGCGGGGCCTATGTCGGCATCCGGCGCGGCGCCTTCGCGGAGGCCGGGGGCGCGGCGGCGCTGGCGAGCTTCGCGCGGGACTACGACCTCGGCGCGGCGACGGTGGGCGTGCGGGCGCAGGCGCGCCTGGACCTGGGCCTCGGCCTGCCGGTGACGCTGCGCGGTCTCGTCGGCTACCGGCGCGCGTTCGGCGACGTCGTGCCGACGGCTCTGCTGGCCTTCGGGGCGGGCGGCCCGGCCTTCCTGAGCGCGGGCGTGCCGATCGCCCGGGACGCGCTGGTGGCGCAGGTGGGCCTGGACCTGGCGGTGGCGCCGGACGCGAGCCTGGGCGTGGCCTACACGGGCCAGACCGGAGCCCGCGCCCAGGACCAGGCCGTGACGGGCCGCTTCACCCTCCGGTTCTAGCGCGCGACGCCTGCGCGCCGACGAAGTCCACGAAGGCGCGCAGCGGCGCCGGCAGGTGCCGCCGGCCGGGATAGTACAGGAACGGGCCGGAGAAGACCTGCCACCAGGGCTCCAGCACCGGCTCCAGGGCGCCGCTGTCGAGATGCGGCCGCAGCCAGTCCTCGAACAGGTGGACGATCCCGGTGCCGGCGACCGCCGCCTCGACCGCGAGGTCACTGGCGGCGACCCGCACGATCAGCGGGCCGGACGGGTCCACCCGGACGATGGTGCCGTCGCGCTCGAACTCCCACGGCGCCGTCAGGGCGCCGCTGGGGAAGCGCCCGAGCAGGCAGGCGTGCTCCAGGAGATCCCGCGGATGGTCCGGCCGGCCGCGCTTCTCGAGATAGGCCGGGGCCGCCGCGGTGGCGAAGCGCTGCCGCCGCGGGCCGATCGGCACGGCGATCATGTCCTGCTCCAGCCGCTCGTCGTAGCGGATGCCGGCGTCGCAGCCCGCCGCCAGCACGTCCACGAACCCGTCCTCGACCACCACTTCCAGGCGGATCTCCGGGTAGGCCGCCAGGAAGGGCGGCACGAGGGCCGGCAGCACCAGCCGGGCAGCGCTCAGCGGCACGTTGAGCCGGAGCGTGCCCGCGGGACGGTCGCGGAACCCGTTCACCACGTCGAGGGCGGATTCCACCTCGGCGAGCGCCGGCCCGAGCCGCTCCAGCAGGCGGGCCCCCGCCTCGGTCGGCGCGACGCTGCGGGTGGTGCGGTTCAGGAGGCGTACGCCGAGCCCCGCCTCCAGCCGGCGCACCGCCTCGCTGAGGCTCGACGCGCTCCCGCCGCTCGCCCGGGCGCCGTCGCGAAAACCGCCGGCCCGCGCCACGGTCACGAAGGCGGCGAGGTCCGTGAGATCCTGGGACATCGTTCGGGAATCCGCACAGGCCGTGCCGATTGTCACGGCTTATCGACGCAAAAACGGGCGTCTACATCCGGGCCACCAACAGGAGATTTGCCATGACCGATCTCGCGCAGGCCGAGACCTTCCAACTCGGCGACCGCACCGTGAAGCGCCTGGGCTACGGGGCCATGCAGCTCGCCGGGCCGGGCGTGTTCGGGCCGCCCAAGGACCGCGCGGCCGCGGTCGCGGTGCTGCGCGCGGCCGTGGCGGCGGGGGTCGACCACATCGACACGAGCGACTTCTACGGGCCGCACGTCACCAACCAGATCATCCGCGAGGCGCTGCACCCCTATCCGGACGGGCTCGTGATCGTCACCAAGGTCGGCGCCGAGCGCGGGGCCGACGCCTCGTGGAACCCGGCCTTCTCGGCCGAGGACCTCACCCGGGCGGTCCACGACAACCTGCGCAACCTCGGCGTCGACGCCCTCGACGTGGTCAACCTGCGCCTGATGTTCGACGTCCACGGCCCCGCGGAAGGCTCGATCGAGGCGCCGCTGACGGTGCTGGCGGATCTCCAGCGCCAGGGGCTGATCCGCCGGATCGGCCTGAGCAACGCGACGCCCCGGCAGGTCGCGGACGGGCGGCGGATCACCGACATCGTCTGCGTGCAGAACCAGTACAATCTCGCCCATCGGGGCGACGACGCCTTCGTCGACGATCTGGCGGCGGCCGGGATCGCCTACGTGCCGTTCTTCCCCCTGGGCGGGTTCAGCCCGCTGCAGTCGGACACCCTGTCGGCGGTGGCGGCCGGGCTGGGCGCGACGCCCATGCAGGTGGCGCTGGCGTGGCTGCTGCGCCGGTCGCCCAACATCCTGCTGATCCCGGGGACGTCGTCCCTCGGCCACCTCCGCGAGAACCTCGCGGCGGCCACGCTCGCGCTCCCGGATGAGGCGATGGCGGCGCTGGATCGGATCGGGGCGGCGTGAACGGTTTCCGTCCGGACGCTTCGGTTGGAGGCTCCCTCACCGTCACCACGAGCGCAGCGACGTGACCCAGGGCAGCGCGACGACGGTCGGCGTCGCGCCGTCTGGATCGCTTCGCTCCGCTCGCAAGGACGGCGGTGCGGAAAGGAGCGACCCGAGGCCTACTTCGCCGTCATGCCGGCCACCATCGGGCAGCCGCCCTCGCTCATCGGGCGGAAGGCCTGCTCGGCCGGGATCGTCTCCAGCACCTTGTAGAGATCCCACGCGCCCTTCGACTCGGACGGCGCCTTGGCCTCGAACAGGTACATCGGGTGGATCTTGCGCCCGTCCGGCCGGATCGTGCCCTTGCCGAACAGCGGGTCGTCGGTCGGCATCTCCTTCATCTTGGCGACCACGGCGGCGCCGTCCTTGGCCGAGTGCAGGGCCGCCACCGCCTTCAGGTAGTGCAGCGTGCTGGCGTAGACGCCCGCCTGGTACGAGGTCGGCTTCTTGCCGGGCATGCGCTTCTCGAACCGCTCCGCGAAGGCCCGGGTGCCGTCGTTGAGGTCCCAGTAGAACGAGGCGGTGAAGGCGAGGCCCTGCGCCACGTCCAGGCCCAGCGAGTGGATGTCGGTGATGGCGATCAGCAGGGCGGCGAGCGTCTGGCCGCCCTGGCGGATGCCGAACTCGTGCGCCTGCTTGATGGCGTTGGCGGCGTCGAGCCCGGCATCGGCGAGCCCGATCACCTGCGCGCCCGAGGCCTGGGCCTGGAGCAGGAACGAGGAGAAGTCCGGGTTCGGGAACGGCGTGCGCACGCCGCCGACGACCTTGCCGCCGTTCTTCTCCACCACCGCCTTGGTGTCGCGCTCCAGGGCGAGGCCGAAGGCGTAGTCGGCGGTGATGAAGTACCAGGACTTGCCGCCACGCTTGAGGATGGCCTTGCCGGTGCCGTTGGCCAGCGCCGCGGTGTCGTAGGTCCAGTGCACGGTGTTGGGCGTGCAGGCCGGGCCGGTGAGGTCGGCGGTGCCGCCGCCCGAGTTGATGAACGCCTTGTTCTTCTCCTTGGTGATCTGCGCGATGGCGAGCGCCACCGAGGAGGTCGGCACGTCGAACACCGCGTCGACGCCGTCGCGGTCGTACCATTGCCGGGTGATCGAGGCGCCGACATCGGGCTTGTTCTGGTGGTCGGCGGCGACGACCTCGACCTTCAGCCCGTGTTCCTCCGGCTTGAAGTCCTCGACCGCCATGCGGGCGGCCACCACCGAGCCCTCGCCGGTGGAGTCGAAGTAGACGCCGGAGCGGTCGTTCAGCACGCCGATCTTCACCGGCACGAGGTCGGCCGCGAGCGCCGCGCCGGCGCCGAGCGCGCACAAGCTCCCGAGCAGCGCCGCGGCGCGGTGGCGGAGCGTCATGTCTCTCTCCCTGTCGTGTCCACCCGGCGGCGTTGATCGCCGCTCGGAATGTTTCCGAAGGCAGAGTATCCGCGGCGGTCCGCGGCTGGAACGGGTGCGCGTGAGGATGCCGGCGATCCGTCAGGGGCAGCCCTCGCGAGGTGCTGCCCCCGTCTTTGCGAGCGGAGCGAAGCAATCCAGCAGCACCACGCTCGCCGAGGTCGCGCTGCCCTGGGTCGCTTCGCTGCGCTCGCGATGACGGGGAGCGGCGGCGATCGGCCTCTCAACCGCCCCGCGGCGTCAATCCAAACATCGCCCGCGCCTGATCGGGCGTGGCCGGCTCCCGGTCGATGTGGGCCAGCAGGCTCACCGCCTTCTCCACCAGGGCGGCGTTGCTCGGCGCGAGCGTGCCTCGGGACAGGTACAGGTTGTCCTCCAGCCCGACGCGGACGTTGCCGCCCATGCCGGCGGCGACCGCGAGGATCGGGAACTCCTCCCGGCCGATGCCGAAGGCTGACCAGACCGCGTCCTCCGGCAGTCGGGCGCGCATCGCCACGAGGGCCTCCGGCGTCGCGGGCGCCCCCCAGGGGATGCCGAGGCAGATCTGGAACAGCGGCGGGCGCGCCAGATGCCCCTCGGCGATCAGGTGCCGGGCCAGCTCGATCTGGCCGAGATCGAACACCTCGATCTCGGGCTTCACGCCCGCGTCGCGGATGTGGCCCGCCATCGCCCGCAGGTGGCCGGGGGTGTTGAGGAACAGGTGCTCGCCGAAATTCATCGTGGCGATGTCGAGGGTGCAGATCTCCGGCCGCAGCGCCCCGACATGCCGGGTGCGGGCCTCCGGTCCCACGAAGGTCGTGCCCGGGCCGGCGACCGACGGGTTGGGGTCGCCCGGCACGAACCGGCCTCCCGCCCCCGTGGTCAGGTTGAGGATCACGGCGTCGTTCTTCTCGCGGATCCGCTCCACCACCTCGCGGTAATGGGCGAGCTCCATGCTCGGCGCGGCCGTCTCGGGGTCGCGGACGTGGATGTGGACCACGGCCGCCCCGGCGGCGGCGGCCTCGAGGGCTGACTGCGCGATGGCCTCCGGGCTCACCGGCACGGCCGGGTTCTTCCGCGGCGTGTCGAAGGAGCCCGTGAGGGCGCAGGTGATGACGGTCGTGCTCGCCATGTTTGTGCTCCCCGAGCGTCAGATCGCTCCGCCGTCGACCGTGATGGTCTCGCCGGTGATGTAGGCCGCGCCCGCGCCCAGGAAGAAGATCGTCTCGGCGATGTCCTCCGGGCGGGCCATGCGGCCGAGCATCGTGCGCCCCACGGTCGAGGCCTTGCGCTCCTCCGACCAGGGCTCGGTCCAGGGCGTGGCGACGAGGCCGGGCGCCACCGCGTTGACGCGCACGTCCGGCGCCAGCGCCCGGGCGAGGCTGCGGGTCAGGTTGATCAGTCCGGCCTTGCTCGCCGAGTAGGCGACCGACGAGCCGCGCCGCCCGAGGCCGGCCACCGACGCGGTGTTGACGATGGCGCCGCGGCTCGCCTTGAGGGTCGCGGCCGCGGCCTTCGCGCAGCGGAACGGCCCGAGCAGGTTGGTCGCCAGGATCGTGGCCCAGAAATCCTCGGTCATCGCGTCGAGGTCCTCGAAGGCGATGGGCGTGGTCGTGCCCGACGTGCCGGCATTGTTGACGAGCACGTCGAGGCCACCGAGCCGGTCGATGCCGGCCGCCACCATCGCCTCGGCCTCGCCCGCCCGCGACACGTCGCCGGGCAGCGCGATCACCGAGAATCCGGCGCCGGCGAGCCGGGCGGCCTCTTCGGGGCCGCGGGGATCGTCCGGCAGGTGGTTCAGCGCCACGGTGGCGCCGTTGCGGGCGAAGATCGCGACGGTCGCGAGCCCGATCCCCGACGAGGCTCCGGTGACGAGGACGCGCCGTCCGGACAGGTCCGCTCCGATCATGATCCCTCCATCCGGCCGATCCCGGCCATCGCCGCCTTGAGCGCCAGGAGCTTGCGGTCGCGTTCGCGGAACAGCTCTTCCGGCGGCCGCCCGCCCCAGTCGAAATAGCCCTTGCCGGCCATCACCCCGGTCCGGCCCTCGGCGCAGAGGGCGTCGAGGGTCTCGGAGCGGGTGCGAGGCGGCGGCGGCGCGTAGCTGCCGTTGGCGAGCGCCCGCTGCGTCAGCTCCAGGCCGGTGAAGTCCGCCTTGGCGAGGTGGCCGAGGATCGGGATGCGCAAGGCGAGCCCGTGGATGATCGCGTCGTCGATGTCCTTCGGCGCGGCGACGTCCTCGTCGAGGAGCCGGAACACCTCGGCGCTGATCGCCTGCTGGATGCGGTTGGCGACGTAGCCCGGGATGAAGCGCTTCAGCACGATCGGGACCTGGCCCAGGCCGCGCACGAACTCGGCCATGGCGGCGACGACCGCCGGGTCCGTGCCGGGCCCCGGCACCACGTCGACGAGGTCGACGATGTAGGGCGGCGTGTACCAGTGCAGGATCAGCGCCCGCGCCTGCCGGGCTTCCGGGATCAGCGGGAAGACGTCGAGGTAGCTGGTGTTGCTGGCGAGGATCGCGTCGGCCGGGCAGAGCCGGTCCAGCTCGGAGAAGAGCGCGCGCTTGGCCTCCGGGTTCTCGGTGATCGCCTCGATCACGAGGCCGGCGCCCGAGACCGCCGCGTCGAGCGCCGCCTCGACCCGGACGGCCCGGGCGAGCCGCGCGGCATCCCAGCCCTCCGGGGCGGCGCCGGCCTCCCGCAGGGTCGCGAGGGCGGATTCCATCAGGCCGGGGATCCGCGCCCGGGTCTCGGGCCGCGTGTCGGTGATCCGCACGCCGTGGCCGGCGAGCGCCAGCACCAGGGCGATGCCGTGCCCCATCACGCCGCCGCCGACGATCGCGATCTCGCCCATGCCGCACGCTCCTGTCCCTGCCCCGGGCTCCTCTCGCGGGAATCCTCGGGTCGTCCGTCCGGCCTCAGCCGCCGCGCTGGTCCCGGCGCATCATGAAGGCCAGCTTCTCGAACAGGCTGACATCCTGCTCGTTCTTCAGGAGCGCCCCGTGCAGCGGCGGGATCAGCTTGCGGCCGTCCTGCTCGCGCAGGGTCTCGGGGGTGATGTCCTCGGAGACGAGGAGCTTCAGCCAGTCGAGCAGCTCCGAGGTCGAGGGCTTCTTCTTGAGGCCCGGGACCTCGCGCATCGCCAGGAAGGTCCGCAGGGCCTCCTCGACGAGGCGGTGCTTGATGCCCGGATAGTGGACGTCGACGATGCGCTGCAGCGTCTCGGAATCGGGGAACTTGATGTAGTGGAAGAAGCAGCGGCGCAGGAACGCGTCCGGCAACTCCTTCTCGTTGTTCGACGTGATGATCACGATCGGCCGGCGCACGGCCTTCACGGTCTCGCCGGTCTCGTAGACGTGGAACTCCATCCGGTCGAGTTCGGTCAGCAGGTCGTTGGGGAACTCGATATCGGCCTTGTCGATCTCGTCGATGAGCAGGACCGGGCGCTCGGGCGCGGTGAACGCCTCCCAGAGCTTGCCGCGCCGGATGTAGTTGGAGATGTCCGAGACCCGAGGGTCGCCGAGCTGGGAGTCGCGCAGGCGCGAGACCGCGTCGTACTCGTAGAGCCCCTGCTGCGCCTTGGTGGTCGACTTGATGTTCCAGACGATCAGCGGCGCGCCCAAGCCCTTGGCGATCTCTTCGGCCAGCACGGTCTTGCCGGTCCCGGGCTCGCCCTTCACGAGGAGCGGCCGCTCCAGGACCACGGCGGCGTTGACCGCCGCGGTGAGGTCGGGGGTCGCGACGTAGGTCTCGGTTCCGGAAAAGCGCATCGCGGTCTCGGAGAGAGGGGCTCGGGCCAAGGGGTAGCGCGCCGCGCCGCCGGGCCGCAAGCGCCGTCCCCGTCCGGCCGTCCCAGTCGGTGCCGGCTGATGCGCCCGCCCGATGGTCCACGCCGTCATCACGAGCGAAGCGAAGTGACCCAGAGCAGCGGGACGTTCGGAGGCGGGGCGCTACCCTGGATTGCTTCGCTTCGCTCGCAAGGACGGTGGCGCCGCGAGCGATCTCAGCCCTTCTCGTGCCAGACGCAGTTCCGGGCGAGGATCTCGAGGTTGACGTCCGACTTCTGCGGCTGCGGCAGGGTCTTGCCGTCCATGGCCAGGTCGATCTTGATCTCGACCTGGCCCTTCGCCTCGTTGGAGCGGCGGGAGAAGTAGCAGTACTGCTGGTAGGGCTGCTCGGCGCTGTCCTTGAAGTTCCAGCCGGTCACGATCTGCCCGTCGAGGTAGGGCACCTGCTTGAACACCGTGAAGGTCGTGTTCACCGCGGCCTTGGAGGCCGGGGCGGCGTCGTTGCCGAGCTGCGCCTTGGTGGGCGTCGGCGTCGCCGGCGCCTTGGGCAGGCCCTCGAGCTTGAGGGTGTTGTCGGTGAGCGTGACTTCGCCCTTGGTCTTCAGGGTCACGTCCGAGAGCGCCGCCTGCATGGCGGCGGCGATCTTCTCGGCGGCGGTGTCGAACTGGTTCAGGGTCGCCCAGCCGTAGGCCGCCGCGCCGACGCCGATGCCCGCGAGGCACGCGAAGGCGCCGAAGCCCAGCGCCCGGAACAGGAAGGCCCGGGCCGCGACGTAGCTCGAATCCGCCCGCAGGCGGGAATTCACCTGCTGGGCGAGGGCGATGTTCTCGGGGGTCCCGCTCGCGACGTAGTTCATGCGCCGGCTCCAGCGGCAGGGAGGGTCGGGCCCGGATGGGTCTGGTTCGGCAGCGCCTGCTGGCCCTGGGCCGGCCGGTTCATCGGGATCACCGCGCCCGACGCGTTGGCGGCGCGCGGCAGGATCGGCTCGGGGTGCGAGCGCAGGGCGTCGGCGATCGCGTCGAGCATGTAGGGGGCCGCCTCCGGGTTCACGGCGGCGCCGAGATCGTCCTCGTCCATGAAGGTCCGGCGGGTCGAGACCGCGCAGAGCGCCAGGATCGTCGACGCGAAGGCGGCGCAGACCGCGGGCAGGAACACGAAGATCCGCAGGAAGGCGTGGACCTGGCTCTCGGTCACGTCGATCGGGTCGACGCCGTAGACCATGGCGGTGAAGGAGTGGAGCTGCGAGCGGTTGACCGCGTTGCGGTAGCCCTGCTCGGCATCGGCCACGCGGCGGTCGGCGGCGCCCGGATCGAGGGCGGCGCGCGCCTTGCGGGCCTCCTCCAGGTCCTTGATCATCCCGGCGCGGTCGGCGGACGCCTTGGCGACGCCCTGCGACAGGGCGGCGACGCGGGGATCGGCCACGCATTTCAGGTTCTGGTACTTCCGGCCCTTGCTGTTGGTGCCGAAGACCCGCTCGCAGCGCTGGGCCGGGAGGCCGGCGAGCTGCTGGGCGTTGTCGGCGGAGCGCTTCTCGATCTGGTCGAGCTCGGCCGTGTACTGCGCCACGCGCTCGTCGGCCGCCTTGATCCGGTCGCCGATCGTGGCGCGGTCGGCCTGGGCGTCCTTCAGGGCGGTCTTGGTCCGGGCCGCCTCCATCAGGCGGGGATGGAACATCATCTCGCCGAGCTGCGACACCGACTTGGTGGTCACGCCCGCCGCGAAGATGATGCCCAGCACGGCGAGGCCGCGCACGAAGTAGGAGCGCTGGGTCCGGGCCAGGATGCCGAGCGGCACGCGGCACAGCTCCACCGCGGCGTAGACCAGCGGCGCCAGCAGCATGAAGTAGAAGGCGTGCCAGTCGCCGTCGCTGTAGACGCCCGCGAACAGCCACGCGCCCCACAGCGAGGCGCCGATCACCATGAACTCGACGAGGTACGCGATCGCCACGTAGCCCCACTTGATGCGGTAGCCCTTCTCGACGTGGCGCTGGTGCCGCCAGCGGTCCGACTCGAGCTTCCACTCGCGCTTCTCGCGCTCGAGGTCGCGGCTGGGGGGCGCTGCCGGACCGGCAAATATCGATTTGATGGAGATCATCGGCCTCGTCGCATCCATCCGGTCCAGTTCCGGGCCGAGCCCGGCCGAGCTTAACCCCCGGTTAACTCAGGCGTGTATGCGCGCATTGTGCCGATTTTGGGCCGCGTTGCACGCCTTCACCGCATGCCTCCTTTGGATGCCGTCCGCATCCCGCGTGCCGGTGACCGAAATGTCTCACCCGCGCCTGTATCCGGCTTGTGTCGGAACGCACGTCCGCGGGACCGGTCGCCGGCCGAATCCGGTTGCTCCGAGGGCGCCGCCGACCCATGATCGCGCGGCCGTGAGCGGCGCTCCCCACCCCCGAGAGACGAGGTTCGATCCGCCGCCGATGCCAGAGGTCCACGCCGGCTCCTACAAGGAAGCGATCCTGTTTCTCGTCACAGCGGGCATCGTGGTGCCGCTGTTCCACCGCCTGCGGATCTCGCCGGTGCTCGGCTTCATCGGCGCCGGGGCCCTGCTCGGACCCTTCGGCCTCGGCCGGCTGGCCGACACCTATCCCTCCGTGCACCTCTTCACCATCGGCAACCGGGCCGAGATCTCGCACCTCGCCGAGTTCGGCGTGATCTTCCTGATGTTCATGATCGGGATCGAGCTGTCGTGGGAGCGCCTGCGGGTGCTGCGCCGGCTGGTCTTCGGCCTCGGCTCCCTGCAGGTGGGCTGCTCCGCGCTGATCCTCGGGGCGATCCTCTACGGGCTCAACGTGCCGCTCACCGGCGCGGTGATCGTCGGCATCGGCCTCGCGCTGTCGTCGACCGCGGTGGTCCTGCCGGTCCTCGCCGAGCAGAAGCGGCTGAACGCGCCGACCGGGCGCACGAGCTTCGCGGTGCTGCTGTTCCAGGACCTAGCGGTGGCCCCGGCCCTGTTCGCGATCGCGGTGCTCGGCCGCGACGACGGCGGCGACAAGGGCTGGGCCCTCGCCCTGGCGCTGGGCCAAGCGGCGATCGCGCTGGCCCTGATCGTGGTGGCGGGCCGCCTCGCCCTGCGCCCGCTGTTCCAGCTCGTGGCGCGCACGCGCTCCACCGAGCTGTTCATGGCCGCCTGCCTGCTGGTCATCGTCGGCACGGCGCTGACCGCGGCGGCGAGCGGCCTGTCGATGACGCTGGGCGCCTTCGTGGCCGGCCTGCTGCTGGCCGAAACCGAGTACCGCCGGGCCATCGAGGCGACGATCGACCCGTTCAAGGGCCTGCTGCTCGGCGTGTTCTTCGTCTCGGTGGGCATGAACCTCGACCCGGCGCAGCTGATGGCGACGCCGGGGGCGATCATCGGCCTGTCGCTGGCGCTGGTCCTGATCAAGGCCGCCGTGGTGATGATGGCGGCCCCCGTGCTGAAGATCCCCCGGCCGGTGGCGCTGGAGACGGCGCTCCTCCTCGGTCCGGGCGGCGAGTTCGCCTACGTGCTGATCGGCGGCGCCATGGCCACCGGCCTGGTGCCGGAGGAGGTCGGCGCGGCGGCCCTCGTGGTGACCACGGTCACGATGATCATGATCCCGGCGCTCGCCGCCGTCGGCCGCCGGCTCAAGCTGCGGGCGACCGCCAGCGCCCAGGCCACCGCCAAGGCGGAGCCGGTGCCGGAGCGCGTGGGGAACCGGGTGATCGTCGCGGGGTTCGGCCGCGTCGGCCGGCAGGTCGGCGAGATGCTGGAGCGGCACAAGATCCCGTACATCGCCCTCGATTCCGACGCCGCGCGGGTGGCCGAGCAGCGCCGTGCCGGGGCGCCGGTCTATTTCGGCGACAGCGGCAACACCGAGATGCTGCGCCGCTGCGACATCGCCACGGCCCGGGCGCTGGTCGTCACCCTCGACAATCCCCGCGCCGTCGAGGCGGCGGTGGCGGCGGCCCGCGCCGAGCGGCCGGACCTGACCATCGTGGCCCGGGCCCGCGACGCCCGCCACGCCTCCTCGCTCTACGAGCTCGGCGTCGACGACGCGGTCCCGGAGACGATCGAGGCCTCGCTGCAGCTGTCGGAGGCCGTGCTGGTCGATGTCGGCGTGCCGATGGGGCTGGTGATCGCGTCGATCCACGAGCGGCGGGACGAGTACCGCGCCCTGCTGAAGAAGCGCGAGGGCGAGTCGAAGCCGATCTTCCGGGCCCGCCGGACCGTCGGGAAGGCACTCGGCAAGGCCCCGGTCAAGCGGGAGCCCGAGCGCCAGGAGGCGGCCGGCCAGGAGGCCTGAGGGGGCGGCCTAGAGGGGGCGGCCTGAGGGGGCGGCCTGAGGCGGGAGATCCGAGCGGAGGTCCCGGGGGCCCCGCTCAGATCAGGACCGGGTGCGCGTCCTCGTGCTTGGCCCGCCGCGCCGCGCGGCTGCGCGGCGCCGGCTCGAACCCGTCGGCGAAGCTGCACCGGTAGACCAGCTCGTCCGCCGGCCCGAGGCCGGTGACCAGGGGCACCGTCACGGTGTCGCCGGAGAAGCGCCAGCCGCGGGCGCCCTTGTCCCAGTAGAGCCAGACCGTCCCGGGATAGCCCCGCAGGGTGAAGACCGCGGCCTTGCGCGACAGGGCCTGCACCGCCCGCGGGGCGTACATGCCCTTGTCGCGGTAGGCGTCCCGGGTCGCCTCCGGCTGGCGGTCCATGAAGGTGTTGCGCACCAGCTGAATCGTCGCCCCCGGCTTCCCGAGAAACCGCTTGAATTCCGTCAGATTCCGCAGGATGACCGCCATCGCAGGTCTCCTCGCTAGCTCCGTGTCGGCCGCGCTGCCGCGTCCGCACACACTCGATGTCCCGAGTTGAGCGATTCCCATGACCGATTGAGTGACTGGGCGAGGCTTGTCCGGTCACATATCAACAGATTCGACGACTTATGCCCAGGTTATGAGTCCCATCGGGTCGGAGAGACTCGTTTGGGCGCCGGAATCGGCGCTGCCGACGGGGCTGAATCTTGTCGACCATCGGCGAAGACTCGGAAGTCCTTCGGAAAAGTCCTGCCACGCTCGGCGGCGCGCCGACCGATTCGCGCGGGCTTGACCCGGACGCCCGGCTGGCGCGTTCTCCCGGCATGCTGCTGCAGTTCTTCACGGCCCTCCGGGACGCCAAGGTCCCCGTCTCCCTGAAGGAGTACCTGACCCTGCTCGGCGCCCTGGACCGGGGCCTCGCGGAGCACGACGTCGAGGCGTTCTACTTCCTGTCGCGCACCGCGCTCGTGAAGGACGAGGCGCATCTCGACCGGTTCGACCGGGTGTTCGGCACGGTGTTCAAGGGGCTGGAGACCCTGGGCGAGGCGGTCGAGCCCGCCGCGATCCCGGAGGAATGGCTCAGGAAGCTCGCCGAGAAGTACCTGACCGAGGCCGAGAAGGCGGAGCTGAAGGCGCTCGGCTGGGACAAGCTGTTCGAGACCCTGAAGCAGCGCCTCGCCGAGCAGAAGGGGCGCCACCAGGGCGGCTCGAAATGGATCGGGACCGGCGGCACCTCGCCCTTCGGCGCCTACGGCTACAATCCCGAGGGGATCCGCATCGGCCAGGACGGCAACCGCAACTTCCGGGCGGTGAAGGTCTGGGACAAGCGCGAGTTCAAGGACCTCGACGACGACCGCGAGATCGGCGCGCGCAACATGCGCCTGGCGCTGCGGCGCCTGCGCCGCTTCGCCCGGACCGGCGCGGCGGAGGAGCTCGACCTCGACGGCACGATCCGCGCGAGCGCCCGCCAGGGCTACATCGACGTGAAGCTGCGGCCGGAGCGGCGCAACGCCGTGAAGGTGCTGCTGTTCCTGGACGTCGGCGGCTCGATGGACTGGCACATCGAGCAGGCGGAGGCCCTGTTCTCGGCGGCGCGCTCGGAGTTCAAGCACCTCGCGCACTACTACTTCCACAACTGCCCCTACGAGGCGGTCTGGACCGAGAACCGGCGGCGCCACGAGGCCAAGACGCCGCTCCTCGACGTGATCCGCACCTACGGCAGCGACTACCGGCTCGTCTTCGTGGGTGACGCCTCGATGAGCCCCTACGAGATCGCGACGCCCGGCGGCTCCGTGGAGCACTGGAACGAGGAGGCGGGCGCCACCTGGATGCAGCGGCTCCTCGACCATTTCCCGAAGGCGGCGTGGCTGAACCCGGTGCCCGAGACGCACTGGGGCTACACCCAGTCGATCGGCATGATGCAGCGGCTTGTCGCCGGTCGGATGTTCCCCCTCACCCTGGACGGGCTCGACGCCGCGGCGCGGGCGCTGGTGCGATGACAGGTGCCTTTACGGCCTCACAGCGCGACGCGACCGGAGGCGATGCCGTCCTCGCGAGCGCAGCGAAGCGATCCAGCAGCGCCGCATACGCGGACGTCGTGCCACCCTGGGTCGCTTCGCTGCGCTCGCGAGGACGGGCGGGGATCGCGCGACCGAGACGGTTTCCGTCTCAGCCCTGCTGGGACGGCGTCGTCACCACGAGGCCGTCCATCGCCGGCGTGATCTTGATCTGGCAGGAGAGGCGGGAATTCTCGCGGACGTCGCTGGCGAAATCCAGCATGTCCTGCTCCATGTCCTGCGCCTTGCCGACCGTGTCGATCCAGGCGTCGGCCACGTAGACGTGGCAGGTGGCGCAGGCGCAGGCGCCCCCGCACTCCGCGTCGATGCCCGGGACGTTGTTGCGCATAGCCGTCTCCATCACGGTCGCGCCGACGCTGCCTTCGACGGTCCGTTCCGTCCCGGCGTGGTCGACGTAGGTGATCTTGGGCATGCTGGGGGCTCCGGGCTCGCGTCGAGCGCAATCTGTCCGACGGGCGGCGTGCCTGCTTGGCGGCTGGAAACGCGGAATGCAAGCGCGGCATTAGACACCGGTCCCGGATCGATCGCCGCATTGGGCGACACCGTCAGGCGCGCGCCTCCGCGATCTCCGCCAGCGCCCGCGCGACCGCGGCCGCGAGGTCGTCGACCGGCACCGCCCCGGTGCCGGCGCGCAGGCGCGTCTCCGCGGCGTCCGCGAGCGCCCGCACGTGGATCGCCCCGACGCCCGCGGCCGAGCCCTTCAGGGTGTGGGCGAGGTCGGCGCGCTGCGCCCGCGGCAGGGCCGGGTCGGCGAGGCGCGGCAGGATCGACCGGCACTGGCCGGCGAACAGCTCCAGAACCTCACGGGCCAGATCGGCGTCGCCGCCGGTCTGGGCCTCGAGTTCCGCGGGGTCGATGGCCTGCATGCTCGGGCTCCCGGCATCCGGATTCGTCGGGGATTGCGGATCTGATCCACACAATTCACCCCCTGATTCGCCGGGTGGGGATCGCGCCCGACCCCTCCCCTGCGGCAGGATGGTGGAGGCGGCGAGCGACGGGCCCGGTAACCATTCGGTTAACCTTTTCTGGGGCCGGTCGAGGGCTCGGGTATCGGCAGTCGCTGCCCGAGTTTAGTCTTGTAATGGTAAACGGGGCGTTGCGTCTCCGGCTCAAGCCTCTCCAGGCGCCGGTGAACCCGTGTAACGAGGCGTTGTATGGCGACCGAGAAGAAGCTGAAGGACCCGGCCGAGGCCGCGCTCTCTGCGATCGAGCAGGCGCTGAACCTCGACGCCCTGACGCCGAACGGCACCGACGGCCGCGCCGAGCCGCGCCTGCCCGATGTCGGTGACGCCGACCCGCTGCGCGACGGCGGTCTCGACGCCGGCCGGACCATGCCGCCGCGCCTCGACCTCGACCCGCCGCTCGCCTCCGACCTGCCGCCGCCGGGCCTGGACCGCCCCCGCCGCGAGGGCGGCCTCCTGCCCCCCGACCGCTCGCTCGTGGCCAACGACGACCGGCGCAACATCGGCATCCTGCAGCAGACCCTGCGGGTGCGCTCCTCGCCCAAGCCCTACCTGCTCGCCCTCGCGGCCGGCGCCGTCTGGATCGGCGCCCTGGTGCTGGTCGCGTGGTCGAAGTCCGACGGCGACCTGCGCGCCGTCCTGTCGGGCCTCTCGGCCCTCCAGGCGAGCGTCGGCGCCGCGGCCCTGTTCGGTCCGGTGGTGCTGTTCGTGATCGCCGCCATGCTGGCGGTGCGCGCCCAGGAGATGCGCCTCGTCGCCCGCGCGGTCGGCGAGGTCGCAGTGCGCCTGGCCGAGCCCGAGAGCTTCTCCACCGACGCGGTCCTGACCATGTCGCAGACCGTGCGCCGCGAGGTGGCGGCGGTGGGCGACGGCGTCGAGCGGGCGCTCGCCCGGGCCGGCGAGCTGGAGACCCTGGTGCGCGGCGAGATCGCCACCCTGGAGCGGGCCTATTCCGACAACGAGATCCGGATCCGCTCCCTCGTGGACGAGCTGGTGGCCCAGCGCGAGGCGATCGTCACCAACGCCGAGCGGGTGCGCAGCGCCATCACCGGGTCGCACCAGAGCCTGAGCCAGGACCTGGAGGGTGCCTCCGACCGGATCGTCTCCGCGGTGACCGGCGCGGGCGAGCGCGTGACCGGCGCGCTGGAGACCCGCGGCGCCGCGATCACCGCCTCCCTGGGCGAGGCCGGCGACCGGGTGGTCAACCTGATGACCGCCCGCGGCAGCGACCTGATCGACACGCTGGCGGCCACCAGCCAGGAGGTGCGCGGCAGCTTCCAGGAGGTCGGCGAGACCCTGACCCGCAGCTTCGAGGACCGCGCCGGCACGGCGACCGGCGCCTTCCAGGCCGCCGGCACCGCCCTGGCCGAGCGCCTGTCGGAGAATGCCGGCGCCCTCACCCGGACCCTGGAGGAGACCGGCAGCCGCGTGAGCGACGCGCTGGAGCGCCAGGCCGGCACGGTGCGCGAGACCTTCGAGCGCTCCGTGACGGGGCTCGAATCCGCCTTCCTGTCGCGCGGCTCGGAGCTGACCGAGCGCTTCGGCGCGATGGGCGCCGAGATCACCGCCCGCTTCGCCGAGACCGGCTCGGCCCTGACCCAGGACATCGCCGGCCGCGGCCTCGCGCTGCGCGCCGAGATCGAGAGCGCCGGCCTGTCGGTCGCCGAGACGATCGAGGGCCGCGGGCGCGACGCCCAGGCCGCCCTGGCGCTCGCCGCCAGCGGCGCCGGCGAGACCCTGGCGGCCCGCGCGGGCGCCGTGCGCGACGACCTCGTCGGCACCGCCGAGCGGATCGCCGAGGCCCTGTCGGAGCGCGGCGGCGCCCTCGCCGAGCGGATGGACGGCATCGCGGCGCGCCTCGACGAGACCGTGACGGTCCGGGCCGCGGACCTGGAGCACCGGGTCGCGGCGGCGGCCGAGCAGGCCGGCGGCAGCATCGCGCACCGGACCGAGACGGTCGCGGCCAACCTCGAGGCCGCCTTCGCGGCCCTGGGCCGGGGCTTCGAGACGGGGGCCTCCTCCGCGGTCCAGTCGCTGCGGGGCACCGTCGAGGGCCTGTCGGGCGAGATCGACGGCCGCACCGCCGAGGCGGTCGCGGCGCTCCGGCGCGGGGCCGAGGCGGCCACCGATGCCCTGCGCGGCACGGCCGAGGACGCCACCGGCGCGGTCGAGGCCCGGACCCTCGAGGCCGTGCGGGTGTTCGAGCGCCGGGTCGCGGATTCCGCCGCCGCCCTGTCGGCGCGGACCGAGGAGGCGGCCGCCGCGCTGCGGGCCGCCGCCGATCAGGCGAGCCAAGCCGCCGAGACGCAGACGCGGGACGCCGCCGCCCGGCTCGCCGCGGCCCTGGACACCCTGCGCAACGCCTCCGGCGAGGTCACCGGCGCGGTCGAGGCCGAGACCGCGATCCTCACCGCCCGGTTCCGCGACGCCGCCGACCGGGCCGGCACCGAGCTCGGCGCCCGCGGCACGGACGCCGTCGCGGCGGTCCGCGCCGCCCTGGACGATCTCAACCGCGAGCTCGCCGCCCGGACCGGCGACGCCACCGGCAGCCTCGCCGAGGCCGCCCGCGCGATCTCGGCCGACCTCGCCGCCCGGATCGGCGAGATGGAGGCGGCCTTCGGCGAGCACGGCCGGAGCGTCGCCGAGCTGCTCGCCGGCCACGCCGACGAGACCCAGGCCCGGATCAGCGGCACCGGCCGCGACATCGTGCTCGCCGTGGCGAGCCAGGGCGCCCGCATCGCCGACACCCTCAGCCAGACCGGCGCGAGCTTCGCCGAGACCGCCGACGGCCGGGTCCGGGCGATCGACGAGACGCTGGGCAACCGCCTCGCCGCCCTGCAGGAGACCATCGCCCGCGGCGACATCCTGGCCGACCGAATCAACCGCGACACCGCCGCGCTGGGCGAGACTGTCGGCGCCCGGCTGGAGGAGATGGACCGCCTCCTCACCGGCAAGGGCGAGGCCGTCGCCGAGACGATCGCCACCCGGGCCCGCGAGGCCGGCAGCCTGATCGAGACCCATCTCGGCGGCCTGGAGACGCGCTCGGCCGAGCGGGCCGCCGCCATCGCGGCCGCCGTGGCGGCGCTGGTCGGCCAGATCGACGACCATCTCGGCAGCCGCGCGAACGCCGTGGACGACGCGCTGCGCGCCCGGACCGACGAGATGGCCCGCGTCATGGCCGAGGGCCATCGCGGTCTGATGGAGATGCTGGAGGGCCGCACCTCCGGGCTCGGCCAGGACATCGCCCGCCACACGGGCGAGATCGCCCGGCGGATCGAGGAGAGCGCCGGCCATTTCGACACCGGCGTCATCGGCCGCCTGCAGGCGATCGCCGAGACCCTGGACCAGCGCGCCCGCCTCGTGGACGAGAGCTTCGGCGTCCAGGCCTTCGAGGCGATCCGCCTGATCGAGGCGCGCACCCGCGCGGTGGACGAGGAGCTGGCCGGCCGGACCCGCGACCTCGTGGCGATGATCGCCGACCGGACCGGCGGCCTCGACGGCGCCATGGCCGAGCGCGTCCGCGCCCTCACCGGCACCATCGAGGAGGCCACCCGCGGCCTCGAGGCCGCGCTGGCGAACCGCGCGGATTCGATGATCCGCCTGGTGGACGAGCGCACCGAGAACGCCGACGCGGCGCTGGCCGCCCGCACCGAGGCCGTGCACGCGGCCTTCGCGGAGCGCGCCGACCTCATCGGCCGCCTGATCGACGAGCGCATCGCCGCCATGTCGGGCGAGCTCGACGAGAAGGGCCGCGCCGTGTTCGGGGCGATCGGCGGCCGGATCACCGAGCTCGCCCGCCTGCTCGACCGCGGCGGCACCTCGCTGGCCGAACTCATCGACCAGCGCGGCGAGAGCGTGCTCGCCAAGCTCCAGCAGACCATCGCGGACGCCGAGCGGATGCTCGATGCCGGCGAGGGCCGCCTGGGCCACACCCTGTCGAGCCGCACGGCCGACATCAGCGGCCTCCTCGACGAGGGCGTCCGCTCGGTCCACACCCTGCTGGACGACCGGACCAACCAGATCCGCGTCCTGCTGGACGACCATGCCGGCACCCTGGCCGCCACCCTGGACGGCCGGATGGGCCCGATCCACGAGGCGCTGGACGGCCGCGGGCAGGCGATGGTCGCCGCCCTGGAGGGCGCGTTCGGCTCCGCCACCGGCGCCCTCGACGACCGCACCCGCCAGCTCGGCAGCCTGTTCGACGAGCGGCTGGGCCACCTCGAGAGCTTGGTCGACGGCCGCGGCACCCGCCTCGCCGACACCCTCACCGCCCGGGCCCAGGCCCTGCGCACCCTGTTCGAGGAGGCTCAGTCGGCCCTCGACGGCGTGGTCGAGGGCGGCGGCGGCCGCTTCGCCGCCGCGGTCGACGCCCGCATTCAGTCCCTCCGCGCGGTGCTGGAGGAGGCGCCCGCCGCCGTCTCCGCGCTGGTGGAGACCCGCGAGCGCCAGCTCGCCGCCACCCTCGACGCCCGCACGCAGCGCCTCCACACCCTGTTCGAGGAGGCCCAGGCCGGCCTGCGCGACCTCGTGGACGGGCGCGGCCAGGAGGTCGCCGACGCCATCGCGGCCCGGACCGAGGGCCTGCGCACGACCCTCGACGCGGCGCCCGCCCAGATGGCGGATCTGCTGGACACCCGCCTGTCCGACCTTCAGGGCCTGTTCGAGCGGGCGCAGGGCGAGATCGACCGCCTCGTGGACACCCGCGGCCGCCAGATCGCCGGCACGATCGAGCACCGCACCCAGGCGCTCCAGACCACGATCGAGGGCGTGAACCCGGCGATCGCCGGCCTGCTCGAGGAGCGCGAGAACCGCCTCGCCGAGACCCTCAAGGAGCGGACGGGCGAGCTGCAGACTCTGTTCGACCGGGTGCAGAACCGCCTCGGCGCCCTTGTCGAGGGCACCGGCCGCGACGTGTCCGAGCGGGTCGACGCGCGCGTCGAGACCCTGCGGGCGACCTTCGAGCAGGCGCGCGCCGCGATCGAGGGCCTGCTGGAGGACCGCGGCCAGGCCCTGGTGGCGGCCGCCGAGGGCCGGACCGGCGCCCTGGTGGAGGTGTTCGACGCCCGCCTGCGCGCCCTCGACGGTGCCGTCGAGGGCCGGACCGGCGCCCTGGTCGAGACCTTCGACGCCCGCCTGCGCGCCCTGGACGGCGCCGTCGAGGGCCGGACCGGCGCCCTGGTCGAGACCTTCGACGCCCGGCTGCGGGAGCTGGACGGCGTGGTCGAGGGCCGCACCGCGGCCCTGGCGCAGGCCGTCGAGGCGCAGAGCGAGGCCCTGGCCCGCGGCGTCGACGCCCGCGCCGACGCCTTCACGCAGCGCATCGACAGCCGCATGCGGCTGTTCGCGACCCTGGTGGCGCAGCGCGCCGACACCCTGGCCACCGCCTTCGACGACCGCCACGAGGCCTTCGCGGGCCTCATGGACGAGCGCACGGCGTCCCTGGTCGCCGCCCTCGACGAGCGGGCCCGCGCCCATGCCGAGCAGGTCGAGGCCCACAACGCGGCCCTGGCCGAGACGCTCAGCCGCCGCGAGGCCGCGCTCGCCGGCCTGATCGACGCCCGCACCGAGGCCCTCGGGGCCGGGTTCGAGCGCCGCGCCACGGCGCTCGGTGCCCTGGTCGACGCCCGCGGCGAGGCCCTGTCCCGCCGCCTCGCCGAGAGCGCCGAGACCCTGGTGCGCGCCATCGAGGAGCGCGGCGGCGCGCTGCTCGCCAGCGTCGAGGGCAGTGGCCGCGCCGTCGGCGACAGCCTGGAGGGCCATGTCGAGCGCCTGCGCAGCGCCATCGACGGGCCGATGATGGACCTGTCGCGGGCCCTGTCGGACCGGGCCGAGGCGATCGAGCGGACGCTCGCCGAAACCGGAATGCCGCTCGCCGAGAGCCTGCGGGAGCGGACCGAGGAGCTGGCCGTGCAGTCGCGGGCCTCGGCCGAGCTGCTGCGCGCCGCCGTCGAGGACGGCGCGGGCCGCACGCTCTCGGAGCTGTTCGAGACCAACGACCGGATGGGCCGCGAGCTCGGCGCGCTGCTGCAGCGGATCGAGGCCGCCAACACGGCGCTGACCGACCTCGTGGCCGGCGCCGACACCAACCTCGGCGCGATCGAGCAGGGTCTCGCCGGCCGGATCGAGCAGGTCCAGGGGGCGCTGGAGCGCATCGCCGCCGAGACCGGCCGGGCCAGCGCCGGCGTCTCGGCCCAGGTCGAGGCCCTGCGCGGCGCCGCCGACGGGGCGCTCAGCGAGGCCTCGCGCCTCGCCGAGACCCTCGACGGCCGCGGCCGCTCCCTCGGCGAGCAGACCGCCGCGCACGTGGCGGCCCTCGACCGGGCCGCGGCCTCGCTGGCGGCCATCGAGGAGCGCCTGGACTCGGCCCTGTCGGGCCGCGAGACCAAGCTGACCGAGGCTCTGGCCGCGTTCGAGGCCCGGGCCGCCGCCCTGGAGCAGAACGGCACCGCCCTGGCCCAGACCATCGAGCAGACCCTGCGCGCCGCCGAGGAGCGTGCCCGCAGCGTCGGCGAGTCCCTGGCCCAGTCGGCCCAGGGCGCCGGGGCCTCGGTGACGAGCGCCTTCGCCGACCTGAAGGACAGCGCCAGCGCCGAGGGCGAGAAGGCCGCCCAGGGCGTCCGGCAGGTCATCGAGGAGGCGGCCCGCGAGATGCGCAGCGGCTTCCAGGAGGCCCAGGCCAGCTTCGGCGACTCCTTCTCGGCCCTGCGCGAGATGGCGGGCTCGATCCGCGGCGAACTCGACGCGACCCGCGCCGAGCTCGCCAAGGGCGTCCTCGAGCTGCCGCGCGAGACGCAGGACGCAACCGGCGAGATGCGCCGGGTGGTAGCGGACCAGATCAAGGCCCTCAACGAGCTGTCGTCCCTGGTCTCCCGCTCCGGCCGCTCGGTCGACGTCGCCCAGCCGCAGGCGCAGCCCCAGCGCCGGGTCGCGGAGAGCGGCGGCCGCGCCGTCGCGGCGGCGGCGCCCGCCGCGGCCCCGGTCGCACCGGCGATGCCGACGGCGGCCCCCGCGGCTCCGGCCCTGCCGGCGCCCGCGGCGACGCCGCGGCCCGCCGCGGCCAAGATCGAGGCGCCGCGCCCGTCCGCGACCGCCCGCCCGGCGCAGGCCGGCGACAAGCGCGGCTGGCTGTCCGACCTGCTGACCCGCGCCTCGCTGGACGACGACGAGGAGCCGGCGGCCGACGCGCCGGCCGCCGCCCCGGCGCCCGCGCCGGCGGCCCGCCGCCCCGCGGTGGCGGCCGCCGAGACCGGGCGGATCGCCCTCGACACGATCTCGACCGACATCGCCAAGATGATCGAGCACCGGACCGCGGTCGACCTGTGGGAGCGGTACCGCCGGGGCGAGCCGAACCTGTTCGACCCGCGGATCTACACGCCGCAGGGCCGGGCCACCTTCGCGGAGATCCAGCGCCGGTACAGGACCGACGCGGAGTTCCGCCGCAGCGTCGACCGCTACGTCAGCGAGTTCGAGCGCCTGCTCGGCGACGTGGTCAAGAACGACAGCGACGCCAAGCGCACCGACGCCTACCTGACCTCGGAGACCGGCAAGGTCTACACCATGCTGGCCCATGCCAGCGGGCGCTTCGACGGGGCGTAGGACCGATCCCGCCGGGGCCGCTCGCGGCGCCGGCGGGCGCCTGACCGGGGGCGACGAGACCCGTCGCGCCCTCACAGCAGGCCGAGGCCGACCAGCTCGCGCCGCAGGGCCTCGGGCATCTCGGCGAGGTCTCCCGAGGCCTCGGCCCCGAGATCGGCCGGCGCGTCGCTGGCCGTCAGGTAGCGCCAGCCCTGGAACGGCCGGTAGGGCCGGGGCGCCACCGGGACGAGCCGGGGATCGAAGACCAGCCGGCAGCGCGGGATGCCGTCCGCGTCGGTGAGCGGCTCGATCGCGGTGATCGCCTGCCGGCAGGACAGCGTCCCGCGGATCACCCAGTAGATCGAGCCCTGACCGGTGATCTCCCGGTGGCGCTTGGGCAGGGTGCGGGTGACGTGGAACGGCGCCGCTTGCCGGCCGTCCCGGAGCGCCTCCGCGCGGAAGCGGGCCTGCCGGGCCTCGAGATCGGCGATGGTGGCGGGGCCGACGCAGAGCTTGATCAGGTGCAGGGCCACGGATGCGCGTGCTCGGGGGTGCCGGGGGCGCCCCTGATAGCAGGGTCCGCGCCGGCGCGCGCCTGTCGAACTGCGCCGGAGCGCCGGCGCCGGGCCGGACCCGTCAGGCGAAGAGCGCGAGCCGCTGCTCCGGCGTCAGCGCGTCGATCTCGGCGAAGCTCAGGGCCGGCTCCTCCGGCGGCATCGCCGGCTGGGGCGCCGCCGCGACGGTCTCGCCCCAGGTGAGGTCGACCACGTCCGGCGCGATGTCCTCCTCGACGTCCGCCTCGACGTCCGCCTCGAACGCCTCCTCGATCGCGGTGGCGGGCTCCGGCGCGTCCGCGGCGGACGGATCGGCGACGGGAAGGGAGGCGACCTCCGGAGCCGGCTCCGGCTCCGGGGCGGCCTCGAGATCGACCGCCCAGTCCGCTTCCAGATCGGCCTCCGAGCCGGCCTCCAAGCCGGCCTCTAAGTCGGCCGCGGGTGCGGCCTCCGACCCGTCCCCCGGCGCGGCGAGGTCCGGCTCCGGGGCGAATGCCAGCGCGGCCACTCCCCCCGGCTCGGACACGGCGTCCGGCTCGGCCTCTGCCACCGGCTCCGGCGCGGCCGGCGCTTCGGCCGCGACCTCTGTCTCCGGCTCGGCCTCCGGCGCCCGGGCCTCCGCCTGGACCGGCAGGAACACCAGATCCTCGTGCAGCGCCGGGCTGCCGGGGCGGGCCACGAGGGCCGCCACCGTGACGGCCGGCACGTCCATGGCGATGTAGCGGTCGATGTCGCTCTGGTTCAGATCGGCCGGCTCGCCGGCCGGCCGCGCGCCCCGGTGGGGCGGCACCCGGACCGCGTCCTCGCCCCAGATGGCGATCATCGCGGAGACCCGGTCCTCCAGGTAGCGCAGGGTGTAGACGATCCGGGCGGTGCGCTGCGCGGTCAGGTCCTGGAAGGAGCAGGCGGTGTAGATCGCGGTCGCGTGGCGGTCGAGGGCGTCGCAGGCCTGCGCTTCGGCCCCGTGCTCGCGCAGGGTCCAGGCCGCCTCCTGGATCGACTCGGCGGCGCTGAGGATGTCGGAGGTGGCCTGCTCGGTCTCGCGCACGATGGCGTCGAGGGCGAGGGACGCCTGCGTCAGCCGGGTCTCGTCGCCGTTCGGGGTGTTGAGCGCCGCGATCTCGCCCTTGGTCCGGCTGATCGCGTCGGCCATATCGAGGAGATTGCCGCGCAGGTGCCCGAAGGCCTCCTGCCCGCGGTCGGCGGTGACGCTCCGCTCCAGCCGCGCGATCGCCCCGAGCAGCACCTCGGTCTCGGCGCCCCGGTTGCGCCGGGCGTACTCGGCGAGGAACCAGCGGCCGCGCTCGCTGGCGCTGATCGTCGCCTCGATCGCCTCGTACTCGGCCGAAGCGTGCGCGCTCGGGTTGACGGAACCGAACATGGGCCTCTCTGGACGCTGAATGCGGGCGCGGCGGCGGCCCCGATGCGCGCCAATCGCGGCGAATTTGACAGAGGGCCTTTAACGGGCGCTTACGGACGCCGTCCCGGTCCCACCTCCCTGCTCACCCCGCTCGTCGAGACCCGCCTTGCCCCGCCCGTCCGGCCCGGCGCGCCTGTCGCTGCTCTACGCCGTGGTGTTCACCGAGATCGGCATCGCGATGCCGTTCATGCCCCTGTGGCTCGACGCCCTGGGGCTCGATGCCCGGGTGATCGGTCTCCTCCTCGCCCTGCCGATCGCCACGCGGATCGCCGCCACGGCGCCGCTGATGAGCCTCCTCGACCGCGGCCTCGGGCCCCGGCGGCTGATCCTGCTCGGCAGCCTCGCCCTGAGCCTGACCTACGCGCTGATGCCCGCCGCGGCCGGGATCGGGTGGCCGCTGCTGGCCGGGCTGATCGTGCTCAACGCGGTCGCCGGCGCGCCGCTCGTGCCCTGCATCGACTACCTGACGCTCGCGGCCGTGCGCCAAGACGCCCGCCTGACCTACGCGCGGATCCGGATGGCGGGCTCCATCGCGTTCCTGCTGGCGAACCTCGCGGGCGGGCTGCTGCTGACGGCGCTCGGCGGCCGGCTCGCCGTGCCGCTGCTCCTGACCGGCCTCGCCCTCGGCGCGGGTCTGGTGGCGTGGCGCAGCCGCGCGGTGGCGGCCCTGCCGCCGTCGGCGGCGGGCGACGGCCGGACGCGGCTGCCGCGGCGGCTCTGGCTGTGCATCGGCGCGGCGGCCGCGATCCAGGCGAGCCACGGGGCGATCTACGGGTTCGGCAGCATCTACTGGACCGGCCAGGGCATCCCGCCGACCTGGGTCGGCGCGCTCTGGGCGACCGGGGTGCTGGCCGAGATCGCCCTGTTCGCCGGCCTCCCCGCCCTGCCCGCCGCCTGGCGCGGCCCGGTGCGGCTCCTCGGCGCCGGGGCCGTCGCGGCGATCCTGCGGGCGATCGGCATGTACCTCCTCGGCGACCATCTCGCCGCGCTGGTGCCGCTCCAGTGCCTCCACGGCCTGACCTTCGGGGCGACCCAGCTCGGCGCCATGGCGGCGGTCTCGGCCTACGCCCCCGACGGCGCGCGGGGCCGGGCGCAGGGCACGCTCAGCGCGGTCAATGCCGGGATCTCGGTGGTCGCGACCCTGGGGAGCGGCGTCGCCTACCGGGCCGGCGGCCCCCTCGCCTTCCTGCTGATGGCGCCGCTCGCCGCCGCCGGCCTGGGCCTCGCCCTGGCGTCCCGCCGCGCGCGGGGGGTGAGGTTGGAGACGGATCGTCAACCGTAATGTCGTCATAACCGCCGGGCAGGGTGGTGCCTCGATCGAGGAGTATGGGTGTTGCTGAGCGAGGGCACTGTTCCCGGCGCCTTGGCCGGCGCCGCGCTGCGGGACCGGTCGGCCGACGGCCGCCTGGCGCTCGACGGCCGCTGGACCGCCGACCAGGCCCCGACCGTCGAGGCCGCGGCCGCGCGCATCGCGGCGGCCGGCCGCGCCGGGCCGGTGGCGGTCGACCTGTCGGGGATCGAGCGCCTCGACACGCTCGGCGCCTGGGTCCTGGAGCGGACCCGCGCCGAGATCGAGCAGGCGGGCAGCGCCCTCACCTATCTCGGCGCCCGCCCGGAGCACCGCACCCTGCTGGGCGAGGTCCGGCTGCGCGAGCCGGACGCGCCGCCGCCGCGGCGGCACGGCCCGGTCGTCGGCCTGCTCGACTCCACCGGGCGCCGGACCGTGCAGGGCGGCCGCGAGTTCGTCACCGCCCTCGCGTTCCTGGGCGAGCTGATCGCCGCCTGCGGGCGCGTCGCCCTGCGGCCCGGCACGTTCCGCGGCAACGCCCTGATCAACCAGATCCAGCAGGTGGCGCTCAACGGCACGCCGATCATCGTGCTGATCTCGTTCCTCGTGGGCGGCATCGTCGCCCAGCAGGGCATCTTCCAGCTCCAGCGCTTCGGCGCCCAGACCTTCGTGGTCAACCTGATCGGCCTCCTGATCCTGCGCGAGATGGGCGTGCTGCTCACCTCGATCATGGTCGCCGGCCGCTCCGGCTCGGCGATCACCGCCGAGATCGGCTCCATGCGCATGCGCGAGGAGGTCGACGCGCTCCGGGTCATGGGCCTCGACCCCGTCGAGATCCTGATCGTGCCCCGGGTGCTCGCGCTGATGATCGGCCTGCCGATGCTGACGCTGATCGGCGACCTCGCGGCGCTCGCCGGCGGCGGCCTCACCGCGATGCTCTACGGCGGCCTGACCCTCGACCAGTTCCTGGTCCGGCTCCAGGCGGCGGTGGGCGTCCACCACGTCATGGTCGGCCTGATCAAGGCGCCGTTCATGGCGCTGACGATCGGGGTGATCGCCACGATCGAGGGCTTCGCGGTCGAGGGCTCCGCGGAATCGCTCGGCCGTCACGTCACCGCGTCGGTGGTGAAGTCCATCTTCATGGTCATCGTCCTCGACGGCCTGTTCGCGGTGTTCTTCGCCGCGATCGATTTCTGAGGCCGCCGCGATGAATGCCCCGATGACCGCCTCGCCGAATGGCCCCGCCCCGATCATCCGCGTGCGCGACCTCGTGGTCGGCTTCCGCGACCGCAACATCCTGAAGGGCCTGAGCCTCGACATCCGCGCCGGCGAGATCCTGGGCTTCGTCGGGCCCTCGGGCCAGGGCAAGTCGGTGCTCACCCGGACGATCCTCGGCCTCAACCCGAAGCGGGCCGGGACCATCGAGGTGTTCGGCCGCGACGTCGACGCGCTCACCTACGCGGAGCGGCGCCGGATGGAGCAGCGCTGGGGCGTGCTGTTCCAGCAGGGCGCCCTGTTCTCGGCTCTCACCGTCAAGCAGAACATCCAGGTGCCGATGCGCGAGCACCTGAACCTGTCCGAGCGCCTGCTCGACGAGTTCGCCCGGCTGAAGATCGAGATGGTCGGCCTGAAGCCCGACGCCGCCGACAAGCTGCCCTCGGAATTGTCGGGCGGCATGATCAAGCGCGCGGCGCTCGCCCGCTCCCTGGCGCTCGATCCCGAGATCCTGTTCCTCGACGAGCCGACCTCGGGCCTCGACCCGATCGGCGCGGGCGAGTTCGACGACCTCGTCTCGACCCTCAAGGAGACGCTGGGGCTGACCGTCTTCATGGTCACCCACGACCTCGACAGCCTCTACACCGCCTGCGACCGCATCGCGGCGCTCGGCGACGGCCAGATCATCGCCGCCGGCACGATCGACGAGATGCTGGCGAGCGACCATCCCTGGCTGCGCTCGTACTTCCACGGCAAGCGCGCCCGGACCATCGCGACGGGGGGCGCCTCGGCCCATGCCTGATCCCATGCCTGATCCCGTGCCTGCTCCCGTGCCTGACCCGATGCCCGATCGCCGCCGTCCCACCCAGATCCCGCCCTGCTCCCCTCCGGGAGCCGGGGCTCCAGGCCCGGCCGGATCTCCGCCGGCCAGAACCGCAGGTTGAGCGCATGGAAACCCGCGCGAACTACGCCCTGATCGGGGCCTTCACGATCGCCGTCATCCTGGCGGGCTTCGGCACCGTGCTGTGGCTCTCCGGCGGCTCCTCGCGGCAGGTCAGCCAGCTCGTCCGCATCGTCTTCTCCGGCTCGGTCGGGGGCTTGTCGCGCGGCTCGAGCGTGAACTTCAACGGCATCAAGGTCGGCGAGGTCACCGACATCCGCCTCGCCCCGCAGGATCCCCGCCGGGTGCTCGCCACGATCAAAGTCGATCCCGCGACCCCGCTCCGGGCCGACACCCGCGCCCGCCTCGACTCGGCGATGCTCACCGGCGTCTCGGTGATCTCCCTGTCGGGCGGCAATGCCGACGCGCCGGTGCTGACCCCGATGGCCAACGGCGAGCCGCCGACGATCTTCGCCGATTCCTCCGACATGCAGGACATGATGGCGCTGGCGCGCCAGGTGGCGCAGCGGGCCGACGACATGCTGGCCCGCCTCGACCGGCTGGTCTCCGCCAACGAGGGGGCGATCAACCGGTCGCTGACCAATGTCGAGACCTTCTCGAAGACGCTGGCCGATGCCGGCCCGAACATCTCGGCGCTGGTGAAGGCCGTGGACGGGGCCAAGCTCGGCCGGGTGATCGACAACGCCGACCGCTTCTCGGCCGCCCTGTCCAAGGCCAGCCCCGACATCGAGGCCGGCCTGCACGACGCCCGGCTGCTCGCCGGCAAGCTCAGCGCCTCGGCCGACAAGATCGACGCGGTGCTGAACGGCGCCCAGAGCTTCCTGGGCTCGGCCTCCGGCCAGGAGGGCTCCAGCACCTTCACGGAGATCCGCGCGGCGGCGATCTCGGTGCGCGACGCCGGCAAGGCGTTCCGGACCATGTCGGAGAACCTCGACAAGCGCACCGCCAGCATCTCGGCCAATTTCGGCCGGCTGAGCGGCACCGGCCGCCGGGAGGTCGAGGCCCTGTCGGGCGACGGGCAGCGGACGCTGAGCACCCTCAACCGCACGGTGCGCAGCCTGGAGCGCGACCCGAGCCAGGTGATCTTCGGCGGCAAGCCTTCGTTGCCTGAATACAACGGTGGCCGGTGAAATGCCGCGTCGCCGGGCGGATGTGTCCCGGCGCACGGCACGGATGCCGCAGCGGATTAGTTTTAACCGCATAGCTTATACAGCTCCGCCGTTCGCCGGCGGGGTCCTTCAGGTCATGCGTATGGTCCGCTCGTCCCACATCGCCGCCGCCGCGCTGCTCGCCGCCCTCTTGGGCGGCTGCGGCGGCGCGGCGCCCCTCACCTTCGACCTCGCGGCGCTGCCGGCCGCGGGGCGGCCGATCGCGGCCGGCCGCTCGATCGCGGTCTCGGAGCCGGTGAGCATCCAGCCCTTCGAGGCCGACCGGATCATCGTCCGCGAGAACGGCGGCGCCCTGTCGTTCCTGGGCGGCGGCCAGTGGGCCGACCGGCTGCCGCGCCTGATCCAGACGCGGCTCATCCAGAGCCTGGAGAATTCCGGGCGGCTCCGCTCGGTGAGCCGGCCCGGCGACAAGGTCGTGGCCGACTACCAGCTGATCAGCGAGATCCGCGCCTTCGACGTGCAGTCCGGGACCGGCGAGGCGGTGGTCGACCTGTCGCTGAAGCTCGTGGCCGACGGCACCGGCAGGGTTGCGGCGGCGCGGATCTTCACGGCCCGCGTGCCGGTGTCCAAGATCGATGCCGGCAGCGGCGCCCGCGCCCTCGATCAGGCGCTGAGCATCGTGCTGGCCGACGTGGTGCGCTGGGTGAACAGCGGGCGCTGACGGCCCCGCGGCCGGGCCGCGCCGACGCCCCCGCCGGGGCGGGGCGCTCGCGACGGAACGTCCTCCGAATGCCAGCCGCGCGGATCCGCTCCACGGCCCGACAGGCGCCACGGGTGATGGGACGGGCCCGACGGTGCATCGTGGGCGCGCGGGATTTCCTGCCGATCAATCCGTGTCCCGCGGCGCCGCGGCGGCGTGCGTGGACGGGGCGCGGTTGCGGTTCGCAGCAATCGCGGTCATACGGCTGCCGCGATGCAGACTCTGTTCTCAACTGAAGGTGTATTGGAGAAGGACAAGTTTCGCCTTTGGCGAGATATCTGCGAAGATCGCCTGGTTCCGATGGCGCAGACTTGTCTCAACGACGAGCCCTTTCACGCGACGATCGAGGGGGCCAGTATCGGCGGCCTGGTCTTCACGAAATTCGCGCTGCGCAACCTGCGGGCGGCCACGACGCCGCGCACGCTTCGCCATGAAAACCACAAGACCGACCACCTGTTCATGAGCATCGTGCTCTCGGGACAGGTCCGCGCGGATCAGTACGATCGGTCGAGCACGGATCGGGTCGGCGACTTCTCGATCCGGGATACGAATACACCCTGGACGATCGAGCACAGCGGCTACAGCGAGGTGCTGGCCATCGGGATCCCGCGGGAGCGGCTGGAGAGGGCTCTGGGCTCCGCACGCCTGTTCGCCGGCGTGACTGTCGGCGGCGATCTGCCGACCGCGACCCTGACCCGGTCGTTCCTGGGCAACCTGCTCAGCCTGGGCGACCGGCTGACGCCCCAGGTGGCCGAGAGCATGGTTTCCACGGGGCTCGACCTCATCGTCGCCAGCCTCGCGGAGCGGCTCGCGCGGGAGGCGCAGCGGCCCGTCCAGGACAGCGTCGTGGTGCAGCGCGCCCGGGCCTATCTCGAGGCCCATCTCCACGATCCGACCCTGGACCCGCCCCGGCTCGCGGCCGCGGCCGGCGTGTCCCTGCGCCGGCTGCAGGCCTTGTTCCGCGCGCAGGACCGGCACGTCTCCGACTGGATCTGGCACCGCAGGCTCGAGGCGGCCGCCAAGCGCTTGGCCGATCCGGGCTGCCTCCACATGCCGCTGGGGACCTTGGCGTATGGCTGCGGCTTCCTCAGCCAGTCCCACTTCTCCCGCCGCTTCAAGGAGCGCTACGGCCTGAGCCCCCGCGACTACCGCGTGCGCGCCCTCGCGCGGGGCGCCGAGGGTGGGCCGGAGGGCCGACCGGGCCGCCTCACTCCATCACGGCGGCCTTCATGATCACCACCATGGTGGCCCGGGCCGGACCGTCCGTGCAGCGCACGAGGTGGGGCCGGTCGCAGCGGTAGCGCAGGGTCTCGCCGGCCCGCGCCCGCTGCACGACGCCGCCGATCTCGACCTCGAACGCCCCCTCGGTGACCGAGAGCGACTCCACCGAGCCGCGCTGGTGCGGGTCCGAGTCGAGGACGCCGCCCGGGTCGGCCGTGACCTCGTACCATTGCAGCCACTCGATCGTCTTGAGCCAGCCGATGATCGCCAGCCGCACCTTCCCGTCCTCGGAGACGAGGATCGGCGTGTCGGCCCGGGAGGTCTTCTCGATGAACGGCTCCTCGTCGCCGGCCGCCAACACCCGCTCGATCGACACGTCGAGGGCCTGGGACAGGCGCCAGATCGTCGCCAGCGTCGGGTTGGTCTCGTTGCGCTCGATCTGGCTGATGATCGACTTGGCCACGCCGGACTGCTCGGCGAGTTCCGAGAGCGACAGGTTGTAGGCCTTGCGCAGCCGCTGGATGGTCTTGCCGAGCTGGCCGGAGAGCACCTGCGCGCCGGTCAGCAGGTCGCGCCCGCGCGCCCGGTCGGGCCGTTCCGCCTGATCCTGCATCGTCCCCGATCCGCCTGCACCGTTCCATTATCCGAACGATCGTGCGCTTCTTCAAACGCAATCGACGCCCGGTTGCAAGGCGGCGGGCGGCGTGCGCGGCGGCGTGCGCACCGGAAAGCGGCGGCCGGATCGGCCTCTAAGTCCAGACGGCGTGGAAGTGGTGGACCGGCCCGTGCCCCGTCCCGACCGCGAGGCTGTCCGCCGCCGCGAGGGCGGCCGTGAGGTAGGCCTTGGCCTCCGCCACCGCCTCCGGCAGGGCCAAGCCCTGGGCGAGGCCCGCCGCCACCGCCGCCGAGAGGGTGCAGCCGGTGCCGTGGGTGTTGCGCGTCGCGATCCGCGGCGCCGACAGGGTCCGCAGGGTGCCGTCCGCCGTGACGAGGTGGTCGATGCTCTCGCGCCCCGCGCCGTGGCCGCCCTTGATCAGCACCGCCCGGGCGCCGAGGGCGACCAGCCGCCGCGCCTGGGCCACGATCGCTGCCGCGTCCGCGGCGACGGGCTCGCCGAGGAGCACCGCCGCCTCCGGCAGGTTGGGGGTGATCAGGTCGGCCCGCGGGAGCAGCCGCTCGCGGAGCGTCGCCACGGCGTCGTCGGTGATCAGCCGGTCGCCGCTGGTGGCGACCATCACCGGGTCGAGGACGACCGGGATCGACCCGGCGTGGCGCGCCAGGCCGTCGGCGACCGCCGCGATCACCGCGGTCTGCGACAGCATGCCGATCTTCACCGCCCTCACGGCGAGGTCGGAGAACACGCTGTCGATCTGCCGGGCGACGAACTCCGCCGGCACGTCGTGGATACCCTGGACCCCCGTCGTGTTCTGCGCGGTCAGCGCCGTGATCACGCTGGCGCCGTAGACGCCCAGCGCCGAGAAGGTCTTGAGATCCGCCTGGATGCCGGCGCCGCCGCCGGAATCCGAGCCCGCGATCGTGACCGCGATGGGCGCGGGGCCGCTCATCGGGCGCCGGCCCGCTCCGCCAGGGCGCCGTCGATCCGCGCGCGCAGGTCGCGGGCGCGCTGGCGCACCGACTCCGCGCCGAACAGCGCGGTGATCACCGCGACCCCGTCCGCCCCCGCGGCGACCACCGCGGCGGCGTTGTCGAGCCCGATCCCCGCGATGGCGCCGAGCGGCAGGCCGGCTCCGCGGGCGAGGCGGGCGCGGAAGGCGATGCTGGCGAAGCCGTCGAGGCCCACCGGCGGGTCGGGATTGTCCTTGCTGGTGGTGGCGAACACGCCGCCGATGCAGGCGTAGTCGACGGGCAGCCGGTACAATTCGTCGGCCTGGGCGGGCTTCTTCAGGGTGAGGCCGATGATCGCGCCCTCCCCCAGCAGCCGGCGGGCGTCGGCCGGGTGGAGGTCGCCCTGGCCGAGATGCACCCCGTCGGCTCCGGCCGCGAGGGCGAGGTCGACGCGGTCGTTGACGAGGACCGGGACGCGGCCGCCCACCGCCGCCAGGATCGCCCGGATCCGCGCCAGGGCGGCGCGGGCATCGGCGATGTACTTCTCGCGGTACTGGAGCAGGGTGCAGCCCCCCGCCACCGCCTCGGCGCCGAGCTCCGCCAGCCGCGCCCCGTCGGCGCCGCAGACGCCGACATCGAGGAGCCCGTAGAGCCGCAGGTCGACGGCCCGGCTGCCGGTCGGGGTCGAGGGGGAAGCTGCGGGGGAAGTCGCGCTCGCTGGCATCGCTGTCGTCGCTCGGTCCGCCTCGGCCGGTCCCGTGCCAGCCTACCCGGACCCCTGTTTGGGCAGGGCTCGCGGCGTTGGCAAGCGGCGGGTGGACAGCGGTGCGTCGACGGGCCCCCCCCGCTCCGTCATACGGCGGCGTTGACGCGCGGCGATCCTGTCCCCCTATAGGTGGGATCCGCTACGGCGCATCCCGGGGGACGGACGGTCGAGGAACGATGACGGGTGCCGCGGCGCAGACGGACGCGCGCGGGGGGCAGGCCCCGCCGGAGCGCTCCTCCGTAGGCCTCGTCGCGGTGATCGTCGCCGCGACCAAGGGGGAGCCGCGCGCCCTGACGATCCGGGTCCCCGACCAGGCGCCCGGCCGCGGCGACGGCCTGCCGGCCGGCCCCCTCGTCCCCGAGCACGCCACGCTGGAGCGGGGCCTGCGCGCCTGGGTGGAGCGGCAGACGCACCAGCGCCTCGGCTACGTGGAGCAGCTCTACACCTTCGGCGACCGCGACCGCTCCGGCACGGCGACCCTGTCGGGGGTGCACTCGCTCTCGGTGGCCTATCTGGCGCTCGTCCGCGAGGAGCGGCCGGCGGGGCTCGCCGAGGCCGCGTGGCAGAACTGGTACCGCTACCTGCCCTACGAGGATTTCCGGCAGGGGCGCCCGCGCCAGCTCGACGCCATCGAGGCGCGGCTCGCCGAATGGGCGTCCGAGCCCGCGGACTGCGCCACCCGGACCCGCCGCCTCGACCGCCTCGGCCTGACCTTCGGCATGAACGGCGGTACGTGGAACGAGGAGCGCGTCCTGGAGCGCTACGAGCTGCTGTTCGAGGCCGGGCTGATCCCGGAGGCGCGGGGCAATCCCGGCCCGGCCCTGCCGAACGACCCGACCGGCGTCCCCATGGCGTTCGACCACCGGCGGGTGCTCGCGACCGCGATCGGCCGGCTCCGGGGCAAGATCAAGTACCGCCCGGTGGTGTTCGAGCTGATGCCGCCGGAATTCACCCTGCTGCAGCTGCAGAAGACCGTGGAGGCCCTGTCGGGGACGCAGCTGCACAAGCAGAACTTCCGGCGCCTCGTGGCCCAGCAGGGGCTGGTGGAGGAGACCGAGAGCGTGACCAGCGGCGCCGCCGGCCGGCCGGCGCGGCTGGTGCGCTTCCGCCGGGAGGTGCTGCTGGAGCGCCCGGCCCCGGGCCTGCGGCTGCCGTCGCGGCGGGCGGGGTGACGGCGGTCAGTCTCGCCGCGCCAGGGTGCCGAGCCCGCTCGCGTCGAGCGCGTCCACCGTCACGGCGGCGGCCCGGCCGTCGCTGCCGATGGCGAAGCGGACGGCGGAGGGGCGGTCGGGCGCCTCGGCGTCCGGGAAGCTGAGGAAGAGGTCGCGGTCGAAGTGCCGGAGGGGGTAGCGGCGCGCCCCCGCGGGGCCGACCGTCAGCGTCAGGGCGCCGTCCGCCTCCGCCACCACGGCCTCGCCGACATAGGCGTTGGCGTAGCGTCCGGCATAGGCCGAGAGCGCCAGGGGCGCGGCGGGCGGCGCCGGCGGTGTGCCGTAGGCCGCCTTGTCGGCGGCGATGCCCGGCGCGAACAGGCTCTCGTAGGCCGCGCCCCAGGCCGTCACCCAGTCCCGGCCGACGCGGCCGTCGAAGACGAGGTCGGCGAAGCTGTCGGCCAGCCCCTCCGGCACGCCGGACGGGAAGGCGTTGGTCAGGACGAGGATCCCGAGACCGGCCTCCGGATGGATCGAGACGAGCGTCTGCGCGCCGACGCTGAAGGCGCCCGCGTGGCCCCAGACGAGGCCGTGCCGGCCGTACTCGACGTTCCAGCCGAGGCCGTAGAAGGACGCGCCGCCGGTCACGGGGTTGCGGCCGCGGGCCATGAGCGGGGCGTGCGTCTGCGCCAGGGCCGGGGCCGCGACGCGCTGCGCGCCCTCGAAACGGCCCTTGCCGATCACGAGCCGCAGCCATCGGGAGAGGTCGCGGACATCGCTGCTGACGCCGCCGGCCGGTGCCTGCGCGTCGGGATCGCGCTCGATCTTGGCGGTCCAGACGCCGCCGGCCCGGACGTGGAGCGCCGCGCGGTCGGGCCGGCTGAGGAAATCCGCGTGGGTCGTGCCGGTGGCGGCCATCCCGAGCGGCCGGAACAGCCGGTCCCGGGCCACCGCCTCCCAGGGCTGGCCGGTCGGCTTCGCGGCGGCGACCGCGCCCTCGGTGAAGCCGAAATTGCTGTAGGCGTAGCCGGCGCGGAAGCTGGAGGCGGGCGGCGCGAGGCGCAGCCGGTGCAGGATCGCGTCGCGGCCGAAGCCGATCGCCTCCAGATCGTCGCCGGCGGTCCCCGGCAGGCCGCTGCGATGGTTGAGGAAGTCGCGCACCGTGACCTGCGCGGTCGGGTAGGGCTCGTGCAGCTGGAAGGCGGGATCGAGATCCGCGACGCGCGAATCCCAGTCGACCACCCCGTCGCCCACCAGGGCGGCCACGATCGTCGCGGTGACGGGCTTGGACAGCGAGGCGATCTGGAAGACCGTGTCGGGGCCGACCGGCTCGGGCTTCCCGGCCTGCCTGAGGCCGTATCCCTTCAGGAGGAGCGTCTCGTCGCCGAGGACGACCGCGACCGCGAGGCCCGGCACCGCGCCCGCGTCGACGGCCCGCCGCGCCAGCGCCTCCAGCGCCGGCAGCTGCGCCTCGACCTGCGCCCGCGTCAGCGTCCCGGCGGATCCGGCTCCGGGCCCGGCCGCGATCAGGCCGAGGGCGAGGCACGCGCCGACGAGGCGCCGGCGCGATCGGGCCCGCTGCATGAGTCGTCGATCCCGCCTGAGAGAGCTCGGACCTCGAGAGTGGCATCGTCGGGCCGCCGAAATCAATCGCGCCGCCCCGGGCCGCGCCGCGAATGCGCGGGCCGGCCTGACGGACACGGACGAAGACTGTTCGGGAACCGGGCCGGGCTAGCGGAACGGGTCGGCGCCGGGTGCCGGCTTCACGCCGCGGAGCATCCGGTACAGCGTCCATTCCTCGACGATCTTCCGCCCCGGAAGGGCGCAGAGCCCGATCGTGCCGCCATCGGGCAGCTTCGCGAGGATCGTCTGCCCGCCCATCGTCGCGCAGAAGGCCGAGGCCGGATTCTCCAGCGCGCGGGCCGGCCCGGATCCGGCAAGGGCGGCGCAGACCGCGAGCGCGCGGACAGGCCACGCGGCGGGCGCCCTCCACGGTCCGATCATGCGCGTCATGGGCCGCCCTGCCCTAACCGTAGGTGTGGTCGTCGGCCGGGAACCGGCCGGCCCGGACCTCGTCCGCGTAGGCTTTCACGGCGTCCTCGATGTGGGTCCGCAGGCTCCCGAACTGGCGCACGAATTTCGGCGTGCGCTCGGACAGGCCGAGCATGTCCTCCAGCACCAGGATCTGGCCGTCGCAGACCGCCGAGGCGCCGATGCCGATCGTGGCGGCGGTGACCTGGGGGGAGGTCGCGATCGCCCGCGCCACCGGCTCGACGATGCCCTCGAGCACGATCGCGAAGGCGCCGGCCTCCGAGATGGCGCGGGCATCCTCCAGGAGGCGGCGCTCGTCGTCGGGGGCCCGGCCCTGGACCTTGAAGCCGCCCATCGTGTTCACCGCCTGCGGGGTGAGGCCGATATGGCCCATCACCGGCACGCCGCGCTGGACGAGGAACGCCACCGTCTCGGCGAAATGGGCGCCGCCCTCCATCTTGATCGCGCCGGCGCCGGTCTCCTTGAGAACCCGGGAGGCGCTGAGGAAGGCCTGCTCCCGGCTCGCCTCGTAGGAGCCGAACGGCATGTCGACCACGACCAGCGCCTTCTGCGTGCCGCGGATCACCGCCTGGGCCTGGAGGATCATCATCTCCAGGGTCACGGGGATCGTCGATTCCATCCCGTGCATCACCATGCCGAGGGAATCGCCCACGAGGATGAAGTCGCAATAGGGATCGACGATGCCGGCCGTGTGGGCGTGGTAGGCGGTGAGCGCGATGATCTTGCGCCCCTCGGCCTTGCGCTTGCCGATATCGACCGCCCGGAGCCGTCGGGACTGCACGACCTGCGACATGGTTCAGACCTCATTCCGGCCACTCGGGACGCGGCGCGGGCCCCCTCTCCCGCCCGGGAGAGGGCGCGCCCCGCCACGCGAGCCTTGTTCCGCGGCGTCTCTTACAATGCCCGGCGATGCGGGTCAGCGCCCCGCCTGCGGCTCGGCGCCCGCCTTCCAGTCCGGATCGACCGTCAGGTTCGCGGTCTCGTGCATCTCCTGCCAGCCCTCGACGCCCTCGGGGAACCAGCGCACGCCGGTATAGCCCTTCAGCACCAGCCGCTTGGCGGCGTTCCAGCTGCCCCAGCACTCGACGTGGCAGAACACCACGACGGGCTTCGCCTTGTCGCCCCCGGTCAGCGCCGCGACGCGGGCGTAGAAGAGCGCCTCGCGCGCCGGCGCCAGGGGCTCGGCGCCGGCCTCCGGCATCCAGACGGCGCCGGGGATCGACGGATGCACCGGCAGCCAGAGGCGGCCCTCCGGGAAGTTCGACGGCTTGCGGTCCGGCGCCGCCACGTCGAGCAGCACCGGCTTGTCGGGGCCGGCGATCAGGGCGGCGACGGCGTCGGCGTCGACCACCGCGGCGCCCTTGAGGGTCTGCGGCGTGTAGCCCTTCGGAGGGCCGGCGTAGAGCCCCTCCGGCTCGGGCACGTTCACCGGCGAATCGGCCGGCGCCGCGGCGAGGCAGAGGAGCGCGGCGCAGGCCGCCGCGGCCCGGCCGGTCAGGAGGAGGCGCCGCATGGTCAGTTCGTCGGGCTCGGCGCGGTGAAGCTGTGCTGCCACTGGCCGCCCTGGTTGTCGGAGGCCGCCACCTGGATCGGCTTGCCGTCCGGCTTGAACGCGAAGTTGATCACCGGGTTCGACGCGATCGAGATGTCGCCCGTCATGGTGAAGACCTTCCGGTCGCCCGCCGAGACGGTGAGCTTGTCGATGTAGCGCGCCGGCGTGTAGTCGCGGGTCACCTGGTTCATCTGCATGCCGGAGAAGTTCGGGTGGCGGATCATCAGCGTCGCCTCCACGGGCTTGCCGGCCGCCGTCTCGGCGAACTTCATGCGCATGTCGCCCATGCCCTTCATGGCCTCCTCGTCGCTCATCCCCATCGGGGCCGAGCAGCCGCCGGAGGCCTTCACGAACTGCTTGGCCTCGTAGAGCTTGCCGTCCGTGGTCTCCACCACGGCGTGCATGTCGGTGTAGTTGTTGACCCGCACGCGCAGCTTCAGCTCGGCCGGGTCGGCGGCCGGCCCGAACTCGAACTTGGCCGCGTAGGGCGCCGGGTTGTCGTCGATGATCAGCGAGACCGCCTTGATCTGCCCGTCCTTGGGCATGGTCAGGGTGATCGGAACCAGGGCGGCGTCGAGCGCCCGGGCGGGCGCCTCGATCTTCACGAGGCTGTCGGTCGGGGCGATCTGGCGGTCGCCGAAGATCGACTTGGCGATCTCCTGCCAGCGGGCCGCCCGCTCCTGATCGGTGTCGGAGGCGCCGGCCGCCCGCGCGGCGCCGGCGAGCGGTCCCGACAGCGCCGTCGTCGCCAGGACGAGGCCGAGGGCGAGGCTGGAGAAGGTCTGTCCGATGAAGGTCTGTCCGATCCTGTGCGTCATGGCGTGCCTCCCGATTGGCTTGGATATGGGGATTCTGAAACCTATTCCCACTCGAGTTCCTGGTAGGCCACGGTGACGTTGCGGCCGTTGTAGGTGTCGAACAGGGCCCACTTGTCGCGCTGGTCCGCCGCGACGCTGGTCACGGCCTTCTCGATGGGCACGTCCTTGGCGATCGCCGCCCGGGTGCCGTCGCGCAGGGCGGCCAGGTAGCCGGAGAGGTCGGCGAGCGCCGGGGCGAGGTCGACCGCGACGGGGCCGTGGCCCGGGACGGCCCGGGCGGGACCCATGGCCTTCAGCCGCTCGATCTCGGCGAGCCAGCCCTTGAGGCTGCCGTCGAGGGAGGGGATCCGGTTCACGAACAGCAGGTCGGCGGGGAACAGCAGGCCGCTGCCGGAATCGATCATCGACAGGTCCGAGGTGGTGTGCGCCGGACCGTGCGCCGTGAAGGTCAGGCGGCGGTCGCCGAGGTCGATCTCGGCCGTGTCGGCGACGGTCATGGTCGGGTAGACCACAGGCCCGGTCCGGTCCTCGCCGAGCAGGTCGATCAGCCGCTTGCGGTAGAACTCGCCCCGGGCCGCCAGGGCCTCGGTGAGCTTGGCGTGGCCGATGAAGACCGGCTTGTCCTGGACGAAGGCCCCCGCCCCGAAGACGTGGTCCGGGTGGACGTGGGTCAGAACCACGTGAGTGATCGGCTTGTCCGTGCGCTTGGCGATCTCGGCGCGCAGCCACTGGCCGTCGGCGAGGCTGCCGCCGGACTCGGTCACCACCACGCCGGTCCTGCCGACGAGGAAGCCGATATTGGCGATGGCGTCGGCGTTGTCGGGGGTGGCGTCGGCGATCAGGCCCTTGCGCACGTACAGGCCCGGCCCGACCTCCTCCATCGTGAAGCTCTCGGCGGCGCGGCCCAGCGTCGGCAGGCAGCACAGGCAGAGCCCCGCGAAGAGGGCGTGCCGTCGCGTCGGCCCGGCGGTCTGCACCCGCGGATGGACGGCGCGTGCCGTCATGCCGAAACCTCCCGATCTTGCCCGTTCTTGATTGTCTACCATTAAGTAGGTAGATTGATCGTCCGTCAAGGGGTCGCCGGGAGCCGGTCCCCGCCGCGGCCGCACGTTCGCGTGACTTCGTGCGATGACGGGGGTGAGTTTTGGAGCGACGTTCGCCGCGATGAGGGATACCCGCGCCGAGTTGCTGATGCAGGCCGAGACCCTGGTGCGGGGCCGCGGCTTCGCCGGCTTCAGCTACGCCGACCTCGCGGCGGCGGTGGGCATCCGCAAGGCGAGCATCCACCACCACTTCCCCACCAAGGTCGATCTCGGCGCCGCCCTGGTGGCGGCCTACGCGGCGCGCTACGCCGCGGCCCTGGAGGCGATCCGCCGGGACGTGCCGGACGGGCCGGGCCGGGTCGAGGCCTACGGGCGGCTCTATCTCGGCGGCGTCGAGCAGGGGCTCGGCTGCCTCTGCGCGGCGCTGGCCATCGAGGGCGAGGCCCTGCCCGAGCGCCTGCGCCGGGACGTCGCGGCCTTCTTCGCGGACCATCTCGCGTGGCTGGAAGGCATCCTGCGCGCGGGCCAGGTGGATGGCAGCGTGCGCGGCGGCGCGGATCCGGCGGCGCTCGCCCGCTACGTCGTCGCCACCCTGGAGGGGGCGCTCCTGATGGAGCGCCTGTTCGCGAGCCCCGACGCCTTCCGGGGGACGCTGGCGGTGCTGGTCGACGGCCTCAGGCCGCAGTGAACCGGGCGTAGCCGTCCGCCCGCAGCCGGCAGGCCGGGCAGGTGCCGCAGCCGTAGCCCCAGGGATGCCGCTGCCCGCGCTCGCCGAGGTAGCAGGTGTGGCTCTCCTCGACGATCAGGTCGACCAGCGCCCGCCCGCCGAGGCTCTCGGCCAGCTCCCAGGTCTGCGCCTTGTCGAGCCACATCAGCGGCGTGTGCAGCACGAAGCGCCGCTCCATGCCGAGATTGAGCGCCACCTGCAGGGCCTTGATCGTGTCGTCGCGGCAATCCGGGTAGCCGGAATAGTCGGTCTCGCACATGCCGCCGACCACGTGCCGGAGCCCGCGCCGGTAGGCGAGCGCCGCCGCGAAGGTCAGGAACACGAGGTTGCGGCCGGGCACGAAGGTGTTGGGCAGGCCCGACGCCTCGTAGCCGATCGCGGCCTCCCGGGTCAGCGCCGTCTCGGAGACCTGCCCGAGGGCGTCGAGGGCGAGCGTGTGGTCCTCGCCGAGGCGGGCCGCCCAGGCGGGATCGAGGGCGGTCGTGCCCGCCCGCAGGGCCGCGCGGCGGTCGAGCTCGACCCGGTGGCGCTGGCCGTAGTCGAAGCCGAGGGTCTCGACGTGGTCGAATTGGTCGAGCGCCCAGGCCAGGCAGGTGGCCGAATCCTGGCCCCCGGAGAACAGCACCAGCGCGGCGCGGTCCCCCGGGATGGCGGCGTCACTCGCCATCGTACTCGGCCCAGGACATCGGGGTCTCGGCGACCCGCACGAGCGCGAGGCCCGGCAGGTCCGGCCGGAGGCGCTGCCAGATCCAGGCCGCGATGTTCTCGGCGGTCGGGTTCTCCAGCCCCTCGATCTCGTTGAGGCAGTGGTGGTCGAGCCGGGCGAGCAGCGGCCCGAAGATCGACTCGATGTCGTAGAAGTCGATCACCCAGCCGGTGTGGGGATCGACCGGGCCGGCGACCGTCAGCTCGACCCGGTAGGAATGCCCGTGCATCCGGTGGCAGCGGTGGGTCTCGGGCACGTTCGGCAGCCGGTGGGCCGCCTCGAAGGTGAAGGCTTGGGTGATCTTCATGGACGGTTCGCGGGTGTGGCCGATCTCGCCCCCGCCATAGCGCCGACGGGCGGTCCCGCGCAAAGGCGGGCTGCCCTGCGTTCGGCGGCGCGGCCGGGGATCAGGCCCCGGCGCCGGCTTCCGACCACTGCGCGTACCACGCCTTGAACAGGCGCAGCTGCGTCTCCGCGTAGTGGCGCTGACCGGCGCTGAGCGCGTCGGTGGCGTTGAAGTGCAGCGCGTATTCCGGGTTCCCCTCCAGCACCATCAGGTGCTTGTAGTAGAGGACGAGGTCGGTCCCCTCGTCGAAGCTCGACAGGATCGCCAGCGCGGCGTCGAGTTCCTCGGCCCGGCGCCGGGCCCGGACGTCGCCCGCGGCGGCCTTCTCGCACAGGGCGACGAGGTGGAGCACCTCCCGCGGCAGGACGTTGCCGATGCCCGTGATGGCGCCCCGGGCGCCGCAATTGACGTAGCCGTGCACCACCTGGGTATCCACCCCGACCATCAGGGTGATGTCGGGGGACTGGCCGGTGATGTGCTCGGCCGCGTAGGTGAGCGAGGCCGCGCCGCCGAATTCCTTGAAGCCGACGAGGTGCGGGTGGCGGGCGCGCAGGCGGAAGAACAGGTCCGCCCGGGTCTCGAACCCGTAATAGGGGCTGTTGTAGATCACCGACGGCAGGTCGACGGCCGCCTCCAGGATGCCGCCGAAATGCGCCTCCTGGGCCGCGGCCGAACTGCCGCGCGACAGGACCCGCGGGATGATCATCAGGCCGTGGGCGCCGGCCGCCTTGGCGTGCGCCGCGAGCGCCGCCGCCCGCTTCGGGTTCTGCGCGCCGGTCCCGACGATCACCGGGACGCCGGCGGCGAGCAGCCGCTCGACGCCCGCCATCCGCTCCTCGTCGGTGAGTAGCGGCCAGTCGCCCATCGAGCCGCAGTAGACGACCGCCGACATGCCGGCACCGACGAGCTCCCGCCCCTTGCGCGCCAGGGCGTCGAGGTCGGGCGTCCGGTCCGGCCGGCAGGGCGTCATCAGGGCCGGGATCGTGCCGGAGAAGATGTGTCGATCGAAGGCCATCGCCGGCTCGCCTGCTGGGAGGTGGGATCGTCCCGGCCGGCCCCGCGGGCCTCGCGGGGCGGCACGCCTCTCCATGGCAGCGCCGCGCGAGTCTGGCAAGGATTTTATACAATCTCTGTCGCGCGGGCCGGGACCGGCGCGGCGCCGAGGAAGGCCATCAGCGCGGCGGCGACGTGGTCGATATGGTCGGTCAGGAGGGCGCAGGCGGCCGAGACGTGGCCGTTCCGGCAGAGCCGGACGATCTCGCGGTGCTCGCGGTCGGCCCGCTCCAGCTCGGCGCTGTCGGTGGAGAGCTGGAGGCGGGTGTAGCGGTCGCACTCGGCCAGCAGGGAGCCGACCAGTCCGAGGGCGCGGGGACGATCCGCCCGGCCGTAGAGGAGGAGGTGCAGCTCCGTGTTGAGGGCGCCCCAGCGCGCCGTCGCGCCCGCCCGCAGGGCCGCGGCGTACTCCTCCAAGAGGGTGTCGGCCCGGGCGTAGTCGTCGGCGGTCAGGCGGGGCGCCGAGAGGGCCAGGAGGCGCGGCTCGAGGGCGCCCCGGAGCTCGAGGGCCTCGGCGGCGTCGGCAGCCGAGAGTGGCGCCACCATGGCCCCGCGATGCGGCAGGATCCGCACGAGGCCCTCGGCCTCCAGCTGAAACAGGGCCTCCCGCACCGGGATCCGGCTGGCGCCGAACTCCGCCGCGAGGCCATCCTGGCGGAGCTGCGAGCCGGCCGGATAGCGGCCGTCGAGGATGCGCCGCCGGATCTCGGTCCCGATCGAGCTCGCGATGGTCCGGTTCTTCATCGTCTCGCTCCCGGTCGATCCCGGATGCCCCGCAGGACCCTTGACGGCGGAGCTCCGGTGTTGAAATTGTATAAAATCAATCGGGCAACGGGCTCGATCAGGACAAGGGTGCCCGCGATGACGCTCTCCCGTCGCCAGATTCTGGCCGGAACCGCCGGCGCGGCCGCCGGCCTCGGCCTCCCGCACCTGGTCCGGGCCCAGCCCGGCGGCGGCAGCGTGCTGCGCTTCATCCCGTCGACGCCCCTGCCGTCCCTCGATCCGATCGTCGCCACGAGCTACGTCATCCGCAATCACGGCTATCTCGTCTACGACACGCTGTTCGCCACCGACGAGAATTTCCGCATCCAGCCGCAGATGGTGAGCGAGTGGCAGACCGCGCCCGACGGCCTGCGCTGGACCTTCCATCTCCGCGACGGCCTCACGTTCCACGACGGCTCCCCCGTCGAGGCCAAGGACTGCATCGCGTCCATCGCGCGCTGGTCCAAGCGGGACGCGTTCGGCCAGACCCTGGCGGGCTTCGTGGAGGGGTACGGCCAGGAGGACGCGCGGACCTTCACGGTCGCGCTGAAGAAGCCGTTCCCCCTGCTCCCGGCGGCGCTCGGCAAGCTGTCCTCGAACGTGCCCTTCATCATGCCGGAGCGCGTCGCCCTCCAGGACGCGTCCAAGCCGATCGCCGACGCCACGGGCTCCGGGCCGTGGCGCTTCGAGGCGCGGGAATGGATCCCCGGCCAGAACGCGATCTACACCCGGCACGCCGGCTACCGCCCCCGCGAGGAAGCGCCCTCCTGGGCGGCCGGCGGCAAGGTCGCCAAGGTCGACCGGATCGAGTGGCTCGCCATCACCGAGGCCTCGGCGGCGGTGGGCGCGATGATCCAGGGCGCGGTCGACTGGTACGAGCAGCCGGCGATCGACCTGATCCCCGTCCTCAAGGGCAAGCCGGGGATCGAGATCCGCAACGTGCCGCTCGGGCTGATCCTGCTGATGCGGTTCAACCACACGCAGCCGCCGTTCAACAATCCCGAGATCCGCCGGGCCGTGATGATGGCCATGAAGCAGGACGACTACATGCAGGCGGTGGTCGGCAGCCCCGAATACTACCGGGAGGCCAAGACCTTCTTCACGCCGGGCTCGCCGATGTCGACCGGGGCCGGCGGGGCCGCGGCCATGCAGGCGGACCTCGCCAAGGCCAAGGCGATGCTGGCCAAGGCCGGCTACAAGGGCGAGCGCGTGGTGCTGCTGGCCCCGGCCGACCAGCCGATCGCCTACAACCAGTCGCTGGTGACCCAGGACCTGCTCAAGCAGCTCGGCATGAACGTCGATCTGGTCTCGACCGACTGGGGCAGCTTCATCGCCCGCCGCGGCAACCGCGGGCCGGTCGATGCCGGCGGCTGGTCGCTGTTCCACACCCTCTGGTCGGGGGCCGACGTGCTGAACCCGGCGCTCCACCCACTGATCCGCGCCAACGGTCAGGCGGCGTGGTTCGGCTGGCCGGACGACCCGACCCTGGAGGGCCTGCGCAGCGAGTGGATCGCCACCAGCGACGAGGCGCAGCAGAAGGCGCTCGCCGCACGCATCGAGGAGCGGGCCTTCGCGGTCGTGCCCTACGCCCCGGCAGGCCTCGTGCAGCAGCCGATGGCGGTCAGCGCGAAGCTCAAGGGCATGGTCATGGCCCCGGTGCAGTTCTTCTGGAACATCGAGAAGACCGCCTGAGTCCGGGCGCTCCCGAGGAAGGTTCGTCTTTGCGAGCGCAGCGAAGCAACCCAGGGCAGCGGGCCGCTGATGGGCGTGGCGCCGCTGGATTGCTTCGCTCCGCTCGCAAAGACGCGAGGGCGCAGGTGCCCGCGCGTCTTCAGCCCGCGCCCTTCCCCGACACGCCGGCCTGCGCGAAGGTCGCCATGCCGGTGTGGCAGGCGAGCGCGCCCTTCAGCAGGCCCATCGCCATGCCGGCGCCCGAGGCCTCGCCGAGGCGCATGCCGAGCGCCAGCAGCGGCACCAGCCCGAGCCGCTCCAGAACCTCCGCGTGGGCGCCCTCCGCCGAGACGTGGCCGGCGAGGCAGTGATCGAGGGCATTTGGGTCGGCGGCGTGCAGCACGGCCGCGGCGGCGGTCGCCACGTAGCCGTCGATCACCACCGGGATGCGCTGCAGCCGCGCGGCCAGGATCGCCCCCGCCATGGCGGCGATCTCCCGGCCGCCGAGGCGCGCCAGGACCTGGAGCGGGTCGTCGAGGTGGCCGGCATGGTGCGCGAGCGCCGCCTCCACGGCCGCGACCTTCCGGGACAGGCCGTCCCGGTCGACGCCCGTGCCGCGCCCGACCCAGTGGGCGGGATCGCCGCCGAACAGGGCGGCGTAGAGGGCGGCCGCCACCGTGGTGTTGCCGATGCCCATCTCGCCGATGCCGAGGCAGTCGGTGCCGGCGGCCACCGCCTCCATGCCGAACGCCATGGTGGCGACCGTGGCGCGCTCGTCGAGGGCCGGCCCCTCCGCGATGTCGCCGGTGGGCATGTCGAGGGCGAGGTCGAACACCTTGAAGCCGAGGCCGTAGGCCGCGCAGATCTGGTTGATCGCCCCGCCCCCGGCGGCGAAGTTGTCGAGCATCTGGCGGTTGACCGCGTCCGGGAAGGCCGAGACGCCGCGGCGCGTGACCCCGTGGCTGCCGGCGAAGACGCAGACCAGCGGCCGGTCGAAGGTCGGCGGCGCCTTGCCCTGCCACGCCGCCAGCCACGTCACGAGGCTCTCGAGGCGCCCCAGCGAACCGGCGGGCTTCGTCAGGGTCGCGTCCCGGGCCGCGACGGCTTCCTTCGCCTCCGCGTCGGGGCCCGGCATCGCCTTCAGCAGGTTGCGGATGTCGTCGAAGGGGCCGGGTTCGGGAGCGGTCGTCGAATCGGTCATGGCGGCGATGATTTCCTGTGGGCGCCTCCGGACGGGGAGACTATACGGGAGCGGCGCGCGGTGGCGGGCGGATGCGAGAGGCCGCGATGGACAGGCAGACCGGCGGGGAGGCCGACTGGCCCGGGCGCGGCGCCCTCTACGACCTCGCCGGGTGCCTGCGCTTCTACTCCCGCCTGCCGGTGCCGCAACTGCCCGGCGAGCCGGACCCGCACCGGAGCCCCGACTTCACCACCCTGCCGCGGATGCTGCCGCTGGCCGGCCTGATCCTGGCGCTGCCCGCCGCCCTGGTGCTGGCGGCCGGCTGGGCCGTCGGGCTCGGGCCGTTCCTGGCCGCGACCCTCGCGGTGGCGGTCGCCGTGGTGGCGACCGGTGCCCTCCACGAGGACGGGCTCGCGGACGTCGCCGACGGGTTCGGCGGCGGCGCCACGCGGGAGCGCCGCCTGGAGATCATGCGCGACAGCCGGATCGGGGCCTACGGCGGCGCCGCCCTGGTCCTGGCGCTGGCCCTGCGGATCGGCGCCCTGGCGACGCTCCTCGACCGGATCGGCCACGCGGCCGTGGCCGGCCTGATCCTGGCGGCCGCCCTGTCGCGGGTCGCCGCCCTCGCCCCGATGGCGCTGCTCGCGCCGGCGCGGCCGGGCGGCCTCTCCGCCTCGGTCGGCCGCCCGGGCCGGGCGAGTCTCGCCACCGCGCTCGGCCTCGGCGCGGTGCTGGCGCTCGGCGCCGTGCCCCTCGGCCTGCCCCTCGGCGGCGTCGCGCTGATGATCCTGTGCGCCGGCCTCGCGGCCCTGGGCCTGACCCGGCTGGCGCGCGCCAGGATCGGCGGCCAGACCGGCGACGTCATCGGCGCCTGCCAGCAGGTCGCGGAGATCGCCGCCCTGCTGGCCCTGGTGGCGGCGACGGCGGGCGTGGCGGATTGAGGGAGGCCGCCGCGTCTTGACCCGGCCACGATCCCCCGGCCAAGGATCACCGATGCCGCCCGCGCCGAAACCCTCCTCGCCCTGCACCAAGGTCTGCGTCCTCGACGCCGCGACCGGCCTGTGCTGCGGCTGCGGCCGGACCCGCGACGAGATCGCCGCCTGGGGCTCGCTGTCGGAGGACCGGCGCCGCGCCGTGATGGCGGGGCTCGGCGCCCGGATGCGGGCCGCCGGCCTCACCCCCCTGGAAGCGCCGCTGCCGTCATGATCTATCTCGGCCTCGCGGCCCTCGCCCTGGTTCTCGTCGCCCTGGTCCTCAGCGACGGCAGCGACAGCGTCGGCGGCGTGATCGAGCCCGACCAGTTGGCGAACCTCGCCTGGACCGGCACGATCCTGCTCCTGGTGGTGGCCGGGTTCTGGCGGCAGTTCACGGCCCGGCTCGGCGCGAACCTGCAGGCGCTCCTGGCCTGGGCGCTGATCGGCCTCGCCCTGGTGATCGGCTACAGCTACCGCGACCGGATCCAGGATGTCGGCGCCCGGGTGCTCGGCGATCTCCGGCCGGGGAGCGCGACCTCGAGCGGCGACGGTTCCGTCACCGTCACAAGGCGGGCGGACGGCGATTTCCGGGTCGACGCCTCGGTCAACGGCCGGGTGCAGCCCTTCCTGTTCGACACCGGGGCGAGCAGCGTCGTGCTCACCGCCGAGAACGCCGCCGCGCTGGGGCTCACGCCCGCGCCTGCCGAGTTCACCGCCCGCGTCTCCACCGCCAACGGCATCACCTACGCGGCGCCGACCCAGCTCGACTCGCTCAGCGTCGGGACGATCACCGAGCGGCGCGTCAACGCCATGGTGGCCAAGCCGGGCGCGCTCTCGGCGAACCTCCTCGGCCAGACCTTCCTGTCGCGGCTCTCCGGCTACGAGGTCCGGGGCGACCGCCTGATCCTGCGCCGGCCCTGACCGGGCCGCCGCGCAAGACGCTCAGGCGGCGTGGGCCTCGGGGGCGGCGCGGGAGACCAGCGCCACCGCCTCCCGCAGGGTCGCGAGGTCGGCCTCCGGGCGCATGCCGTGTGTCGAGAGGTGGCGCCGGAAGGCCCGCGCGCCCGGCCGGCCGTTGAACAGGCCGAGCATGTGCCGGGTGACCGCGTGGAGGCGCTCGCCCCGGGCGAGGCACGCGGCGATGTAGGGCTCGAACGCCGCGACCGCCGCGAAGGCGTCGGGGGCCGGCGCCGGCACGCCGAACAGGTCGGGATCGACCCCGAGCAGGAGCGCCGGCTCGGTGTAGGCGGCGCGGCCGACCATGACGCCGTCGACCTCGGCGAGCCGCGCCCGCGCGGAATCCAGGTCGCGCAGGCCGCCGTTGACCGCGATCGGCAGGCCGGGAAGCCGCCGCTTCAGCCGCGCGGCGCGGCCGTAATCGAGGGGCGGCACGTCCCGGTTCTCCTTGGGCGAGAGCCCCTGAAGCCAGGCCTTGCGGGCGTGGACGATCAGCCCGTCGACGCCCGCCGCCACCACGGCGTCGGCCAGGGTGTCGAGCGCCGCCTCGGGGTCCTGGTCGTCGACGCCGATCCGGCACTTCACCGTCACCGGCACGGAGACCGCGGCCTTCATGGCGGCGACGCAGTCGCCGACCAGGGCCGGCTCGCGCATCAGGCAGGCGCCGAAGCGGCCCTCCTGCACCCGGTCCGAGGGGCAGCCGACGTTGAGATTGACCTCGTCGTAGCCGAGATCCGCGGCGATCCGGGCGGCCCGCGCCAGGTCCGCCGGGTCCGAGCCGCCGAGCTGGACCGCCACCGGGTGCTCGATCTCCGCGAAGCCGAGCAGGCGCTCCCGCGGCCCGTGCAGCACCGCGCCGGTCGTCACCATCTCGGTGTAGAGGCGGGCGCGCGCCGAGAGGGACCGGTGGAACGCCCGGCAGTGGCGGTCCGTCCAGTCCATCATCGGGGCGACGGAGAAGCGCCATCCACTGAGAGTTCCGGGTTCTTCCGTTGCGGCAATCACTTGCTGTCGCTCTCGTGCTGTACCTCGGCGATGCCCCATCGGGCGTCGGACTGCTCGGAATCCGGCTGTGGCGTGCCCGCTCGGCCCCGTCCGGTCCCACCGCGGGGGCGCGATGGGGCGCATCGTCGAGTCCGCCGGGAAGCACGGGACGACGGGGTATCACGCCCGGACCGTCGTCAAAAGAGACGGCACGGTCCACCGCGGGGCCCGGACCGTCGACCGGCGCGCCCGCCGCGGCTCTAAACGCGCCGTTAACCAAGATCAGTGATTTCCCAGGTCATTGGTAGCGTCGCGCGGGCTGTACCTGCCGCCGCGCAAGGATGGCACATCATGCGGCTGATCGTCGGCACAGTGATCGTCTTCGCCTGCGTCTTCGGCAGCTACGCGGCGATGGGCGGCCATCTGCTGGTCCTGTGGCAGCCGTTCGAGTTCGTCATCATCCTGGGTGCGGCGATCGGCGCCTTCGTCATCGGCAACACCGGGCCGGTGCTCAAGGCCGTGCCCGCCATGCTGGGCACGCTGATCAAGGGCCCCAAGTACAACCAGCAATCCTATGTCGAACTGCTGGGAATGCAGTATTCGTTGTTCAAGCTCGCGAAGCAGAAGGGTGCGATGGCGCTCGAGCCGCACATCGAGGATCCGGGCGAGTCGACGCTGTTCAACGCCTTCCCGACCTTCGCGGCGAACCACCACGCGGTCGAGTTCGTCTGCGACTACATGCGCATGGTGACGCTGGGCGCCAACAACGTCCACGAGATCGACGCGCTCATGGATGAGGAGCTGGAGACGCACCATCAGGAGCAGGAGCGCGTCGTCTCGGCCATGCAGTCGCTCGCCGACGGGACGCCGGCGCTCGGCATCGTCGCCGCCGTGCTCGGCGTGATCAAGACGATGGGGGCGATCAAGGAGCCGCCGGAGGTGCTGGGACACCTGATCGGCGGCGCGCTCGTCGGCACCTTCTTCGGCGTCTTCGTGGCCTACGGCTTCTTCGGGCCCATGGCGCAGTCGCTCAAGAGCCTCTTCGAGGCCGAGTCCAAGTACTATCTCTCGCTCAAGGCGGGGCTGCTCGCCCACATCGCCGGCCAGCCGCCGGTGATGGCGGTCGAGTTCGCCCGCAAGTCCCTGATGAGCGACGTCCGCCCGACCTTCAACGAAGTGGAAGCGGCGACCGCCGCTCTGCCCGCCCAGAGCTGATCCGACATCCGGGAGGGAGTCCATGGCGACGATCATCATCAAGAAGGTCAAGAAGGCCGCCCACGCCCACCACGGCGGGGCCTGGAAGATCGCCTACGCGGACTTCGTGACCGCCATGATGGCGTTCTTCCTGCTGATGTGGCTGATCAGCATGACGACGCAGGAGCAGAAGATCGGCCTGGCGGAGTACTTCTCGCCGGCGGCTCTGAGCCCTGCGACCAGCGGCGCCGGCGGAATCCTGTACGGGACCGCCCTCGACACGTCCGGCAACAAGCCGTCCACGCCCCGCGACGCGGAGCGGGGCTCCGCCGAGCGGGAGGAGATCACGCGCCCGACCAGCCCGGGGCGCGTCAGCGACGTCGATGCCAGCCGCCCGGTCGCCAACGTGGAGGCCAATTTCAGCGCCATAGCCAGCCTCCGGCAGGCGCTCCAGACGATGCCCGACATCGCCGAACTGTCGAAGAACATCGTGATCGAGCAGACCAAGGAGGGCGTGAACGTCTCCCTCGTGGACCAGGACGGCCGCGCCATGTTCCGCGAGGGGTCCGTCGAGCCCTACGACCGCACCCGTCGCGTGCTGGAGGCCCTCGCGCCCGCCATCCGGCGGCTGCCCAACCGCCTGTCGATCACCGGCTACACGGCCGTCGCGCGCCCGGGCTCGACGCGGGCCGGCGAGCCCTGGAACCTCTCCGCCGGGCGTGCCCTCGCCGTGCGCGAGGTCCTGTCGGGTGCCGGGGTTCCCAACGACAACTTCTCCTCCGTGTCGGGACGCGGCGACACGGAGCCGGTTTTCCCGGACAATCCCTACCTCGCGCCGAACCGGCGGGTGACGATCACGCTGCTCAACGCGAGCCCGCCGGTGCCCCCGAACCTTCTCCGCTGACGCCGGAGCGGCGCGTCGCGTCGGACCGCGACGCGGCGCGCCGTCGATGCCGCCTCACGTCACCGCGGCGCGTCACGCGCTCCGCGCGGGACCGCGCGCCGCCGCGTCGCTTCCGGCGCGCGGTGTCGAGGCGGCGCGGGTGGCCGGCGACCGGGCCGAGCGCCCGCGCCGCGCCGAGGCGGTAGGCTGACGGCGCGGCGGCGCGCGCACGTCGCCCGCGAGCGGCACCGCGATCCCTGAGCCCGCCGCGCTCGGAGCCTCCGGGTTCGAGGCCGCACCGTCGCGATCCGGGTCAGCCCCGGGCATCCTCTCGGCCGGGATGCCGGAAATCGATGTCGCGGTCGGGCCGCGCGCCGCGCGCTCCACGGGGCGCGACAGCGTCCGACGATTCACCGCCGGGACCTGAGCGCAACCCGCCTCCCCCGCCCTGACTCCCGGAAGCGGACCGGCGGCAGTCCGCCCGGAGCAGCCGGTCGAGCGCGGCCGACGGGCGGGCGTGGACGACCGGCGGCTCGCTGACCCGCCGCGTGTCGCGCGGCGTGAACCTCTCGAACGTCGTGTCCCTGCCTAGCCCGCTCCGGCAGCGCGGTGGGCGCGTCCGGCCCGCCGATCGGCGCCCGCGGGCCGTGCGACGGCGGCACGAGACCGTCCGCGACGAGGTCGATCGTCCCGGCCGACCGCTCCGCCGGGAGCGCGATGAAGCATATCTCACATGTGTGGCCGGAATGGAATTATTCCAATGTTCGGCAGATGATCGGCGGGCGCGGCGCCGAAGGGCAGTTGATTCGATCTGCGAGCTTCGCGGTGTAGCTTTATTTATAGTTAGGAATATTTGATATGACGATCGGTAGAAAGATATTTTGTCTTATCAGTAGCATCCTTCTGGCATTCATATCGATCGTGGGCGTCCAGGTCTCGTCCGTCGGCGCGGTGATGATGGAGGGGCGCAAGGCCGCCATCCGCGCCCAGGTCGAGTCGGCGCACGGCATCGTGGCGGCGTTCGCCCGGCAGGCGGAGGCCGGCGCCGTCTCGGCCGACGAGGCGCGGCGGCGCGCGGCGGAGGCGCTGCGGGCCATGCGCTACAACGGCGGCGACTACGTCTTCGTCTACAGCTCGGAGCCGGGCAACATCGGCCGCAACGTCGTGCATCCCGATCCCAAGATCGAGGGCACGCGGTCCCGCGACGACGCGGCGATGAAGAAGACCTTCGTCTGGACGATGATCCAGCACGCCCGGGAGGGCGGCGGCTTCACCGAGTACCGCTGGGCCCGCCTCGGCGAGACCGAGCCCGCCCCGAAGGTCGCCTACTCGCTCGCCTACGAGCCCTGGCAATGGGTCATCAATTCGGCCCTGTACGTGGACGACATCCACGCCCTGGACCGGGCGCGGATGGTCACCACCCTGCTCTGGCTGATCCCCCTCGCGATCGGGATCGGGCTGGTCGGGTTCCTGCTGGCGCGCAGCATCACCCGCCCCCTGAGCGCCTTCACGGCCGCCCTGCGCCGCCTCGCCGGCGGCGCGACGGACGTCGCCATCCCGGGTCTCGGCCGGCGCGACGAGATCGGCCAGATGGCCGAGGCCGCCGGCGTGTTCCGGGACAGCATGATCGAGGCGCGGACCCTGTCGACCGAGCAGCGCGCCGAGCAGGAGCGTCGGCAGGAGCGGGCCCAGTGGATGGAGGCGGTGACCCGCAGCTTCGACACCGAGGCGAGCCAGCTCCTGGCACGGGTCGACACCGCCGCGGCCGGCATGCGGGAGGCCTGTCGGGCGATGGCCGACACCGCCGCGCAGGCGTCGCGGCAGGCCGGCTCGGCCGCCGGGGCGGCGCAGCAGGCCGCCGCCAACGTGCAGACGGTGGCGGCGGCGACCGAGGAGCTGTCCGCCTCGGGTTCCGTCAGAAATTGGATTATACATCAGCGTTGTAGCTTTCTGACTGTTCGCTCTACCCACACCCTAGCCCGCGCTGCATAAGCGGCTACAGAGGCACGGCGGGGGACGCCTAGGTATTTGGCTGCGCGGATTTCGCTCGCGATTTCGTGAACGAGACACAATCCAGCAAGCTTGGCCGTCGTAGGTCGCCCGGCCGGCGGCCTAAGCCCCCGCTGGCCGTCCACGCCCGTCCGCAGATATGCCCCTCAGCTGTCGCGGCGGGCGTGGATGCGTTGGCCGATTGCCGTTCGTACCGGCTGCGCACGGACACAGAAACGTGATCGAACGCTTCGGTCGGGTTCTACATTTGGGGTCCGTCGACTCCGGTCGACCTCCACGCCTGCCGCCTGGTGGACCCCTCAAACCCCCATAATGGTGGGTGTGGAGCATGCATTTTGCATTCAGCCCGGCCGTCGAGCCTTCCCTCGACCGCCACGCCCGCCCTGACGTTCGTCCCCCCTCCCGAAGGGCGGGCGTGGATGTTGAGGGACTGTGCCCCGTTCAGCCCCGGTCCGTTCGCGCCGGACTGAACATAAGATAACCGAGCGTTCCGGTCTGTTCGGAGCGCAAGGTGGGGGACCGATCCCCCACCCTTGGTCACCGCAGCAGCGCCCGAGGCGGCAGGTCAGCCCGAGCGGCCAGGGCCTCGGCGATCCGCACCCGATCCCGTGAACGGGCGAGAGCTGCATCCGCGTCAGCCATCAGCCGCTCGTGCCGGAACAGGTCGAAGCGGGCGAGCCGGAGCATCCGGACCGCGAGGAAGGCGTAGATCACGCGCATGCCCCATCCTCCCTAGCCCAGGCTGCCAGATCAGATCCGGCCTCCTCTTCCCAGCAATCCAGGGCGTCAGCGATCCGTGCCTTCCACGCGATAGCGGGCAGCGTTGTCATCCGTTGGTCCATGAACTCCGACACGAGTTCATCGATCTTCGCCGAATGCCGGTTCACGCTGTCCCAAGCTTCCGAGTAGCCGTTGCGCTTGCGGGCGGCTGTCGCGCGGTCCGCCCACGCGCTCGCTACTTTCCAATCCCCCCAGCCAGGATGCTCGCCCGCTTGACGGTCCCCGAGCGCGTACAAAGTAGCCATGTACGCCTTCGCGCGCTCAAGGGGCGGCAAGAGCTTCCGGAGTTGCGGGAGCAGCGCGAGGAATTGCGCCTCATAGTCCGGCAATGAAGACTGAGCAGCAATCGCCGGCACAGATGCCAGGGGAGCCGAGAGGATGGCGCCGAGAGCGGCGCGGCGGGTAGAGGCGGTCATTGCGCGCCCTCCACGTCGGCATAGAAGCGGCGGTGGAGAGCCAGGACCTGGGTCTGCTGCTGGCTGATCAGGAAGTCCAAAGCCTCGATCTGCTCTCGGGTCAGGACGATCGTGACGTTCTTGCCGAACTTCGGTGCCCCCTCAGTCTCCCTGATGGTCTCAGAGAAGAATGCTTCGAGGACGATGCCGCGAAGCCGTAGGTCGCATATATCGCCCTCGCATTCGCGATAGCGCTTACCTAACTCCTCGTTCCAAGCATCAAGCTCGGTCTGGGTTCGGGCGGCGGTCATGCGCACCTCCCGTAGCCCGGGAAGCCCTGCTCGCCGATCGCGTCGTAGTCGGCGATGCCGTTGTCGTCGGTATTGCCCTCGGCGTCGTGGCCGTCTTCCAGATCTACGTCGACGTCCTCTGCGTCCGCGTCGCCGTCCATGGCATCAAGGAGGTCGATCAGGCCGCCGATCAGATCCTCGACCTCGGTCCTGGACAGGGCGCGAACTGAGCGCAGTTCTGCGCCGAGCATGAAGGGCGAAGGGTGCCCAAGTTGGACAGCCTTCTCAGACTGAGGAACATCGGCCCGCATCGCGCGGATGGCCTGTGTGACCGGTCCTACCTGTGCTGAAGGCAAGCGCGGGCGTTCACCGCCGCCGAGGGGTGGTGTAGGGTGGTGGATAGCCATGAACAGCACTCCTGGTGCGGTTGGTGGTTAGGGCCGGATGGAAGATTGAGCCCTTCCGTTCGGCCCGTATTTGTTGTAAACGGGAAAATATGTGGATGTCAATTCCCGTAAACGCGAAACGACGCGGCCGGCCTCCCGGACAGACAGTCCCGGTGCAGGTTCAGCTTCGACTAACTGCTGAGCAGGCTGCGGCCCTGGACGCACTTCGATCCGAGGACGGCTCCGACGGACAGCATCGATCTGAAGCGATCCGCCAGATCCTCACCGAGCACCTGAAGACGAAGGGCTATCTGAAGTGACGGCCGCTGACGCCGAGCTGCCGAAGCAGGATGAAATCCTCGCTTTGGCGGCGATGCTCGCGGAGCAGATACTCGCTGCACAAAGCGAGGGGCAGCCCTTCACTCAGCCTCAATTCAACGCGCTGGTGAGTGCGACCCGGTTCCTTCACGAAAACAACGTGCCTTGGCCGCCGATCGTCCAACAGGCCCTGGACCTGTTCGCAGAGCAGATTGAGGCGATCAAGCTGGAACCGAGCGAGGATGAGGCTCAGCGCTGGGCCGGGTCATTTGAGCCATCCGTCGCCTCATCGAAGAAGCCTTGAAGGCGAAGAGATCCTGATCATGGCAAAAAGCGAGCGTAGGCAAAGCTTTGAACTCAGCGCCGACGAGATTGCGGGCTTCAGCCATGCCCGCGATGCTTTAGAGGGCGCCTTGAAACATTACGGCGTTGATCTGCCAGATCAAGCATGTGCCGAAATCTTCATGACATCGCTTGTCGCTTTTGTCTCGTATGGCGGCCTCGATGGACCCACTCGAAGATATTTGAAGAATGTCATAAAGCCCGAGAACGTTGATCCAGAAATGCCGATGACTATTAATTACAAGACATCGCGCCCCGAGCACAGTTGATCTATTTCCGCAACAAGAGTTTATGAGCTTTGATGCGTTACGCTCTCGCCGCCTCTGGATTGCTCCTCCTCGCAACATGTTCACCTAGTCCCTACGCCGACCAGCCTGAAAGCCAGAAAAAGTTCGTAGAGTTTTTGCATACCTGGCGTTCTACCTGGGGCAGCGCAATTAATAGCATCCAGAAAGAGAACATGCCGCAGGCGCGCGATAATGGATTGTGTCAATTCGGAAAGAGTGCTTCAAATTGGGTTGGTGTTGTTGAAAGCGTTGGGACCTTTTACGGCGGCAAATTTGCAAGCATTAATATAAAAATTGCTCCAGATATAACAGTTAGGACCGGAGGAGACTTAGGCGACGATAAATTCAAGATCGATAGAGGCAGTCAAATGTTCAAAACATTGTCTCAGTTAGGCGAGGGGATGAAAGTAACATTCTCAGGATTTTTCGGCCTTAATGATAATGGGTGCGCTAGAGAAGTTAGCCTGACGAACAATGGTGCCTTTAACGACCCAGAGTTCATTTTCAGTTTTTCTCACTTGGAAAGAAAGCTCTAGAGCGGCGGCACCGCCACCAGCCACTACTGAGACCCGTCGCCCGGAATGCCGTCCGGCAGCATCAGCCCCTTGGCCGCCAGCGGCAGATCCTGCTTCGTGCAGACCATCTCGTTCCACCAGGGATCGCCACGGGTGTCGCCGACGTGGCCGACCTGCCAGACCTTGTAGATACCGTCTGCCGCGAGGCTGAGTAGGCCGCTCTCCAACTCGACGTTCTGCGCCGAGTCCCGCGTCGTCGGACTGAATGCTGCCCGCTGGATGCTGCTCTCGTTGATGTGGATCCGGCTGCCCGGATAGATCCTCGGGTTCAGGAGGCACCGGACGATCACGCCGCCGAGCGTCTGCTCCGGTAGGCCGACCATCCCGGTTTCCGAGTTCATCTCGACGATGCCGCCCGGCAGAGCGCTGCTGCTCTTGAGCACGGTCAGTTTGTCGTCGTGGATGTGCCACGTGGCGCCCGCCGCCTCGCACACCTCCCGCAGCAAGTCGTGGGTCATGCCGGAGAACACGTAGTTCCGGGGGAACTGCCGTGAGCCAAGATTGTCCATGGTCCCAGGCTTCACGCCGTGCTCTCGCATAGCCTTCACGGCAAGTTGCAACCGGTCGTTCAGGGTGTGGCCCTTCGCCAGCGCCTCGTTGGTGATCGCGTAGTTGCGCGCATCCTCGGAGGAGGTGGCCAACACGTGCACATAGCTGTCGACTACATTCTCACGACCGGCGCGGACCTGGATTGCCTGCCCGCCGAAGATCTTGCCCGAGGCGCCACGATAGCCGGCGTACAGCTCGACGCGGCCCTTCTCCTTCTGCATCCGCGCCAGCGTCTGCGCCGAGAGGTTATAGATGTAGATGTTCGCGTGGTGCGGTGTGCTGGACAGGGCCTGGTGGGTGTCGAACCGGACCTTAAACCCACGGCCCGTGTCGTCGCCCGACAGCTCAACGCCATTCACGACGACGCGCCATTCTCGAAGGTACTGCAGGGTCATCGGATTGCCGTCTGGATGTTGCGCAGCGCTGAGTCGTTGATCCGCCCGGCCGCCCGCTCGAACTGAGCTGCATTGCTCGCCGGATCGCCGCCCGTGATCGTGACGTGCGTGGTCGGCTGCATCGTCACGGTCGCACCGGCATTGTTCGTGGTGGTCGTGATGCTTCCGGCACCCATCGGCTGCCCGGCGATCTTGTTCACGTCGAAGCCGCCGGGCGACATGTTGAGCTTCGGCATGCTCGGCACGGTGATCTGAGGCCTCGCGGCCATGGCATCCGCCGCCGTCACGGCGGGCGCCTTCATGCGCTCGAGCGCAGCGCGCGCCATCGCAGCCCGATTGACCTCGAAATGCCCGTTGTCGTTGCTGCGGAAGCTGTTGCCGGATCGAAGGCCCCACTTTGCCGCGAGCGCATCTTCCACATCGAGCGGTAGAGTGACGCCGCCGGCACGAACGCCGCGCCCCACTTGGTTCACATCGATCGCCCGCCCGACCGGGTGGTAGCTTGCGTTGTGCGCGCGCTCGTTGTTGCCGCCGCTATTGGGGCCGATGACGCCGCCGGCCTTCTCGTAGTCGTCGATGAAGCCCTGGAAGTTGCGGGCGTACTCCGCGGCGACCTGGAAGGATCGACCGTTGCTGGCCTTCACCGTCGCAAGCCCGCTCCGCATCCGCGGCGTCCCAGCCGGAGCCGGCGCATCGCTCGCAGTCGCCTGATAGCCCGGGATCCAGCCTTCCTTCCGCTGCTGCGCGTCGAGGACTTTGGAGCGCTGTTCCGGCGTCAGGCTCGCCAACGGGGCATCAACCCCCACGCCCGCCGCCTTAGCGACCTGTGCGGCATAGCCTGCAGGATCATTGCCGTCGCCGGCCGGAGCCCATCGCGCGATGGCCTGGGCAATCGTCAGATCCTTGTAGCCCTTGCTGTCGAAGAGCAGGGCTTCCTGGGCCTTTCGGCCCGTCGCATAGTCGGGGAACGTCGCGAAGCCCTTATCGTCCTTCCCGGTCGCGCCCATGCTGGTGGCGAACGGCCCGGCCTTGATGTTCCCGGGGTTGTTGTTGCGGAAGGACCGAGAGCCATCGCCGGCCGCGGGTGCATCCTTCCCCCCGAGGGCCTTGGGCGCGATCTTCTGATAGAGCGAGCGGTCGTCCGGTGGGACAGCGCCAGCAGGAGCCCCAGCTCCTACCGCGCCCCCAGTAGCCGCCTGCGCCGAACCCGCGATGGAACTCAACAGCCGCACCGGCCACGTCGCCAGCGGGTTGTCGATCGTCAGCAGCTTGAGGACTTTGAAGAAGTCCGACTGCACGAACAGATTGCCGATCCGGATCAGCCCCATAAAGGCCTGGCCGATCTCGTGCACGCCATCCGTCACGCTTCGAAGTCTCTTCGCGCCCTCGTCACCATCGAAGCCCTTGATGAACGCCTCGATACCGAGCGCGGCCGACTGCGCCAGATCAGCGACCTTCACGAAAAAGCGGTTCAACGCGGGCGCGTTGTCGGTCATGAACCTACCGATCGACGTAGCCACGCGGTCGAGCACCGGTAGGAGCTGCACGAGCAACGCCTGTCCAGCGACGCTAACCTGCATGCCGATACGACGTAGGGTCTGCTCGAAATGCTCGGACTGCTTGGCGGCTTCCTGGCTGTTTAGCCCGACCGTCTTGAGCGTCGCTTCGTATTCCGACCGGAACTGCTTGATCTCGGAACGGTGCTTGTTGAAGGTCTCAAACTGCTCCTCAGACAAGCCGAGGATTTCGGCCATCTGCGCGCCGGTATGATAGGGCTGGCGCTCCGAAATCTTGTCCATCGTGTCAGACAGGATGTCGAAGGTATCCCGCGCCTTGCCGCCTTCGTGCGTCGCCACGCCAAGGCTACGGATGAACCCGCCCGTGAGGTTGGTCCGCATCTGCCGGGCGAACGACTCGATCGCCGAGGAAGCGGACGCGCCCGTGCTGCCGACCTGAGAGAAGGCGTACTGCAGGCCCTGGATGTTCTTCACCGAAGCGCCCGTGCGCTGCGAGGCAAAGTACAGGTTGTCGAAGGCGCCGACGACCTTGCCGAGCGCGGCTCCGACTGCGAGCCCCATCGTGCCAGCCGCCAGCGTGATCGCCGTCATGCCCCTGACGAAGGACTCGGAGTGCGTCTTCGTGGCCTTGGCCGTGGTCTCCACAGCCTTGAGCTTCATAGCCTCCGCGTCGGCGACCTTCTTGGCAGCCTTGGCCGCCTCCAAGGCCTCACGGTTCTGCGCAGCCTCGATCTCAAGCGCGTAGATGACAGCGGCCTTGGCGCCATCTTTCCGCGCTCTCTCGATCCGAGCCTCCGAGTCCCGGACCGCCTTCTCGAACTTCGCCTGGCTACCTTCGGCCCGCGTCCGTGATGCATCATCGGCAGCAAAGCCAATGCTGGCGACGAAGTCGGCGATCGTGAAAGCCATGCGCGTGCTCCGGAGGACGCCGATTAGTGCAGGATCTCAGCGAGGCCGGCGTTGAAGGCCGCGTCCAGATCCTCGCTGTGCTGGAGCCAGTTCTTGACGACGCATCCGAGCGACCGGATCGTGAGGCCCATCATCAGGGCGCCGTCGATATCGGCGAAGGCCGGACCATCGATCGCTTCCGACCACATGGTCTCCCAATCGCCTCCGACCTGTCGGGACAGGCCGCGGAGGGCTTCCCGCTGCACCACGTCGGTATCGTCGTCGCTCAGCGAGCCCAGGCGGTTCAGGACGCCTTCCACAAACTTGTAGACGTTGGCGTCGGGCCGCAGCTCCAGCGGCTTGCCGGGCTTGCTCGTCCGCTTGAGCATGGTCGACATGGCCTGAGCCATCAGCGGGGTGAGCCGCCGGGCAATGCGGGTCTCGACAAGCGGTGGGATCCCGTCGAAGCGGTATCGGTTTCCGGCTAAATCGAACTCAAGCAGCATGGGGCACCTTCAAGAAGTTGCCGGCCGCGGGTGGTATCAATTCCCCGCCGGCTGTCGGTGTTACTGACGCGGCACTGTCCGACTTGCCGCGGCGCCATCCGCCCAGGACGATGCGCTATCTCGAATGGCTGCCGGCCACGGGCGGAAGGATGGCCGCCCCGCCGGCTGTGTGCTGTTACTGCCCCTCCGAGCGCGGCACCTGCACACTGGCCGCGGCGCCGTGATGAAGAACGGCGCGATCCAATTGGTTAGGCAGCTCGATCCGGGCGACCGGGCCCGACCATGCGAGGCGGGAAGCCGGCGCGGATGTTGCGCTTCTCCTCCTCCGTACCGTTGTGTGCGTCGGCAGCGGCCTTGCGCTCGGCGAGGGCGGCGGCCCGCTGCTTCTCCTCGAGCGCAGCCATGGGCGCCCATCGCGCCTGTTGCTCCCGGTTCCACAACGCGGTTTTGTGCGCGTCCGCAGCGGCCTCGCTCATCTCATGCGCGAGCGTGCCATCGAGGGCCGGAAGGTGCAGCCGGGACAGGATCTCGGCGCCGATCGTCGTCTCGACGGAGGGCACGTGTTCCACGTCCCGCGGCAGGTTCCGGTTGGCGTCGGTCGCGATGGCGTTCGCCTTCTCCATCTCGGCCACGAGGTCGAGGATCTTGGCGACGAGGGCGGGGTATTCCTTCTTCACCCGCGTGGCGATCTCGTCCACGCGCTTGCCGGCCTGGCTGTGCTGCGCGCGCCGCTCGCGCTGTTCCTCCGCATCCCGCTCGCCCGCCAGCCGCTTATCGAGGGTCGGCATCAGGCTACGGAGGCGCCCGGCCGCGAAGTGCAGTTCCTCGCCCTCTCGCTTCGCAGCAAGGGCCTCGCGGGTCGGTAGGGTGGCATCCGAGGCCGCCGCGATCTTCTCGGCCGCGAGGGCGTCGCAGGCCGCCACATGCTCGGACGCGCGGGCGATGAGGGCGCCCACATCCTTGGACGTGAGGGTTGTGCCCAGCCCTTCGTGGATCTCGCGGAAAGCGGCATCGGCCGCGTCGAAGGAGCTCACGTCGGTCATCAGCGGTTCCCTCCCTGCCAAGCGTTGCTCAATCGGGCCTTGTGGATCTCGTAGGCAGCTCGGCCTTCGTCGCCCTGCGCGCGGGCATCAGCGATGCGCTGGTTCTGCCGGGGGTCGAAGCGCTCGACGCTGCCGGAGCTTTGGCCGACACGAAGCGCCATCGCTCTCCCCTGTGCCTCATCGGCCATCCGGGTCAGGAAGGATGTGACCGCGAAGCTGTTGTCGGCGGAGTCGCCGAAGATAGCCCGGCTTTGACCGCTCGCGACCATCGCGGCCCGGCGGGCGAGGCTGCGCAGCCGATCGGCGGCATCCTGAACCCGGAACACCTCATTGCTTCGAGCGTCGGCCAGCGCGTACTGCGCCTTCACACGTTCGCTGAAGCCGGCGAGGCATTCGGCGCCTGGACCATAGGTGTCCGCGAACATGCGGGCAGCGTCGTTCGTCATGGAAGTACTTCCGTTTGGTGAGAGCGCGCTGTCGCCGAACCGGCACTCGGGCCCAGCTCTTCCCCGTGGGACGATTGCCACGTGGTTGATACGCAGCCGGCGCATGATGCCGTCATAGGCCTGCCCCTGCGGTGTCCGGCCGGGCGTCCATTCGACATCGCAGGTGTACCCCGCGGAGACCTCTCGAACGCCGCTCGTGATGCTGGCGATGGCTTCGCTGTCTGCAACCATCATCGGGACGCGGACAAAGTCACCGTCGCGCAGGACGTCGCCCTCGATGTGGCCACGGGCGTACTGGCGATAGTTGTCGGACGTGACTGCGCCGGGCGGGTGACCCATCGTCACCGGCTTGTGCGCATAGCTGCTGACGCTATCGACGTGAAACACTTCGCTTTCCGGTCGATAGAGCGTCACGCTCGCCCGCTCGGGCTTGCCGCACTCGTGGCCTGAGTAGGTCTGTAGGCCGACGCGGGCCGTCCGCACGTCGGCAACGAGATATCCGTCGCTCATCCGGCGCGTGCCGGCGATGGTGGCGCTGTCAGAGAAGTGCATCGGCAACTTTCAGATCTTGCAGCCGCGCAGCGATGGCGCGGCGAATAAATTCACTAATGCTGCAGCCCTCAGCCTCGGCTGCGGCGTAGATCTGCGCCGGCAGATCGCGCGGCACGCCGACCTTGATGCTGGCCGGGTAGAGGCCACGGCCGTCATCCGGTGGCTTGAACTGAGAAGCAGTCCTCGTCATGGGGAGGACTGTGCGCGCACTCGCGCGAATATTCTACGGCAACTCTGAGGATGCTCGCGGATCTAAGCTTTCTGACGATTTCGCGCGCGCTTTTCGTCTGAGGCTCGCACGAAGTAGCCTCGAATGTCCTCGCTCTGCCGCTCGCCGGCAAGGTAGGAGCGAAGCGCGTCGTCGTCTCCGTCGAGGTGCATCAGCAGAGCCGGATGCGAGATCATCCAGTCTCCGCCGCCGACGCGGCGCCCGATGTCGAAGCGGGATGCCCACTGCCGCATGGTGCCGGCCGACTTCCCGGCGATGTAGGCCGCCTCGCCGACAGTCAGGGCCTCGTCCCGGTTGAATGGGATCAGGACGCGGGGGAGAGCCGGATCAAGCATCAGAAGGCAGCCAGGTTGTAGGTGGACTTCTGCCGCGAACCGACACTCACCAAGACGCCAGCAGCGGCATTCGCCACGTCGTCGTGTGCGCCTGGCGCGTGGTCGATGCTCTCCCGGCCGCCGCGGGCCGTGCGCCGCTCCAGCATCACGAGCTGCGTCGCGAGAACCGGCACGTCCAACAACTCAACCTCGCCGGAGTTTAGCCTGGGTAAGAGATCAACATAGATCTGGCTCTTCGGCTTCTCGGCCGGCGTGTAGGTGATCCCGTGGCGCTGGAAACTCTCTGACGGCCAAGAGCCGCCGTACCGGTCGCCGACTACCTTCCTGATGCCGTAGCGCTTCAGCAGGTCCGAGAACTCACTCACCACCGACTCGGGCGAGAACGGCGCCTTGCGCTCGCGCACCGCATCGAGGATCAGCCGCTCGCCCTCCCTGTGGCCGATCGCCATCGTCATCGAGTCCGAAGCGCCCCCCGAGGGATCGCAGAACGCGCTGTAGGTGATGCCCGTGATCGGCGCCTTCTCCACGACGCCCATCGGGATGGCCGCCTCGACCACCTCGCGGGACACGAAGCTTTCGACGTCCGATCTGAACTGCGCCAGATACTCGGCGGACGCGCTCGGGAGATCCCGCTCCAAAGCCTCGTCAATAAGCTTCTGCGGGATCGTCGGGTTCATGGTTCGGGTGGCAGCTTGCCAGACGAGCACACTCGACCCGTCTTTGCCGTAGTGCCGCTTGTGGGCATCGTACAAGGCGCCACGCCTCGCGTAGGGACTGCTGGCACAAAGCAGCACCGCGCCGGGGATCGTCGCCATCGCGGGCCTGAGCGCGTCCAAGATCGCGTAGTCAGGCTCTGCAGCGTCATCGGTCGGCCAAAAACTGATCTCGTCCGCCAACGCGGCAGCCAGCGTGCGCCCACGGACGGCACGGTAGGATGATGTCCCGACCTCGACCGTTACTCGGTTCTTGAGATCGAATTCGTCCGCCGTCTCACGCTCGATCATCTTCTGCAGGACCGGCACCTCGGTCAGCAGCGCGCGCACATAGCGGAAGATGACCCGCGCCTGCCGCCGGTCGGCGGCCAGGATCAGGATCGTCGCCCGCTCACCCGGGGCGAGATGCTGGCGGTACTCGCGGAAGGTGGCGAGATAGACAGCCACCAGCGCCATCACGAAGGACTTGCCGCCGCGCCGGCCGCAGACAAGCCACGCCTCACTATAGGGGGCCGCCGGGATCGTCTGGCGAGCCGTACAGGCCCGGTAGACGTCGGCCTCGGCATCGGAGAGCGGCAGGCCGAACAGGGCGCCCAGGAAGGCACGCCACGCCGTCCAGGTGGCTTCGTCCTTAAACCAGGACCTGAATAGATCTGGATGCTTCGTGGCCTCGAGCAGGTTCATGCCGTCGGCCTCGCTCTGATGATGTCGGAAAGGTCTGGCGTGATGTCCTTCGGGCGGCGCTTCAGGCCGATCCCTTCGTAGAGCCGCCGCAGGTTTCCAGCCTGTCGGCCGTAGAGGTCTAAGGACTCGGGATCGGCAGCACCGGCTGCCGCGAACTGCGCCTCCAGCCGCTCCAACTCAGTGGCGATGGTGGCCGCTCGGCGGATCAGAGACCGCTCGGCCTCGGAAACCTCAGACTCCCCGCCGAGGTCGGCCGTGTGCAGATCAATGAGATCCCGCATCCGCCGGCCCCAGACCGTTCGCCCGTCGAGACCGACCCCGAGGCGGTTGCCGTTCGTGACGGTGCTGCGTCTGCGCCCCTTCATGAGGTTTCCCGACCCGATCTGGCGATATCAGGCCGATAATATAGCATTTGCTATACAGTGTCACGCGCGGACTGGAGGGCTACCGCCTGTTCTTTGGCAGCATCGACGACAGGTCGAAGAACATAGCGTGCTTTTCATCCACCGAAGAGGTCCTTGGCTGCGGCGACGCTGGCTTCTTCTTCTTCGAAGCCTCGAATTTCGCATCCTCAACCTTGGCATTTGACGGAGGAGTGGGCTTGTAATTCCCGGCCGCCTCCCGAGAGCCCTTTTCCCTTATAAGCTCTCGAAGCTTGATTTTTTCCATTTCATGCTGATGATCCGCCGACATTACTTCTCGGCCGTCTTTATAATTGTTGTCATTCTTTCTGGCGTCTTCTAGTTTACGGAGAGCTCCAGCTTCTGTTTTCTTCACATGTGAAATTTCTTTAGCTAGTTCCCAATCGGACAACTTAGGTTGCGGCTTGTCGTCTGACATGGTCTCAAGCTCTCCCGAACATCGATCAATCTCAATCCCAGAGAGTTGCTCACACGGCGCTTCTCGTCAATATTCGCTGGACCTGAGTGGGGCTCGTTTACCGCCTAGCGCAGTGCGCACGCTACGACTCGCCAGTTCCGCAGCGATACGCCCTCAGTTGATAGACATCGTTGGCCTGGACACTAGAGATCACTGACAGGACCTTCTTGACGAAGGCGAAAGTCCCGCACACTAGCTGCCAAGCCGCGACAGCACTCGCTGAACCTGCACGGCCTGCCACTGGCCCTTGCCGGTCGAGGTCTCGATCCCGCGCTCGTTCAAGGCGATGGCAATGCCGCGAGCGGAGGTGATGCCTTCGGCCTGGATCTCAGCGATGACGGGGGCGAGGTCCGCCGTGCGGGCGCTGGCCTTGGCCGACAGAGCAGCCCTGCCAGCCTCGCTGACGGCCGCCGACATGACGACGCCCCGGTTGCCGCCAAGCTTGGTCCCACGGGCTTTGGCGGCTGCTAGAGCGGCCTTCGTGCGGGCGCTGATCAGACCGGCTTCCAACTCGGCTACAGCCACCATCTGGTTGAGCATGAACTTGCCCGCAGGCCCCTCGATCTGAGGCAGGTCGCAGAACCGCACCTCGACGCCACTGGCGAGCAGACGCGACAGGAAAGCCACTGAGCGGGTGAGCCGATCCACCTTCGCCACGAGCAGCGGCACGCGCTTCAGGCGGGCCTCGGAGAGAGCGGCATCCAACGCAGGCCGGGCATCATTCCGACCGCTCTCCACCTCAACGTGCTCGGCTAGGATCTTCCAATTGCCGCCGTTGAGGTAAGTGCGAACCGCCTCACGCTGAGCGTCGAGCCCGAGGCCCGACTTGCCCTGCCGATCGGTGGAAACGCGGAGATAGGTAATAAATCCGCCTGAGGCCATGGTATTACGCCCTAGTCACCGCTCGTTGACTAGATTGTAAATAGGCTGCCGACTCAGTCAAGCGCTACTTCGCAGCCTCGAAGGGGCGGGCAGGAAATTTCGGGCGACGGGGTTTGTGTCTCGGGCCCTGCTTTCAGCCCGCCAATCCAAACTTGGATCGTGGTGTAGCACTGTAGCAGTAGCGTAGCATTTCTGTAGCAGCTACGGCCTGTAGCATGTAGCTGTAGCGTAGCCCCCTCTATAAGAGGGGCTACACTGCTACACTCAGGTGCTACGCCCCTGACCCGGTGAGCCAGACCATGGTGTCGCGTTCGCCGATCAGGCAGCGGGTGGACAGCTTCTGTCGGAGCCGCTGGAAGTCGGAGCGCGGGTTCGCGGCCTCCTTGTCGAGGGCTCCATTGCGGAAGCATTCATCCCGCCAGTGATCCCGATGAACGACGCGCGTTTGCAGCGGCGCATGGCATTCGGGAGGTGCGGGTGTGCCTTCGTTCAGAACCACCTCGGCGAGGGCGCGCAGGCCGAGCCGCAACTTGTCCGGCAACGGCTTTGACACCAAGGCAGACGCGGGCCCCTCGGAAGCTACTTCCGGCCTGACGACGCACGACGTTATGGGTTCGCCCGCATCGTCGACGCCGACCTCGACCCGCTCAAGCCGGCATGTGACCGTTTCCCCGTCGGGTCCGTCCTTCATGAGGTCGACGGTGCAGGTCAGGACGCCGTCGCCGAGCTTCTTCACGGCGAGCTGGGCGTCTACCGCGCCGGCCAGCGCGGAGTGGCCGCGCGGCCGGGTGCCTTCGAGCCCGCAGTGGTGGACGATCACCACGAGGCAGCCGAAGGCGTCGCGGATCATGTCGGCCGCCCGCACATACGCGGTCATATCTCGGTCGTCGCTCTCCGAACCCGTGAAGCTGCGGTTGAGCGTATCGAGGCAGACCACCGCGGGCGGCCCACCGTCAGGCAGCTGCGCTCGGATCGCCGCGATCAGCTCGGCGGCGTCAGCGACGAGCGCGAGGGTCGCCGGCATCAGGTAGAACGGTACCTCGCCCTCAAAGGTCTCAAGGTGTGCTTGCTCGAAGGCGACCTTGCGAGCCTCAAAGCCCTGCTGTCCCTCCAACGCGCAGTAGACGATGGTGCCAGGCTCGACGCGGTGGCCCTGGTAGGTCCAGCCGAGCGCGACGTGCATCAGCATGTCGAAGGCGAGGAAGCTCTTGCCGCACTTCGGCGGTCCCCACACGACGGCGAGGCCTCGGATCGGAAGCAGGCCACGGACGCGATAGCGCGGGCTGGTGCTGAGCCGGATCTGATCGAAGGCAATGAGGGGGAAGCGCCCCTCTGCGGGGCGCTCCTTCTGCTGAGTGGTCGAACTGCCCGCCCGCCTGCGCGACTCGTTGGCGGGGGATGGCCAATCGAGTACCGGTCCGTTGTAGGCGCGCTCTGACATCAGGCACCTCCGCGCGAGCCGGCGGGACGGAGCGTCGCGGCAGTGTCTGCGGCGCTGGAGAGTGCAATGGCGGCTTGGCGCAGGGCGTAGTTCACGCCCCGGCTGTCGCCGATCGCAGCCATATCGGCGGCCGTCCGAGCATAGGTCTCGGCGATACCGGCCGCTTCCGCGATGGCTTCGAAAGTGTGAGCGAGCATGGCCGCCCGCTCGGGACTTCGGATCGGCGCATTCATGCCGAGCCTCCCTGGTTGTGGAAGGCCTGCATCGCCCAGGTGAACCGATCCTCTGCCGCCGGCATGTGCGCCGTGAGCGCGTTCATCGCGGCTACACCGGCACGGGCGTACTCGCGGTCGACGAGGTCGGGCGTCGTGGTGACGCCCTTCCCGACCTCCTGAGCCATGCCGATGAGGCCCTGAGCGACGAAGTGCGGGGCGAGTAGCACCGGCTCGCCGTCGACCTCGACCGTGTGGCAGGCGTCCTTCCAGTTCTTCAGAAGAGCCGCCTTGAGAGCGCGGCGCAGGTCGCGTGGCAGCGCAAGCGCCGCCAACAACTCCTCGTGGGCATGCCACGGCATGTCAGGGCCATCGGACGGCCCGCGGAAGAAGCGGACCGACACGCCGTTGATGGTGGCGATGTGAATGGGGTTGGCATTCGCGATCATGCGCGGGCCCTCCAAGTATCGATCTGAGGGAAGGCCAGTTCGGCGACGACCGCCGCTGTCGCGGGCGAAAGCCCGAAACGATTGCTGATCCTATGGACCGCGAGGGTGTGAGGCGCTATATCGGAAGGGTCGATGCGATACGACATTTCCGAAGCCCGCTGGCGTGCCACCGCCGTGCGGGCTTCACCTTTTCTGGAAGCCATTCCTCTACGCGGCCTCCTGCACCAAAGAAGCGAGAAAGGTGCGGATGCTCTCGTCGGTGACGTAGCTGGACGCGCCGATCCGGACGACCTTTAGCTTTCCCGCGGCAGCGAGCCTGTAGAAGGTCGTATTGCTGATGCTGAGGATCTGCTGAGCATCCTTGGTACGATGCAAAAGCTTCCCCGTTGGCGCGCGCGGTTCTCCCGCGGCACCCTGAACCGTGTAGTTCATGGTAGCTATCCTTAGTCGGTCCCAGGAATTGCTGGGAATAACGGTAGACTAGGGTTTGGCTCGGCTAACTAGCAACGGATGATTGAGGTCACTCTGACAGAGTGACAGTCACTCAGTCAGAGGTTTTTTGACAGGTACTGCCGTCGAGGCCTGCTCCTTCCTCCAGCGGTCCGCTGTCTCTTGTGAAATCGGGGTGGCGCCTTCAGCTGCTAGCGCCCTGTTCAGCTCCGTGAGCAATTCATGCCGCCGCAAGCCCTTCGCTAATAGAGCCGGCAGAACGGTGTTCTTGATGCGCTCACGCTTGATCTGCTTCGGCGAGAGCGCTTTGGCTTTTCGCCTGTCCTGCATTTCGGCGGACTTGAGGTGCCGCTTGTTGGCTGGGTGAACGAATGAAGCCGCACCAATTCGGTAAGCCGACACGATGACGGCAGCCAACGCCTCATCAAGCTTGCTGAACGTCGGCGCGGGCACATCTGTGCTCGGATCACGAAGCAACTCGCCGTGATCTTGCAGGAGTGCGTGCAGCCAATGCCCGTGCGACCAAAGAGTTTGAGCTTCAGCCTTTAAGGCTTCGGCTTCCTCCGAAGTGAAATAGGGGGACTCTTTCGCAATGAACGCCGGCCCGGCAACTGCCCCGAGTGCTTTCAGCGTAGCCTCATCCTGCCTATCGTCCATCGCTGTCACCTCGCGATAGCTCCGCCGCCGAAGTGGCGTAGTGCGCCCAAGCCGCCATCAGTTCGCGCCGCTTCTCGAAAAGGTCGCCGCGCCGATAGGCTCGCTCGGTCGCGTCGCCCACGGTGTGAGCCAGCGCCATCTCTGCGAGGTCGCGCGGAAAGGCCGTGCACTCGCCCGCCCAGTCCCGGAACGACGATCTGAAGCCGTGAACGGTCAGTCCGGCTCGGTCCATCTTCACGAGGACGTCGCGCGCCATCTTGTCCGTGAGCGGACGCCGGCTCCGGCTGCCAGGGAACACGAAGGTCTCGTTGAGGCCGTGCATCTTCGCCAAGAGGTCCAGAGCAGGCGCCGACAGTGGCACCCTGTGCTCTATGCCGGATTTCATCCGCTCGGCCGGTATGGTCCAAATCCCGGCTTCCATGTCGATCTCGGACCAGCGGGCGCCCAGCGCCTCGCCTGAGCGTGCGGCGGTCAGGATCGTGAACTCTAGCGCGCGGGCCGGGACAGAGTCCTCGCCTCGAAGGTCGACCATGAAGGCGGGCATCTCCTTGAATGGCAGTGCCGCGTAGTGCTGCACCCGCTTCACCCGGGACCGCTTCGGGAGGAGGTTCTGCAGATGCCCACGCCAGCGCGCAGGATTTTCGCCGCGCCGGTAGCCATGGGTGGCCGCCCAATCCAGCACTGACTCGATCCGGGCGCGCACCCGCGTCGCCGTCTCGGATCGCGTGGTCCAGATCGGCTCCAGCACCTTCATCACCGAGGCCGTGTCGATCGCCTGGACCGGCAGGTCGCCGATCACCGGGTGGACGTGGTTCTCCAGCGACGACGGCCATTGCGCCGCGTGGATGGCGTTGCGCCAGCCGGCCTTGTGAGCCTCGATGTATTTCTCGGCGCAGGCGCGGAATGTGATGGCCTTTGCGGCCTCCAAAGCCGCCTCTTGGCGCTTCGCCTTGCGGGCCTCGATCGGGTCGACGCCCTCGGAGGTTAGCTTCCGGCACTCACGCGCCCGCTCGCGCGCCTCGGCGAGTGACCAGGTGGCGCACGACCCGATCCCCATCTCCCGCGCCCGGCCGGCGATCTTGTACCGGAAGATCCAGCTCTTCCCGCCCTTGCCGGTCACCTGGAGCCACAGACCGTGCCCGTCGCCGTACATGCCCGGCGTCTTCAGCCGAGCCACGCCGAGGGCCGTGAGCTTACCCTGCATAGGATCTTCACCCGCGCTTCTACCCACACCGTAAACGCGGATTTGTGGGAACGCCAGGGCACCGCTGGGGACTTCGCCTCCGAAATAGCCTCTGCTTTTCAGCGCGTTATGAGATCCCCAGGCGTTCCCAGGAATGCCATTACCGAGGAGCTGTCCGCCTCGATCGGCGAGATCGGCGGGCAGGTCACCAAGTCGGCCGCGATCGCCGGTCAGGCGGTGAGCGAGGCGGAGCGGACCGACCGGCAGATCCGCGGCCTCGCCGGGGCGGCGGAGCGGATCGGGGAGGTCGTGCGGATCATCTCGGCGATCGCCGAGCAGACCAACCTCCTGGCGCTGAACGCCACGATCGAGGCGGCGCGGGCGGGCGAGTCGGGGCGCGGCTTCGCGGTGGTCGCCGCCGAGGTGAAGGGCTTGGCCGGGCAGACCGCGAAGGCCACGGAGGAGATCACCGCGCAGATCGCGGCGATCCAGGGCGAGACGACGGAGGCGGTCGGCGCGGTCCACTCGATCGGGAGGACCGTCGACACGATGAACGCGATCGCCAGCGCGATCGCGGCGGCGGTCGAGCAGCAGCGGTTCGCCACCGGGCACATCTCTCAGAACATCGACGAGGCCGCCCGGGGGACCGACGCGGTGAGCGCGAACGTGGTCTCGGCCTCGTCGGCGGCGGAGGCGACGCACCGCGTGGCCGGGGAGGTCGGTGCCGCGGCCGGCGACGTCTGCCGCAGCGCCGAGGCCCTGCGCGCCGAGGTGATGCGCTTCCTCGTCGAGATGCGCGCCGCCTGAGCGCGCCGACGCCCCGGACGGGCGCCGCTGGCGCGGGGCACATCCGTGACGTGCGTGGGAGAGGCGCGTCAGAACACCGGCATGGCCCCGGCCACCGTGACGAGCGCGCCCGACGTGTAGCTGCTCTCGTCGGAGGCCAACATCACGTAGGCTGAGGCGAGTTCGGCCGGTTGTCCGGGCCGACCGAACGGAACCTGACTGCCGAAGGATTTCACCGAATCCTGGCTCATCCCGGAGGGGATGAACGGGGTCCAGATCGGCCCGGGCAGCACGCCGTTCACGCGCACGCCCTTCTCGGCGAGGAGCTGGGCCAAGCTGAGCACCATGTTGCTCAGGGCGCCCTTGGTGGCGCTGTAGGCCATGAGCGACGGCATCGGGTGCTTGGAATTCACCGAGGAGGTGAAGATCACCGAGGCGCCGGGCTTGAGATGGGCGAGCGCCGCCTTGGTCACGTAGAACGCGCCGAACACGTTGGTGCGGAAATGGTCCTCGAACACGGCGTCGTCGATCGCGGCGAGGTCCTCGTTCGGCTGCTGGAACGCGCCGTTGTTGACCAGCACGTCGAGGCGCCCGAACGTCTCGACGGTGCGGGCGACGATCTGGCGCCCGTAGGCGGCGTCCTTGAGGTCGCCCGGCAGGAGCAGCGCCCGCCGACCCGCCTTCTCGACCCACTGGGCGACCGCCTCCGCGTCGGCCTGCTCGTCCGGCAGGTAGGAGATGGCGATGTCGGCCCCCTCCCGGGCGAAGGCGATGGCGACCGCGCGGCCGATGCCGGAATCGCCGCCGGTGATCAGCGCGGCCTGGCCGGTCAGCTTGCCCGAGCCCTTGTAGCTCGCCTCGCCGTGGTCGGGTTCGGGCTCCATGCGGCCGGTCTTGCCGGGGAAGCTCTGGGGCTGCGCCGCGAAGGGCGGGCGGGGATACTTGTGCAGCGGATCCGTGGTCACGCGTCGTCTCCGATGGGGATGCCGGTCCAACCGCACGGCATCCCGGGTGTTCCGGTGCCCTGGCGCCGCGCCCCGCCGGCACAGCCCTGTTCGAGGCCGCCCGCCGCCCTTCCCCCCTCGCGGACAACACGAACCCGTGTGCCGGCGAGGGGCCGACACAGGTCAGCAACAGCCGCTCGTCACTCTGGCCGCGAGGAGGTCCCGCCATGATCGACGTTCAGCCGGAGGATCGGGCCGCCCGCGTGATCGACCGGGTCCTGATCTGCGCAGCGATGCTCTCGCTCACCTTCGGACTGGCGACGGGCCTGTGGGGTCTGCTGCAGTGAGCCGGCCCGGTCGCGCGCCCGCGCGGCGGTCCGGACGCGACTACACCGCCGTGACGCTGATCGGAGCGGGACTCACGGTGCTCGCGCTCGCGCTGCTGCTGGTCGGGATCCCGTGAGCGGTCGCCGGCGATGCTGCTGAACCGCGTCCTCGTCGCCGCGCTGGTCGTCGCGGTCGCGGCGTTCCTGCTGTACCTAGCGGCCCTCGCCCGCGCGGCGCTGTCGCCCAACGAGCCCTACGCGGCCAGCATCGGCCTCACCCTCGACCAGTGCGTGGCCGCCCAGGACAGCCTGTCCGCCGAGGCGTCGCGCCTCTACTGCCTCAGGCCCGTCCCGAAGCGCCTGTGACCGGCAAGGATCTCGGCCCGCCGGAGACCCTGCGTGAGTTTTCCTGACACATCGTGTGAGGACATGGTGATTGTCCGCACGGTGCCGGAAACTTACGGTTCGAGGTGCCGGCTGGCTCCGCCACCGCGCTCGATCACAGGAAAACGCACGGAAGACCCGGCATCATGACGGATGACGCGACGATCCGGTCCGGACGCTGCCACTGCGGGGCGGTGCGCTTGGAGGCGGCCCTCGACGACGATCTCGCGTCGATCCGTCGATGCACCTGCTCCTACTGCCGCATGCGCGGCGCCGTCGTCGTCATGGCGCGGCCGGGCGGGGTGAGGATCCTGGAGGGGTCGGAGGCGCTGACGACCTACCGGTTCCATACCGGGGCGGCGCAGCACTTCTTCTGCTCCCGCTGCGGCGTCTACACGCACCATCAGCGGCGGTCGGACCCGAACGTCCACGCCGTCAACGTGGCCTGCCTGGACGGGGTCAGCCCCTTCGACTTTCCGGAGGTCCCGGTGATGGACGGCGTCAATCACACGAACGACACCGGCCAGCCCACGCGGCGCGCCGGCACGCTGCGCTTCGTCTCGGCAGAGTGACGGCCGCGTAGGGCTGCGTGAGGGTCGCGTGACGGCGGCGGACCGTCCGCGGTCGGGGCCCGGTGCGGGATCCCCGATCGGGCCCGGCTCAACCGCTAGTGATCGTGGCCGCAGCCGCAGCCGGGACCGTGCACGTGGCCGTGCTTCTGGTGCCCGTGCTCGTGATCATGGCCGTGATCATGGCTGTGACCGTGGGCATGATCGTGGCCGTGCTTCTCGTGCCCGTGATCGTGGCTGTGCCCATGATCGTGCGCGTGGGCGTGGTCATGCCCGTGGTCATGGCCGTGCTCATGGCCGTGCTCATTCCCGTGGTCGTGATGATGGTGGGCGTGATGGTCGTGCCCGTGATCGTGCCCGCAGGTGCTGTGATCGTGGGCGGCCTGCTCGGGACGGAAGGCACGGGAGACCGGGGTCGCGACGCAGCCCTGCCCGCGCACCAGCTCGGCCGCGGCGGGCGTCGCCGGCACGTAGAGCACGTCCGCGCCGATCTCGGCGTCCACGTGGCTGCCGCCGAGCTGCCAGGCCAGGCGCAGCAGGCGGGCCGGATTCTCGGCGCGCACCTCCAGGAGATCCTCGGCGGCCGCCCGCACCGCGACGAGCCGGCCGTCGTCGAGGCGCAGGGCGTCGCCGTCCTCGAGCGCCGCGGCCTTGGTGAGCGCGACGTCGAAGCCGAGGCCGCCCTCGGCGACCAGGGATCCGGCGACGGCAGCCCGGCCCGCGCGGTCGAGGGTCACCGTGTCGGCGACGCGGTCGGCGCGGACCGCGGCCCGGCGGACGATCGTGGTGGCTGTCGGCATGGGACCCTCGGACATGTGCCGGACTGGTGCCGGGCGTGGTGCCGGATAGGGCGTCGCGGCACCGCGGCCGGAGCGCCTCCGAACGTGGCATAGGGCGAGACGGGAACCGGGCGCAACTCGTCTCGCAACGCGTCTCGCGGCCGATGGAACCTTAGCCGTATGGCCGACATTCCTTTCCTGCTAAGCTCGACCCGATCCGCAACGATCACGGCCACCGGCCGGACCGGATTCACAAGGGAGTTCTGGGGACCATGAAGAAGCTGACGGCCGCCGCCATCGCCACCATCGCCGCCCTCTCGCTCGCCGGCTGCAACACCCCGGAGGACCGGGCTCTGGGCGGCGCCGGCCTCGGCGCCCTGACCGGTGCCGCGATCGGCGCGGCGGCCACCGGCCGCGCGGGCGGTGCCCTGGCGGGTGCCGCGATCGGCGGCGCCGGCGGCGCCATCGTGGGCGCCTCGACCGCGCCGCGCTGCCCCTACGGCACCTATCGCGACGCCTACGGCAACGTGTACTGCCGCTGAGCTGAAGGGGAAGGGCCGGGCGCGTCCCGGCCCTTCCTCGCGGCGTGCGGAGCGGCTATCCCGTCGCTCGGCCGGGCCCGTCCCGGTGCCGGAACCCCGCCGCCGCCGATGACAGAGCCGAGCCGAGGATCAGCGCCGGGACCGGTCGTCCCATGACTCAGGCGACCAAAACTCAGGGCGTCTGGGGCAAGCTCGGCGGCGCGGGATTCGGCCTCGCGATCGGCGGCCCCCTCGGGGCGCTGATCGGCGGGGTCGCCGGTCATTTCCTGCTCGACCGCGTCGGCGCGCCCTTCGGGCGGACGCCGCGCGACGTCGTGTTCACCACCGGACTCGTGGCGCTCGCCGCCAAGATGGCCAAGTCCGACGGCGTCGTGCTGCCCTCGGAGGTCGAGGCGTTCGGCCGGGTCGTGCAGGTGGAGCCGTCCGCGCGGGCGGGCGTCGAGCGCCTGTTCGACCTCGCCAAGAAAACCACGAACGGCTTCGAGGCCTACGCCCAGCAACTGGCGACCACCTTCGGCGACGAGCCGGCCCTCCTCGAGGACGTGCTCGACGGCCTGTTCCAGATCGCCGGCGCCGACGGGGCGCTGCACGAGGCCGAGGAGCGCTACCTGCGCGCGGTCTCGGGCATCTTCGGCTTCGACGAGGCGGCGTTCCGGCGCATCGCCGCCCGCCACGTGCGGTTGCCGGACGATCCCTACGGCGTCCTCGGGCTCGACCGCGAGGCGGACGACGCCGCCGTGAAGGCCCGCCACCGGGCGCTGGTGGCCGAGCACCACCCGGACCGGGCGCTCGCCCGCGGCCTGCCGACGGAGGCGGTGGCCATCGCCACGCGGCGGCTCGCCGCGATCAACGCCGCCTATGACCGGATCGCGCAGGAGCGCGGGCTGCGGTGAGCCTGACCCCCGACAGCCCCCTCGCCCGCCGCGTCGCGCCCTCGCCGAATCACGGCGCCCGCCGCGCGGGGCCGCTCGACATGCTGATCCTGCACTACACCGGGATGGACAGCGGGGCCGCCGCCCTCGCGCGCCTGCGCGACCCGCTGAGCGAGGTCTCGGCGCACTACCTCGTGTTCGAGGATGGCGGGATCGTCCAGATGGTGCCGGAGGCCCGCCGGGCCTGGCACGCCGGCGCCGGCGCCTGGAAGGGCGAGACCGACGTCAATTCCCGGTCGATCGGGATCGAGATCGTGAACCCGGGCCATGCCGGCGGCCTGCCGCCCTACCCGGAGCCCCAGGTCGAGGCGGTGATCGCGCTGGCCCGGGACATCCTCGCCCGCTGGCCGATCCCGCCGGAGCGGGTGCTCGCCCATTCCGACGTCGCGCCCGAGCGCAAGGAGGATCCGGGGGAGATCTTCCCGTGGGACCGTCTGGCGGCGGCGGGGGTGGGGCACCGCGTGCCCCCCGCGCGCCTCCAGGACGGCCGGTTCTTCGCGCGGGGCGATGCCGGCCAGCCCGTCGAGGCGCTGCAGGCGATGTTCGCGCTCTACGGCTACGACCTGCCGGTGACCGGTCTGTTCGACGCGCGCACCCACGCGGTGGTCACCGCGTTCCAGCGCCATTTCCGCCCGGCGCGGGTGGACGGCGTGGCCGACGCCTCCACCATCACCACCCTGCGCGACCTGATCGCGGCGCTGCCGCCGGCCTGAGGGCCAGGCGCCCGCCGGGCCCCCTCAGGCGCGGTGGGCCCGGGCCTCGCGGGGGTGTCCGGCCTCCGGGGCCGGCGCGACCGGCGCGTCGGTCCGGGTCCGCCAGAGGCTGTAGAAGACGCCGGCCGCCAGCAGCGTCAGGGTCACCACCAGGGAGACCCAGGGCTGCACGTGGATGAGCCCGAACGTGTCAGCGACCACGATCTTGGCGCCGATGAAGATCAGGATGAAGGCCAGCGCCGTCTTCAGGTAGGCGAACCGGTCGACCATCGCGGCGAGCGCGAAGTAGAGGGCGCGCAGGCCCAGGATCGCGAAGATGTTGGAGGTGTAGACCACGAACGTGTCGGTGGTGATCGCGAAGATCGCCGGCACGCTGTCGACCGCGAAGATCACGTCGGCGCCGTTCACCAGCACCAGGGCGAGCGCCAGCGGGGTGAAGTACAGGGCGACCTTGCCGGTCCTCGGGTCGGTCTTGCGCACGGTGAAGCGCTGGCCGTGCAGGTCGGGCGTGACCCGGAAGGTCGTCTTGAACCAGCGCACGACGGCGCTGTTCTGGAAGTCGCCTTCCTCCTCGTCGCCCGAGAGCAGGATCTTCAGGCCGGCGTAGATCAGGAAGGCGGCGAACAGGGAGAGCACCCAGTGCACCTCGTGCACCAGGGCGGCGCCGAGCCCGATCATCAGCCCGCGCAGCACCACGGCCGCCAGGATGCCCCAGAGGAGAACCCGGTGCTGGGCCGCCCGCGGGATGCCCAGGGCCGTGAGGATCATGGCGATGACGAAGACGTTGTCCATCGACAGCGACTTCTCGACCACGAGGCCGGTGACGTACTCCTCGGCGGAAGACGGCCCGAGATACCACCAGATCCAGCCGCCGAAGGCGAGGCCGAGGGCGAGGTAGAAGCCAGTGAGAGCCAAGCTCTCCCGGACGCCGATCTCGTGCTCCTTGTCGCGGTGGAGGAGCCCGAGGTCGAAGGCGAGCAGGCAGGCGATCAGGACGTGGAACCCGAGCCACATCCACAACGGCTTGCCGAGCCATTCGACGGTGAGGACGTCCATCATGTGCGGGGACCTGATGCTGATTCCAGATGGAAAGCATCGGCTCCGACATCACGGGCGCTGAGGAGCGCCCGCCAGAGGGGCCCGCAGCCGATGGGGCCGACGTAAGCGGTGATCCGGGCGAATCAAGGGCAGAGCGCCCGGCCGGCGCGCGGTCCGGTGACGCTGTCCGCTCCCCGTGGCCCCGCCGCGACGCGGGCGCGCGCGTCGGGGCGGCCTCCTGTCCTGGAACAGGAGCGCGCGCGGGGTGAGGGACCGCGTCCGGTTCCGCGCCGCCGTCAGGCGGAGGCGTCCGGCGTCTCGGCGGCCATCTTGGGGGATGTGCGCTCGCGCAGGGGCCGCTCCTCCATCAGCGCCAGGAACGTGAAGGCTCCGAGCAGGCCGAGGCAGGCGGCCAGGAAGACGTGGCGGAAGGTTAGGGCGAGCTGGGCCGGGTCCGCGCCGCGGATTAGGCTCTCCACGTCGTGGGCCCCTCCCCCCGCCCCGCCCGCGGCGCCGCCGAGCACGATCGTGCCGAAGGCCGCCACGATCAGCGCCCCGCCGAGGGAGCGGAAGAAGTTCATCGCGGCGGTGGCGATGCCGAGCTGGTGCGTCTCCACCGCGTTCTGGATCGAGATGGTCGAGAGCGGCAGGATCGTCCCGATCCCCATGGAGAGCAGCGCGAACAGCACCTCCATGAGCCAGAAGGGCAGCGCCCGGCCCTGCCAGGCGATGGTGGCGCAGCAGGCGAGGCTGACGCACATCATCGCCAGGGGCACGCGCTTGTAGTGCCGGAAATGGAGCATCGACCGGCCCGACAGGGTCGCACCCGTGACGGTGCCGATCATCAGCGGCACCAGGGCCACTCCGGACTCGCTCGCCGAGAGCCCGATCACCCCTTCGAGGAAGATCGGCACGTAGATGGTGAGCCCGATGAAGGTGCCCATGGCGAAGCACGCCGCCAGCGTCGCGCTGTAGACCACCCGGTCCTTGAGCACCTCCGTGGGGATCAGCGGCTCGGCCGCCGTGGCGAGCCGCGCCGCGAAGCCGCCGCCCAGCACGGCCGCCCCGGCCAGGAGGGCGAGGACCGGCGCCGAGTCCCAGGGATAGCGCACCCCGCCCCAGCTCAGGGCCAGCAGGAGGGTGACGGAGCCCGCCACCATCAGGGCGGCGCCGGGATAGTCCAGCCGGTGGCGGCGCTCGTGGCGGGGCAGGCGCTTGAGGTTGGCGTTGGTGAGCGCGAAGGCGAGGACGCCGATCGGCAGGTTGATCCAGAAGATCAGGGACCAGTGCAGGTGCTGGGCGAAGAGGCCGCCGAGCAGCGGCCCCGCCACCGAGGCCGTCACGAACACGCCCGCGATCACCACCTGGTAGCGCGCCCGCTCCTTGGGCGACATGATGTCGGCCAGGATGGTCTGCGCCAGGGCGATCAGACCGCCGCCGCCGACACCCTGGAGACCCCGGGCGAGCGCCAGCGCCACCATCGTGGGCGCGAGCGCGCAGGCGAGCGAGCCGACCACGAAGGTCGCGATGGCGATCAGCAGCATGACCCGCCGGCCGTGGATGTCGCTGAGCTTGCCGTAGAGCGGGGTCACCGCCGTGGAGGCCAGCAGGTAGGCGGTGACGATCCAGGGCAGGTTCGCGGCGTCGCCGAGGTCGAGGCCGATGGTCGGCATGGCGGTCGCCACGATGGTCTGGTCGAGGGCCGCGAGCAGCATCGCGGTCATCAGCCCGTAGACGATGGCGCGGATCTCGCCGGGGCTGAGCGCGGCCTGCGGGGCGGGCCGCGCCTGGGCCTGCGGCTGGATCTCGGTGACGGCGACGGGACTGGCCACGTGTCTGAGAGCCTCTGATCCGGACCGTGCCGGCCGACCGTCCGGGACGGACGGGGCCTGGGGCGGCATGAGGGGGGCGCGGGCGGGCCGCGGTCGCGGGCCTGTGCACCGGTAACCGCGGCGCCCGGGATCGGGAAGAACGTGCGTTCGGGCGTGTCCGTTTCCTAGCGCAACGCCGGAGGCCGGCCCATGGCGCCCGGCGCCGATCCGACCTTCGCCCTTGACAGAGGGGGCCGGGCTGTCGCTCTCCCGCCCCATGCCGGATGACAGGGACGCAATCGCCATCGTGGGCGGGGGGCCCGCCGGGCTCGCCGCGGCCGAGGTGCTGGGCGAGGCTGGCCGCGCGGTCACGGTCTACGAGCGCATGCCGTCGGTCGCCCGCAAGCTGCTGATCGCCGGGCGCGGCGGCCTCAACATCACCCACAGCGAGGCGCGGGCGGAGTTCCTCGCCCGCTACCATCCGCGCGGCGCCCTCGACGCGGCGATCGCGGCCTTCCCGCCCGACGCGCTCAGGGCGTGGTGCGGGGATCTCGGCGAGCCGACCTTCGTCGGCTCGAGCGGGCGCGTCTTCCCGCGCAGCTTCAAGGCCTCGCCCCTGCTGCGGGCGTGGCTGGCGCGGCTCGACCGCCTCGGCGTCCGGATCCGGACCCGCCACCGGCTCACGGGGATCGCCGGGGGCCTGCGCTTCGAGACCCCGGACGGTCCCCTGGACATCCGGCCGCGCGCCACCCTGCTGGCGCTGGGCGGGGCGAGCTGGCCGCGCCTCGGCTCGGACGGGCGCTGGGTGCCGCTCCTCGAGGGGCTCGGCGTGGCGGTGTCGCCCCTGCGTCCGGCCAATGCCGGCTTCGCGGCGGCGTGGTCCGACCTGTTCCGGGAGCGGTTCTCCGGCGCGCCGCTGAAGCGGGTGGCGCTCACCTGCGCGGGCACCACGGTGCGGGGCGAGGCCGTGATCACGGAGGCCGGCCTCGAGGGCGGGGCGGTCTACGCCCTCTCGCGCGCCCTGCGCGAGGCGATCGCGGCCGGGGGCAGCGCCCGGCTCGTCGTGGATCTCCGCCCGGACCTGACCCGGGACGCCCTCGCCCGCCGCCTGTGCGGCGCCCGGCCGGGCGACTCGGCCGCGACCCGGCTGCGCAAGGCCGCGGGCCTCGCGCCCGCGGCGGCGGGGCTGCTGCGCGAGGCGGCCGGCACCGCCCTCCCGGCGGAGCCCGGGGCCCTCGCCGGGCTGATCAAGGCGGCGCCCATCACCCTCACCGCCTCCGCGCCGATCGAGCGGGCGATCTCGACGGCGGGCGGCGTCCGGCTCGACGCGCTGGACGGGCGGTCCATGCTGCGCGCCCATCCCGGCCTGTTCCTGGCCGGCGAGATGCTCGACTGGGAGGCGCCGACCGGCGGCTACCTCCTCCAGGGCGCCTTCGCGGGCGGCCGGTCGGCCGCCGCCGGGATGCTCGACTGGCTGCGCGAGAGCGGCGGCTGACCCGCCCGGTTCACGGCCGCGTGCAGAACCCGACGATGCCGGTCGCCTCCGCCGGGCAACTGGCGCCCTCCCCGTCGTAGGTCGGCGCGCCGCCCTTGAGGCAGTGGGCCGTGACCAGCATCTCCCCGGTCCCGCAGGTGATCGTGCAGCCTCCCGGGCAGTCGGACTTGCGCACGGGCCGCAGGCTGGCGGCCTCGCCCTTCGGGCCCGGGCCGCCCTGCGGCCCGATCGGCCCCCGCGAGCCCGGTGCGCCCGGCGGGCCCGAGGCTCCCGTGTCGCCCTTCGGGCCCGGTGCGCCCTGCGGGCCGGCCGCGCCCGTGGCACCGGGCTCCCCCTTCGGGCCGGGCTCGCCCTGGGGACCCGTATCGCCCTTGAGGCCCTGATCCCCCTTGGGGCCGGTCTCGCCCTTGGCCCCCGTCTCGCCGGGCGGTCCCGCCGCACCCTGGGGACCGGGCGGTCCGGGCGGACCCTCGGGCGCGCAGTTCGCCACGACCGCCTCGCGCTCGTCCGGCTCCGCCTTCAGCGTCACCACGCAGGTCGAGGGCCGGTAGGGCAGCCGGAAGGTGAACCGGCCGCGCCGGTCGGCCTGGATCGAGATGTCGTCGTCCAGCACCACGATCGCGCCGGGCTTGCGCACGGAGCCCGAGATCCTCAGGTCGCCGGCCTCGATCCGCGCGTCGTAGACCATGATCGGCTGGCTCGGGGCCTGCGCGTGGCGGACCCGCGGACGGGCCGGGCGCGCCCGCCCCGTCGCGGGGGCGGACGCGGCCGGATCCGGGGCGGCGGCACCCGGCGGATCCGCCTGCTGGCCGAGCGCCGCGCCCGGCAGGGCGAGCAGGAGCGTCAGGGTGAGGGCTGAGCTGAGGGCTGAGCGCATGCGCGGTCCGGTTCGGCCGCGTCACGCGCGCGGCGTCCGGACATTGGTCTCGCCCTGCGATTGCGGTCAACCGCGACCTCGGACGCCGCGGGGGCGGCCGATTCCACAGGCGTCCACAGCCGTCCACAGGCCAAGCCGCTGCCGCCACGCGCGATTCCGGGACCCCGCGGAAACCGTTTGTGCATGTTCCTGTTATGTTCCTATCGTCCAGCATGACCGGAGCCGATGGAGATGGGGCTGGACCCTGCCGACGAGACCGAGGCGGCGATCGCGCGGGACGATCCCCGGGCCCGGCTGGCGGTCCTGCGGGCGCGCCTCGCGCCGCCGGATCGCGGCCGGGATCCGGTCCCGGTCCTGCCGCTGGGCGTTCCGGATCTCGACGCGCACCTGCCGGGCGGCGGTCTCGCCCTCGGGCCGCCCCACGAGATCGCGCCGGCCGAGCCCGCGGACGCGATCGCGGCCCTGGGCTTCGCCCTGGCGCTCTGCGCCCGCCAGCTCGCCCGGGAGCCGGGGGAAGCGCTGATCGCCGCCGCGCCCGGCGAGCCCCTGCCCTACGGGCACGGCCTCGCCGGCCTCGGCCTCGACCCCGGCCGCCTGCTGCTGCTGGAAGCCGGCAGCGACGCGGAGGTGTTCCGCGCCCTGGAGGCGGCCCTGCACGCGCGGGCGCTCACGGCCCTGATCGGCCTCCTGCGGGACGGGCTGCCGCTGAAGCCGGGCCGGCGCCTGCAGCTCGCCGCGGAAGGGCCGGCGCCGCCGCTGCTGCTGATCCTGCGGCCGGCGCCGGCCGGTCTGCCCAACGGGGCCGCCACGCGCTGGCGGATCGCCGCCGCGCCGGCGGCGCGGGACCGGTTCGGGACCCTGGACAGGCCGCGCTGGCGGGCGCGGCTCGAGCGCTGCCGCAACGGGCGGGGCGGCGACTGGCTTCTGGAGTGGGACCATGCCGCGCATCGTCTGCATCTGCCTGAGCCACTGGCCGGTGACGCGGCTGCGGCGGGCCGGTCTCGCGCCTGAGCGCGGCCCCCTCGCGGTGGCGGCCGAGGGGGCCGGCGGGCTGCGGCTCGTGGCCCTCGACCCGGAGGCCCGCGCCCTCGGCCTCCGGGTCGGCGAGCCCCTCGGCCGGGTCCGGGCGCGGATCGGCGTGCCGCTCCAGGTCTACCCGGCCGACCCGGAGGCCGACCGGGACGCCCTGCTGCGGCTGTGCCGCTGGGCGAGCGGCTACGCGCCCCACGTGGCCCCGTTCGGGCCGGGCGAGGCGGCGGACGGGCTCTACATCGACGTCGCCGGCGCGAGCCACCTGCGCGGCGGCGAGGCGAACCTCGTCGCGGACTTGGCCGCCCGGCTCGCGCGGAGCCGCGTACCGGCGGGGATCGCGCTGGCCGACACGCCCGGCGCCGCCTTCGCGCTGGCGCGGCAGGGCGGGCCCGATCCGGTCGTGGTGCCGCCGGGCGGGGCCTCGCAGGCCCTGCGGGCCCTCCCGGTGGACGCCCTGCGCCTCGATCCCGGCACGGTCGCGGGCCTGAAGCGGCTCGGCCTGCGCCGGATCGGCGAACTCGACGCCCTGCCCCGGGGGCCCCTCGCCCGCCGCTTCGGCGCGGCGCTGCTGCTGCGCCTCGACCAAGCCCTGGGCCGCCGGCCCGAGCCGCTGGCGCCCCTGACGGAGGCGGCCGCCTACGCCGCCGCCCGCGGCTTCCTCGACCCGATCGGGCGGCAGTCGGACATCGTTCGGACCGCCCGGGACCTGATGGCGGAGACCGCGCCGCGGCTGGAGCGGGACGGGCTCGGCGCCTGCGCCCTGCGCCTCGGCCTGCACCGGGTCGACGGCGCCCTGCGGGTGATCGATCTCGGCCTGTCCCGCCCCGAGCGCGATCCTGAGCGGGTCGCGGCCCTCGTCGCCCTGCGCCTCGACCGGCTGGGCCCCGCCCTCGACGCCGGCTTCGGCTTCGAGACGGTGGCGCTCGCCGTGACGGTGACCGGCCCCATGCCGGCCCGCCAGACGGATCTCGGCGCGGCGGCCCCGGGCGACGGGATCGGGTTCCTGGCCGACGCCCTGGCGCAGCGCCTCGGGCGGGCGCTCCTGCGGCTCGAGCCGCGGGCGAGCCACCTGCCGGAGCGGGCCGACCGGGACCGGGTCTGGGTTGCCGGAATGGGGCACGGACCGTCGACCGATCGAGGCGTCAGCCGGCCACGGGCGCCTCTCCCGCCCCCCGCTCCCGAACGGCAGCGTGGGCCGGATGCGCTCCTTCAGCGTCGGCGTTCAACCGTGATGGCTGCGCCTTCCGACCCAGCGGCGGAAGAGGAGGCGCGCACCGGCGCGTCCCCCTGGCCCGACCACCTCCCGCCCCGCCCCCTGGTGATCTTCCCCCGCGGCGAGGCCGCCCTCGACGTGCTCTCGACCGTCCCGGAGGGGCCGCCCCGGCGCTTCCGCTGGCGCGCCCGGGTCCACCGCGTCGCCCATGCCGAGGGGCCGGAGCGGATCGCCGCCGAATGGTGGCGCGCGCCCGGCGCGGATCGCGATTACTACCGCATCGAGTGCGAGGCCGGGCACCGGCTCTGGCTCTACCGCGACGGCCCGCACGCCCCTGATCGCCCGGCCGCGTGGTACGTCCACGGGCTCTTCGCGTGAGCGGCCCCGCCTACGCCGAGCTCGCCGTCACCACGAACTTCTCCTTCCTGCACGGCGCCTCCCATCCGCAGGACTTCGTCGTGCAGGCGGCGTCCTACGGCCTCGCGGCCATCGGCATCGCCGACCGCAACACCGTGGCCGGCGTGGTCCGGGCGCACGCGGCGGCGCTGGCGCTCGACCAGGAAGGCACACCGATCCGGATCCTGCCGGGGGTGCGCCTCGTCACCGAGGAGGGGTTCGAAGCCGTCACCTACCCGATGGACCGGGGCGCCTGGGGGCGCCTCTGCCGGCTGCTCACCCTGGGCAACCGGCGCGTCCGCAAGGGCGCGTGCCGCTTCTCCTTCGCCGAGATGGTGGAGGCCGCCGAGGGGCAGATGTTCATCGCGATGCCGCCGGCCCGGCGCCTGCCGGAGGGGTTCCGGGCGCGGCTGGAGGCGCTGGCCGCCGCCGCCCCGGGCCGGACCTTTCTGGGGGCGAGCCACACGCGCCGCGGCGACGAGCGGCGGCGCCTCGGGCTGCTCGCCGAGCTGGGCGCGGCCTCCGGCGCCCCGATGGTCGCGGTCTCGGACGCGCTCTACCACCATCCCGAGCGACGCCCGCTGCAGGACGTGGTCACCTGCATCCGCCAAGGCTGCCGGATCGAGGACGCCGGCTACCGGCTGGAGGCCAATGCCGAGCGCCACCTGAAGCCCGCCGCCGAGATGGCGCGGCTGTTCTCCGACCACCCGGAGGCGCTGGCCCGCACCGTCGAGATCGCGCAGGCCTGCGAGTTCAACCTGTCGCAGCTGCACTACGAGTATCCCGACGAGCCGGTGCCCCCCGGGCGCACGCCGCAGGAATACCTGGAGGAGAAGACCTGGGAACGGGCGCGCTGGCGCTACGGCGGCGAGGTCCCGGACGGCGTCGCGGCGACGCTGCGCGAGGAGCTGCGGCTCATCGCCAAGATGAAATACGCCCGCTACTTCCTGACCCTGTTCGACGTGGTCGAGTTCGCTCGCGGCCGGGGCATCCTCTGCCAGGGCCGCGGCTCGGCGGCCAATTCCGCCGTGTGCTTCTGCCTCGGCATCACCGCGGTGGACCCGTCGAAGCACCGGCTGCTCTTCGCCCGCTTCATCTCGGAGAACCGCGGCGAGCCCCCTGACATCGACGTCGACTTCGAGCACGAGCGCCGCGAGGAGGTGATCCAGCACCTCTACGCCCGCTACGGCCGGGAGCGCGCCGCCCTCTGCGCCACGGTGATCCACTACCGGCCCCGCATGGCGATCCGCGAGGTCGGCAAGGTCCTGGGCCTGACCGAGGACGTGACCGCGGCGATCGCCGACACGGTCTGGGGCTCCTGGGGCACCGGCATGCCGGACCAGCACGTGCGCGAGGCCGGGCTCGACCCGGAGAACCCGGCGATCCGGCAGGCGCTCGACCTCGCCCACCAGCTGATCGGCTTCCCCCGCCACCTGTCGCAGCATGTCGGCGGCTTCGTGCTGACCCGCGGCCGCCTCGACGAGACCGTGCCGGTGGGCAACGGCGCCATGGCGGACCGCACCTTCATCGAGTGGGACAAGGACGACATCGACGCGATCGGCCTGATGAAGGTCGACGTGCTGGCGCTCGGCATGCTGACCTGCCTCAAGCGCGGCCTCGATTTCTTGGAGAAGGATCACGGCACCTTCTACGAGACGCTGGCCGACCTGCCGCAGGACGATCCCGCGACCTACGCGATGCTGACGAAGGCCGATTCCGTCGGCGTGTTCCAGGTCGAGAGCCGGGCGCAGATGTCGATGCTGCCGCGCCTTAAGCCCAGGGAGTTCTACGACCTCGTGGTGCAGGTCGCGATCGTGCGCCCCGGCCCGATCCAGGGCGACATGGTCCATCCCTACCTGCGGCGACGCTCCGGGATCGACCCGGTCGAGTACCCGGCCCCGCACCCGGATCACGGCCCGGCGGACGAGCTGAAGGAGGTCCTGCAGAAGACCTACGGCGTGCCGCTGTTCCAGGAGCACGCCATGCAGATCGCCATCACGGCGGCGGGCTTCACCCCGGCCGAGGCCGACGGGCTGCGCCGGGCGATGGCGACCTTCCGCCACGTCGGGTCGATCGGCGGCTTCGCGGACAAGTTCGTGGGCGGCATGACCCGCCGGGGCTACCCGCAGGACTTCGCCGAGCGCTGCTTCGCGCAGATCCGGGGCTTCTCGACCTACGGCTTCCCGGAGAGCCACGCGGCGAGCTTCGCGCTCCTCGTCTACGCCTCGGCCTGGATGAAGTGCCGGCACCCCGACGTCTTCCTGGCCGCGATCCTCAACGCCCAGCCCATGGGCTTCTACCAGCCGGCCCAGCTGGTGCGCGACGCCCGGGCCCACGGGGTCGAGGTGCGGGGCGTCTGCGTCAACGCCAGCGACTGGGACTGCACCCTGGAGCCGGCCGGGGATCCGGCGCTGCACGCCGTGCGGATCGGTCTGCGCGTCGTGCGCGGCCTGCCCGAGGCCGCGATGCGCCGGCTCGTGCGGCTGCGCGCCAACGGCTACGCCAGCATCGAGGGCCTGCAGGCGTCCCTCGCCCTGCCCCGCAACGCCCTGGAGCGGCTGGCGGAGGCGGACGCGTTCCGCTCGCTCGGCCTCGACCGGCGCGCCGCCCTGTGGATGGTCCGCACCCTGGAAGGGACGTCATCCCGCAAGGCCGCCAAGGCCGATGCGAGCGAGCGCCGCGCCCATCTTCTCGACGCACCCCTGCCGCTCTTCGCGTGGCACGCCGATGACGGCCTGTTCCGGCACGAGCCGGCGGTGGACCTTCAGCCCCTGGCCCCGTCCGAGGCCGTGGCCGAGGATTACGCCGCCACCGGCCTGTCGCTCCAGGGGCACCCGGTCGCGTTCTTCCGGGGGCGGCTCGCCCGGATCGGCGCGATTCCGGCCCGGGCCCATCTCGATCCGGCGCTGCCCCAGGGGGCGCGGGTCACGGTGGCAGGGCTCGTGCTGATCCGCCAGCGGCCCGGCACCGCCAAGGGCGTGGTCTTCCTGACGCTGGAGGACGAGACCGGTATCGCCAACGTGATCGTCTGGAAGACCGTGTTCGAGGCGAACCGCCGGATCGCCATGCAGGCGCGGTTCCTCGCCGTGCGCGGCCGGATCCAGCGGGCGGACGGGGTGGTCCACCTCGTGGCGGAGGGGTTTCGCGACCTCACCGCTGCCCTGCGCGATCTGCGCGAGGCCGGCATGAAGCTGCCGCCCGAGAACACGGATTTCGGCGTGCCCCCGGACCGGCGCGTGTTCCCCAGCCGGGATTTCCACTGAGGCCGGCACTTCGACCAGCCCCTCGACCAGCCCCTCGACAGGCCCCTCGACAGGCCCCGCGCCGCGCGTAGAGTGCGGCGATGTCGAGCTTCGCCGTCCCGCGCCTCCTCCTCGCCGCCTGCGCGGCCCTGCCCCTCCTGGCGGAGGCCGCCCGGGCCGACAGCTGCGACGACCTCACCCGCCAGATCGCCGACGCGATCGGCGGCCGGGTCGGCAAGCGCGCCGGCCCCAGCATCGACATCCGCGTGGCCGGCCCGATCAAGTTCGACGTGACCTGCCGGGCCGAGCCGATCGTGCAGGCGACCTCCGCCGAGCCGAGCCCCTCGGCGACCTTCTTCCGCGACCTGTCGGTGGCCTCCGAGATCCTCATCGGCCAACCGGCCGCGACCGTCGAGCCGATCATCGCCACCGCCTACCGGACCGCGCTGGCGGAGCGGCGCAAGTCGTTCATCCAGCAGAACGGCTGGTCGGCGTCCTGCTACACCGACCCGGGCAGCAGCACGATGCGCACCCTGTGCTCGGTGGGGCGTATCCCGCCGGGCTGAGGCGGACCTGAGCCGGCAGGATGCGTGGCCTGGGCCCGCTCAGTACTCGATCACGCCGTCGAGCGCGTAGTGCTTCACGGTCTTCCGGTTGGCGATCAGCTCGTCGACCGTGGGCTCGCCCTTGAGGGCGCGGGCGATGGCGAGTTTCGTGGCCTCGTAGTTGGTCCGGTAGAGGTCCTTCTGGTCGAGGTTGTCGTCCTCGGCGCAGCGCTGATCGAGCCAGATCATGATGATCATGCACAGCTCGTCGAGCCCGTCCTTCGGCAGGATGCCCTCGATGATGCAGTCCACGATCGCGTCGCCGGTGGCGGCCTGGACCACGCCGCCGAGGAGCTCGGCATACTCGGCCGTGTGGATCGTGACCTTGGTGGTCATCATCGTGGCCGGGCGCACGAGCTGGTTGAGGTCGCGCACCACGAACATCCGCGTGTGGCCCTGGACCTGCCCCATCATCGACGCGAAGGCCTGACCGACCGGGCCGCGCACCGAGCCGATCAGCACCTCCGGCATGGCGTCGGTGTACTGGCCCTCGGCCGCCAGCACCGTGGCCTCGCCCGTGCGGAACCAGATCTCTTGCATGTTCGAACTCCACCTGATCGGAGCCCGCGGGAGACATCATCGGCGGCCTCGCGTCAATCGCCCCGAAGCCGGCTCCCATCCCGGCCGCCCCTGCCCTCGCCCGCGCTGCGGCGCGGGCGCGGACCCGTGCCGCCCCGCGTCGCCGCGATGCGGCCGCCGGCATCCGCGACGGCGCGCATCTCCACCCCTGCGCGGCCTGTGGCCTTGAGGAACGCGGACAGGCGAGGCAGGGAAGATCGGAGCGCGGCTCCGGGAGCGGTCCCGGGCCTGGCCGTTCCGGTGGGCGCGCGGCGCCGTGCCGGGCATGCGGGAGGAACACGATGGCGGAGAGCACGGACCGGGGCTCCGGCTGGAGCCTTCAGGCGAGCGCCGTGCCCGACGGGGTGCGCCTGGAACTCGCCCTCGCCGACCTCGGCGGTGCGCCGGTCACCGCCGCGATCGTGCTCGACCGGACGGAGGCCCGGGCCTTCGCCCGCGCCCTGCTGGCCGCCGCCGGCGACGCCGCGGAGCGGACCTTCCCGAAGCCGGGCGCCTGAGGACGCGCCGCCGGCCGGTCAGCGCACGCCGAGGCCCGGATTGCGGCCCGGCAGGCGGGGGACCACGGTGCCGCGCTTCTCGATCGGCGCGTCGCAGGCGTAGGCGAACTCGGTCTTCAGCGGATCGAACACGGTCTCGCCGGTGATCCGGCAATCCTCGCGCACGGTCTCGTCGAGATAGGCCCGGGCGGCGGTGCGGAAGCGCTTCACCCGGGTGGCGCCCGGCTCCGGATCGATCCGGACCTCGCTCAGGTTGCAGCCGGTATACTCGCGCAGGGCGTTGGACACGATCAGCATCCGGCGCAGCTGCCGGTTGTCGTAGACCTCGTAGGGCTCCTTGCAGCCGATCGTGACGACCTGGGGAGTGAGCGCCACGTAGTTCCGCGAGATGTAGGAGAATCCGGTGGTGCAGCCGGCGAGGCCGAGGGCGGCGAGGCCGAGGGGCAGCAGAGCTGCGGGTCGTCGCATCCTCGTCATTCCAAGAGGGTCCCAGCCCGCACCCCGGATCCGCCGCCTTCCCGGCGGGGCGCCGCGATGCATTGAAACGGCTCCGCTTGCGCCGTCAATGCGTTTCTCGACCTTCTCCCGCGGGCGCGCCCGCGGCGCGCCGAGCCGAGCGGTGCCGCTCTTGCGGAACACTTGCGGAACGTTTAACCTGTTCGTGATTTGTTTCGGAGACCGTCACGTGGCGGTCCGCCAAGCCGCGAGTCCCCCGTCGATGCTCACGCGCAAGCAGCTGGACCTCCTGCGATTCATCCAGAGCCGGATGCAGGAATGCGGTGTCCCGCCGTCGTTCGACGAGATGAAGGATGCCCTCGATCTCAAGTCGAAATCCGGCATCCACCGGCTGATCACGGCGCTCGAGGAGCGCGGCTTCCTCCGGCGCCTTCCGAATCGGGCGCGCGCCATCGAGGTGATCCGGATCCCCGAGAGCCTGACCCAGGCCGCTCCGGCGACTCAGGCCCCCGCCGAGCCGCGCCGCTTCACGCCGAGCGTGGTCGAGGGCGGTAAGTCCAAGCAGCCGCCGGCCCCGGCGAGCACGCGGATGATCGACGAGTCCGGCCGCGCCATCTCGATCCCGGTCATGGGCCGGATCGCGGCCGGTACCCCCGTCTCGGCGATCCAGAACCAGAGCCACGCCATCACCCTGTCGCCGGACTTCGTGGCCGGCGGCGAGCACTACGCCCTCGAGGTGCGCGGCGACTCGATGGTCGAGGCGGGCATCCTGGACGGCGACCTCGTGGTCATCCGCAAGCAGGAGACGGCCAATACCGGCGACATCATCGTGGCGCTGATCGACGACGAGGAGGCGACGCTCAAGCGCCTGCGCCGCCGCGGCTCGTCGATCGCCCTCGAGGCCGCCAACCCGGCCTACGAGACCCGCGTGCTCGGGCCCGACCGGGTCCGGATCCAGGGCCGCCTTGTGAGCCTCGTCCGCCGCTACTGAAGCGGCTCGGCCGGCGCGTCGCCGGGGGCGAGGTCTCCGCCCGGCGCGGCGTCGGCCTCCGGCGTCGCGGCGACCCCGTCCTCCGCGGGGCGGTCGCCCGGCTCCGCGGTGACCGGCCGCGGCGGTCCCGGCCCGCGCCCGGCGGCCGGCCGCCAGGGCACGGCGCGGCCGTCGTCCCGGGCGTAGCGCGCGGCGAAGCCGTCGCCGTCGGTCCGGAGGGCCACGGCCCCGCGGGCGGCGAGGACGCGCCGGTCGATCACCAGCGGCCCCGTGCAGGTCGGCGGCGCCGCGAGGCCCGTGATCAGCACCGCGGCGCGGGCGCAATCCTCCGGGAAGGCCCGCCGGTCCCGGACCAGGGCGACCGCCCGCCCGTCCGGCAGCCGGGCGGTGCAGCCGAGCCGGTCGCAGCGCCCGCTGCCGGACCGGACGATCAGCCCCGCGGACCGCCGCCCGTCGCCGTCCGCCTTCAGCCACTGCTCGAGGACGAAGCCCGAAGGGCTGCCGAGGGCCGCGAGCCGCCCGTCCGGGCCCCTCACCGCGGCCCCCGCGCCCTGCCGGTCGACGTAGAGGTCGTAGTGGTTGGGCCGGGCCGCGAGGACGAGCCCGAGCAGGACCGGCGGCACGGCGAGCCAGCGCAGGCGCGAGGCCGGCAGCGTCCCCAGCAGCAGGCCGGCGGTCAGCAGGGCGAGCGCCCCGGCGCCGAAGGCCGGCAGCACCAGGACCGCCCGCTCGAACCCGGCGATCCAGTCCGAGATCGCCAGCATCCCGGCCACCGCCTGCCCCATCAGCCACCAGACCGGCCGGTCGAGGGCGAAGGGATAGGCGAGGCAGCCGATTACCGCGGCCGGCATCACCACCAGGGAGACGAGCGGCAGGGTCAGGGCGTTGCCGACGAGGCCGAAGGGCTGGACCGTCTGGAAGTGGTAGGTGGCGAAGGGGGCCGTCGCGACCTGCGCCACCAGGGTCGTGGCCAGGGTCCCGGTGATCGCCGACAGGCCGGTCCCGACGAGCCGCCCGATCCGCCCGGCCCCCGGGCGCACGAGCAGCCGCCCGTCGATCAGCCGCGCGCAGGCGATCAGCCCGGCCACGGCGCCGAAGGACATCTGGAAGCTCGGGCCGAGCAGGCCCTCCGGCTCCCGGGCGAGCGCGATCAGCGCCGCGAGGGCGAGGTTGCGCATCGACAGGGCCGGCCGGTCCACCAGGATCGCGCCGAGCATGATCAGGGTCATGATCAGCGAGCGCTCGGCCGCGATGTCCCAGCCCGAGAAGGCGCAGTAGGCGGTGACGCCGACCATGGCGAAGCCGGCCGCGATCTTCTTGATCGGCCAGAGCAGCGCGCAGAGCGGCACCGCGGCGAGGAGCGCCCGCACCAGCCAGAACACCACGCCGGCGGCCAGCACCATGTGGAGGCCCGAGATCGACACCACGTGGTAGATGCCGGCGGCGCGGAGCGCGTCGTTGGTGGCCGGCCCGATGAGGCCGCGCTTGCCCGTCACCAGGGCCGCCGCCACCGCACCCGCCTGGCCGCCGGCGGCCTCCGCGATCCGGCGCGTGAGCCCGTTGCGCGCCGCGTCGAGCGCAGCGGCGAGCCGCAGGCCCAGCGGCGGCGGCCCGGACGGTTCCCGGACGGTGACGGTGCCGATCAGCGAGCCCACCGCGCCGATCCCCTGGAAATAGGCGTCCCGGGCGAAGTCGTAGCCGCCGGGCCGGGCCGCCTCCGGGGGCGGAAGCAGCCGGGCCGTGGCGGCGACGCCGTCCCCGGGACGCGGGATCGGCGTCTTCCGGAACGAGACCCGGACCCGGGCGGGCCGCGCCTCCGGCGCGAGGCCGGCGAAGCTCTCCACCCGGATCACCAGCCGGGCGCCCACCTCGCGCTCGTCCAGGGCCTCGACCGTTCCGACGAGCGGGCCGATCGTGGTGCGGGTGAGGATCGGTGCGGCGACCTGCGAGACCCGCCAGGTCGCCGCCGCGAAGCCGAGGAACGCGGCCGCCACCGCGAGCGCCGCCGCCAGGGCCGCCGGCCGCGCGCCGAGGACGGGGACCGGCGCCAGCGCGAGGCCGGCCGCGATCAGGGGGGCGGCGAGGCTCGGCGCGCCGTCGGCCGCCGCGAAGTAGACCAGGATCCCGCCGCCGAAGGCCACCGCCAGCCAGGGGAACAGCCGGCGCTGCTCGGCCTCGCGGGCGAGGCCGGCGACGACCCAGTCGCGGAGCGCCGGGAGGGCGGCCGGGAGGGCGGCCAAGAGGGCGGCGGGAAGGGCTCGGGCGCGCGGGCCGATCAGCGCGACCGCGCCGTCCGCCCGCCTCGCGCCGATCCGCCGCATCGCCGCCGCCCCGCTCCGCGCGACCTGTCGTCGGGGCCGTGCGATTCTGCGGGCGATTCTTAACGCATCCGCCGGCCCGTGCTACAGCGGGTTCTTCGTGCTACGGGCGCCCTGTCGAGCCCCTCGCCGCTCCGCCGCCCCTTCGCCGTCCGTCGCGCCCCGTCCGCGACCAGCCCCGGAACATACCGGACCGATGTCCTCAGCCGTCGTCACGCGCTTCGCCCCCTCGCCCACGGGTTACCTGCATATCGGCGGGGCCCGCACGGCCTTGTTCAACTGGCTCTACGCCCGCCACACCGGCGGCACGATGCTGCTGCGCATCGAGGACACCGACCGCGAGCGCTCCACCAAGGGGGCGATCGACGCGATCCTCGACGGCCTCTCCTGGCTCGGCCTCGACTGGGACGGCGACGTGGTCTTCCAGTTCGCCCGCGCCGAGCGCCACCGCGCGGTCGCCGAGGAGCTGCTGGCCGCGGGCCGCGCCTATCACTGCTACGCCACCGCCGAGGAGCTCACGCAGATGCGCGAGACCGCCCGCGCGGAGGGGCGCGCTCCGCGCTACGACGGCCGCTGGCGCGACCGCGACCCGTCCGAGGCCCCCGCCGGGGTCAAGCCGGTGATCCGCCTGCGCGCGCCGACCGAGGGCGAGACCGTGGTCGAGGACGCCGTCCAGGGCCGCGTGACCTGGGCCAACAAGGACCTCGACGACCTCGTCCTGCTGCGCTCGGACGGGACGCCGACCTACATGCTCGCCGTCGTGGTCGACGACCACGACATGGGCGTCACGCAGATCATCCGCGGCGACGACCACCTCACCAACGCGGCGCGCCAGAGCCAGATCTTCTCGGCCCTCGGATGGGACATCCCGAGGATGGCGCATATCCCGCTGATCCACGGAGCGGACGGGGCCAAGCTCTCGAAGCGCCACGGCGCGCTCGGCGTCGAGGCCTACCGCGATCTCGGCTACCTGCCGGCGGCCCTGCGCAACTACCTCGTGCGGCTCGGCTGGAGCCACGGCGACCAGGAGGTCTTCTCCACCGACGAGATGGTCGCGGCCTTCGACCTCGGCGCGGTCGGACGCTCCGCGGCGCGGTTCGACTTCGCCAAGCTCGCCAACCTCAACGGCCTCTACATCCGCACCAGCGCCGATTCCGACCTCGTCGCGGCGATCGAGACCATCCTGCCCAACGTCGGGCCGGAGCGCGGCTTGTCGGCGCCGCTGCGGCCCGACCTCAGGGACAAGCTCGTCCAGGCCATGCCGGGCCTGAAGGAGCGGGCCAAGACGCTGATCGAGCTCCTCGACAGCGCCTACTACCTCTACGCCCAGCGGCCCCTGGCGCTCGACGACAAGGCCCGCGCCCTGCTCTCCGACGAGGGGTGCGGCCGCCTCGCCGGGGTGCGGCCGGTGCTCGAGGCTGTGCCCGACTGGAGCGCGACCTCCACCGAGGGCGCGGTGCGGCAGTACGCGGAATCGGCCGGCTGCAAGCTCGGGCAGGTGGCCCAGCCCCTGCGCGCGGCGCTCACCGGCCGCACCACCTCCCCGCCCCTGTTCGACGTGATGGCGGTGCTCGGCCGGGAGGAAACCCTGGCGCGCCTCGGGGATCAGGCGCCGCAGGGCTGAGGCCGGGCTGAGGGCAGGGACGAGGCGGGGACGAGGCGGCGCTGGGACCGCCGCGCGCGGACCGGGAGCGGACAGGGAACTGCCGGCCCCGACCCGGATTGCGTTGGGTGGAAATCGGTTGGCGGAATTCGCTTGGCGACGGGGGCGGGTTGTCACCGACCCCGTTGCTGCTGCACTGCCGTTTGGGTAACCCATGGCTGTGAGCACCCGCAGCATAATGCGTGTGCTCAGGCCCCCGGGACCGACTCGGGCAGCCCGAGGCCGGCATCCGCCACGTCGCCAGAGAAGGGTCCACGATCCATGAGCGCACCCAGCACCATCACCGTGGACGGCAAGTCGATCGAACTGCCGGTGAAAACCGGCACGATCGGGCCGGACGTGATCGATATCGGCAAGCTCTACGCCCAGACCGGCGCCTTCACCTTCGACCCGGGCTTCACCTCGACGGCCTCGTGCGAGTCGAAGATCACCTACATCGACGGTGACGAGGGCGTGCTGCTCTACCGCGGCTACCCGATCGAGCAGCTCGCCGAGAAGGGCGACTTCCTCGAGACCTGCTACCTGATGCTGTTCGGCGCCCTGCCGACCGCCGCCCAGCGGGCCGATTTCGAGTACCGGGTCACGCGCCACACCATGGTGCACGACCAGATGAACCGGTTCTTCACCGGCTTCCGCCGCGACGCGCACCCGATGGCCGTCATGGTCGCCTCGGTGGGCGCCCTCTCGGCCTTCTACCACGATTCCACCGACATCACGGACGAGAGCCAGCGGCTGATCGCGTCGATCCGCATGATCGCCAAGATGCCGACGCTCGCCGCGATGGCCTACAAGTACTCGATCGGCCAGCCGTTCGTGTACCCGAAGAACGATCTCGACTACACGTCGAACTTCCTGCGCATGTGCTACGCGGTGCCGTGCGAGGAGTACGAGGTGAACCCGGTCTTCGCCCGGGCGCTCGACAAGATCTTCATCCTGCACGCCGACCACGAGCAGAACGCCTCGACCTCGACGGTGCGGCTCGCCGGCTCCTCGGGCGCCAATCCCTTCGCCTGCATCGCGGCCGGCATCGCCTGCCTGTGGGGCCCGGCCCATGGCGGCGCCAACGAGGCGGCCCTCAAGATGCTGATGGAGATCGGCACCCCCGAGAATGTCAGCAAGTACGTCGCCAAGGCCAAGGACAAGAACGACCCGTTCCGCCTGATGGGCTTCGGCCACCGCGTCTACAAGAACTACGACCCGCGCGCGCGGATCATGCAGAACACCACGCACCAGGTGCTCAAGGAGCTCGGCAAGACCGACGACCCGCTGCTCCACGTCGCCATGGAGCTGGAGCAGATCGCGCTCAAGGACGAGTACTTCATCGAGAAGAAGCTCTACCCGAACATCGACTTCTACTCGGGCATCACCCTCAAGGCGATGGGCTTCCCCACCGACATGTTCACCGTGCTGTTCGCGGTGGCCCGCACCGTCGGCTGGATCGCCCAGTGGGCCGAGATGATCGAGGACCCGTCGCAGAAGATCGGCCGTCCGCGCCAGCTCTACGTCGGTCCGGCCCAGCGCGACTACGTGGCCGTGGACCAGCGCGGCTGAGGCGGGACCACCTGCCCCGGGAAGCGTCGAGCGGGGCGGCCGAGAGGCCGCCCTTCGCGTTCGCGGAGGTGATCGAACGCCGCCTGCCCGTCCGGCCGCCCTACGACTGGCCGGCGATCCGCGCGTTCCTCGCCAAGCGGGCGATCCCGGGCGTCGAGACGACGGATCCCGCGGCTTCCTACGCGCGCACGATCAGCGTCGCGGGGCGGCACGGGCTCCTGACGGTGGCACCGGGCGCGGATTGCCTGCACGTCGCGCTGCGCGGCGTCGAGGCCGGGCACGAAGAGGCCGTCGCGGGACGCCTGCGCCGCCTGTTCGACTGCGACGCCGATCCGGCCGCCGTCGCGGCCTGCCTCGGCGGGGACCCCGTCCTGGCCCCGCTCGTCGCGGCGCGGCCGGGTCTGCGCCTGCCGGGGGCCTGGGACCCGTTCGAGACCGGCTGCCGGGCGATCCTCGGCCAGCAGGTCTCGGTGGCGGCCGCGATCGGGCTCGCGGGCAGGCTGGTGGCGGCGTTCGGGACGCCGCTGGCGGAGCCGGCAGGCGGTCTGACCCACGTGTTTCCCGCGCCGACCGATCTGGTCGAGGCGGACGTCGCCCTGGCGCTCAACATGCCGCGGGCCCGCGGCGCGGCGATCCGGGCGCTGGCCGCGGCGGCGCTGGCCGATCCGGACCTGTTCGCCCCGGCGGAGTCGCTCGAGGCCGCGGTGCTGCGCTTCACGGCGATCCGCGGGATCGGTCCCTGGACGGCGCAGTACATCGCCATGCGGGCGCTCAAGCTGCCGGACGCCCTGCCGGTGGGCGATGTCGGGCTGCTGCGGGCGCTGGAGGGGGCCACCGGGCGTCCCAGTCCTGCGGAGCTGCTGGCGCGGGCCGAGGCGTGGCGCCCGTTCCGGGCCTACGCGGCGCAGCACCTCTGGGCGGCGGACGAAGCGTCCGCGACGGGGCGATGAGGCGACCGAGAGGTTCATGTTCCGCATCGCCGATATCGGCTAAGCTTGCGGCCGGCCGGGGGGCTCAGGTTCGATGTCGGAAGCGGACAGCGAAGCGCGCGACACGCTTGTTGCGAACGAGCGGATCAAGTTCACGGCCACCTACGCCAACGGCCTCGCGGTCGCGATCTTCGCCGTCGGCGGTTTCGCGCCGTTCATCTCGACTGCCCTGTCGGATCGTCCGCACTTCGCGCCCGTGCTCATCGCCATGGTGGTTTGCTGGATCATGAGTGGCGCCATACATTGGGCTGTGAGGCGCGCATTGCGGAACCTTCGCCCATGACGACAGCTCAGCTTCTTCTCCTGCTCGCGGTTCCGATCGGCGGCGGCGTGCTAGCCTTCGGTGCGCTCTGGCTCGCCCAGCGGGCGCATTGAGGACTGGCCCTCCGCACCGCGGGAACCGTTCCAGACACTCCCAATCGCGCCCGCATCTCGAGGGGCGGCGGAGCCGCCTCGAAGGCGGGCTCCAGGGATTGCGCGGCTGACCGGAGGTCTCCCCCCGAGGCGACTCCTCTCCGGCATCTCAGGATGAGGTGGTGGGTCGGGAATCCTTCACCCTCCGCGGCTCCTCACCGTCCGAACCGCTCGAATTTCGGGAAGCTGCGCGCCATCATCAGCCCGACCTCGGCGCGGTGGCCGAGCCACTTCTCCAGCACCGACGCGTTCGCGAGCCGGCCCTCGGCCGAGCCGTCCTGCCAGGGCAGGCCGTCGGCGAGCTTGAACACGTGCGCGTCGAGCAGCGTCCCGCTGCGGCAGCGCTGCAGCCGGACCCCCTTGCCGCGGGCGAGCTCCGCCACCTCGGAGACCGGGAAGACCAGCAGCAGCTTCTCGGTGTTCACCACCGCCACGTGATCGCCGTCGGCCGGCACCAGCACGGCGGCCGTGGCGTCGCCGTCGAGGCCGAGCACGCTCTTGCCCTTGCGGGTGTTGGCCACGAGCGCGTCGGCGGGCGCCACGAAGCCGCGTCCGTCCGAGCCGGCGATCAGCAGCTTGGTCTCCGGCCGGTACGGCAGCGCCGCCACGATCTCGGTGCCGTCGTCGAGGTCGGCCATCAGCCGGACCGGGTCGCCGAAGCCGCGGCCGCCCGGCAGCTTCGAGGCCTCGAGCGTGAACACCTTGCCGTTGGTGGCGAGCAGCAGGATCTTCTGGGTCGTCTCGGTCGGGAAGGCGATCTTCAGGGTGTCGTCGCCCTTGAACGCGACGCCCGAGAGATCGGCGACGTGGCCCTTGAGCGCCCGGATCCAGCCCTTGGTCGAGACGATCACGGTGATCGGCTCGCGCTCGACCAGGGCCGCCGTGAAGTCGATGCCGCCGACATCCGGCGGGCTCGCCAGCGTCGTGCGGCGCTTGCCGAGCTTGGTCTCGGGCCCGAAGGTCTTCTTCACCGCGCGGATCTGCGCCTGGATCGCCTTCCACTGCGCCGGCTCGGAGGCGAGCAGGGCGTCGATCTCGGCCTTCTCGGCGGTCAGCGCCTCGAACTCGCGCTTCAGCTCCATCTCCTCCAGCTTGCGCAGGGAGCGCAGCCGGGTGTCGAGGATCGCGTTGGCCTGGAGCTCGGTCAGCTCGAACCGGGCCATGAGGGCGGCCTTCGGCTCGTCCTCCTCGCGGATGATCCGGATCACCTCGTCGAGGTCGAGGTAGACAATGAGCAGGCCGCCCAGGATCTCGAGGCGCCGGTCGATCTGGCCGAGGCGGTAGCGCGAGCGGCGCTGCAGGACCACGCGGCGGTGGTCGACCCACTCGCGCAGGCACTCGGCGAGCCCGATCACCTTCGGCACGAGGCCGCCGACCAGGACGTTGAGGTTGAGCGGGATGCGGGTCTCGAGTTCCGTGAGCCGGAACAGCGATTCCATCAGGATCACCGGGTCGACCGTGCGCGAGCGCGGCTCCAGCACCACGCGCACGTCCTCGGCCGACTCGTCGCGCACGTCAGCCAGCAGCGGCAGCTTCTTCTCCTGCAGCAGCTCGGCCATCTTCTCGATCAGCCGGCCCTTCGGGATGCCGTAGGGAATCTCGGTGACGACGATGTTCCAGGTGCCGCGGCCGAGATCCTCCTTGGCCCAGCGGGCGCGGACCCGGAAGGCGCCCCGCCCGGTCCGGTAGGCCTCGGCGATCGACTCGGCCGAGTCGACGAGGATGCCGCCGGTCGGGAAGTCCGGCCCCTGGACGAACTTGGCGAGCTGCCCCGAGGTCGCCTCGGGATGGTTGATCAGGTAGAGCGCCGCGTCGCATAGCTCGGCGGCGTTGTGCGGCGGGATCGAGGTCGCCATGCCGACCGCGATGCCCTGGCTGCCGTTGGCGAGCAGGTTCGGGAAGGCCGCCGGCAGGACGATCGGCTCCTCCTTCTCGCCGTTGTAGGACGGGCGGAAGTCGACCGTGTCCTCGTCGATCCCGTCCAGCAGGAGGCGCGCGACCTCGGTGAGCCGCGCCTCGGTGTAGCGGTAGGCCGCGGGACCGTCGCCGTCGATGTTGCCGAAATTGCCCTGGCCGTCGACCAGGGGGTAGCGCTGGGCGAAGTCCTGGCTGAGCCGCACCAGGGCGTCGTAGATCGCCTGGTCGCCGTGGGGATGGAAGTCGCCCATCACGTCGCCGACGATCTTGGCGCACTTCTTGTGCGCGGTGGTCGGGTCGAGGCGCAGCAGCCGCATCCCGTACAGGATGCGCCGATGCACGGGCTTCAACCCGTCGCGGGCATCCGGAAGGGCCCGGTGCATGATCGTGGAGAGCGCGTAGGCGAGGTAGCGCTCCTCCAGCGCGGATTTCAGCTCGACGCTCTCGATCCCGTCGCCGGACGGCGGCTCGAAGGGCTGGCCCATGACGGCTCCTCACTACAACGTCTTCACCGCGCGCCGTCATTCCGGGGCCGCGCAGCGGGACCCGGAATCCAGAGCCGCCGACGTCCCGCGCGTGCGCGCGGACGGTGGTTCTGGATTCCGGGCGCGCCTTCGGCACCCGGAACGACGACGGGGCATTAAGAACAGAACACGAACATTACCCGGCCTCGCGGCCGAGCGCAACGAATCGCGCCCGCTCCTCGGGCGGCCCGAGGCCGCGGGGGCCCCAGACGTGCCGGTCGAGGAAGTACCCCGTCAAGGTAAACCCTTGGGCAACGCCGTCGGGACCCGGGGATCCGCCCGCGTGCAGGAAGGTCGGGAGCGCCAGCAGGCGGTCCCGGTAGGGCTCGCCCGCCGAGGCGCTGACCGCCCGGCCGCTCTTCGGCGACACGTAGGCCAGGGCGTCGTTGCCGCCGGTGGCCGCGCAGGCGGTGAGGTCGAGGCCGAAGCCGAGTTCCGACAGGATCGCCAGCTCGAACCGCACCATCAGGGGCGGGGCGATGGCGGGGTCGTCGAGGTGCTCGACCAGGATCCCCGCCGCCGCGTAGAGCGCCGGATGCGGGTCGCGCTCGGGGAGGAGCCGCAGAAGCGCGGCCATGTGGTTCATGCCGTAGAGGGCGAGGCTCGACCCGATCAGCCGCGAGACCTGCGAGTCCAGGGGCTCGACCGCGTAGGCGCCGAGACCCTCGTCGAGGCGCGCCCGCCACGTCACGCGGACCCGGTTCCCGGCCTGCAGCACGGGCTGCATCCGGCGCGAGCGCCCACCGTGCACGAGGCCGAGATGGCGCCCGTGGGCCTCGGTCATGGCCTCGAGGATGACGCCGGTCTCCCCGTGCCGGCGCAGGCCGAGCACCAGGGCGTCGTCGGTCCACTGCATCGAACGTCGCGTCTTCGTGTGAGGGATCGGGTGAGAGGCGCGCTCCGCGCCTGTCTCTCATATAGGGGGCCGCGGCCGCCGGCGCTGCCCCGCGCGGTCCCAGCCTCGGGCAACCTTGGCCGGATAGCGATGACCGATGCCGCTCCGCGCCGCCCTCGCCGCCCTCGCCGCCCTGCTGGTCCTCCTCGCCGCCGGCGCGCAGGCCGCGCCGCGCGCACCGAAGCCCGCCGCCGAGCCCGCCGCCGAGGCCGACCCCTCCCCGGCCCTCCTCCGGCGGATCGCCGCCCTGGCGCTGAGGCAGGTCGATTTCGGCGCGGTCTCGCTGCTGCCGGTGCGGTTCGCGGGCAGCCGGATCGCCGGGCCGATCGCCGAGGGCGGCCGGGTGATCTACTGCGTGTCGAGCCGGATGTACGGCCGGACCTTCGGCAAGCCCGAGCGCCCGAGGGTGGCGCTGCGCTACGACAACGACCGGCTCACGGTGCTCGACGACGACGAGGTCTGCACCGGACACCGCACCCGGCCCTTCCCCGAACTCGACGCGCTGGGCAACAAGCCGTGAGGCCCGGGCGTTGAGGGCCTATGCCCGCCGCGTCCGTCCGCACCCTCGACCTCAGCCTCGACCTGATCGCCCGCGCCCATTCCGTCCCGATCCCCGACGACCCGAGCGCGCTCGAGGTTCTGTCGGACGCCGAGTTGCGCCCGGGGCTCGACGCGATCGTCGCCGGGCGCGAGGGCAGCGACCTCTGGGTCTTCGCCTACGGCTCGCTGATGTGGAACCCGGAATTCCCGGTGGCCGAGCGCCGGATCGGGACGGTGCGCGGCTTCCACCGCCGCTTCTGCCTGCTCCAGCGGCGGTTCCGCGGCACGCCGGAACGGCCGGGCTTCGTCCTGGCGCTGGACCGCGGCGGCCTGTGCCGGGGCGTGGCCTTCCGCCTGCCCGGCATGGAGATCCGCGAGGCGCTGATGCCGGTCTGGCGCCGCGAGATGCGCGGCCGCGGCTACGTCGCCCGCTGGCTGCCGGTCGCCACCGAGGCCGGGACCGTCCCGGCCCTGACCTTCCTGGCGAACCGCGCCAGCGACCGCTACGCCGGACGCCTCTCGGATTCCGAGATCGCCGAGAAGATCGCCGCGGCCTGCGGCCACAAAGGGCCGAGCGCCGAGTACCTGTTCCGGACCGTGGAGGCCTGCGAGCGCCTCGGCATCCGCGACCGCCACCTCTGGAGCCTCCAGGCCCTCGTGGCCGCGCGCCTCAGGGCCTGCGCGCCCGGGGGGTGAGACCGTCTCCTGTCGAGCGCGTCGGTGCAGCCGTGCTCGCGAGGACGGTCGCGTCGACCGGGCAGCGGTTCAGATCCAGGCCCGCTTGGTCGCGACCACGAGGCGCCCGCCGCCGTGCTCCGCGTCCGGATTGCGCGGCTCCCGGATGCCGGGGGCGCGGCCGGTGGTGACGTAGACGAGGAGGGTGAGGACGAGCAGGATCTTCGTGCGCATGGCGACGCTCAAGGTTGAGCGTCGGTGCATAGGAACGATCGGTTTTTACCGAGTTGCTGCAGTGCACGCGGGCGCGCCGGCGGACGATTCCCTGCGGACGTGGTGAACGGAGGGTTGCGATGCGGCCGCGATCGTCTATGCCGCCGGCCCGTGATGTCCACAGGCGGAGGATGGGATGCGGCTCCGGATCGGCGTGGCCCTGGCGGTGGTCGTCATCGCCGCCGTTGCTCTGCTTGCCGGGCCGCTGAGCCGCGGCGACAGCCTGTCCGACATCCTGACCGGCCGGACCCCCCTGCTCGCCGGCAGCGCCCGGGCGCCCGGCGGCAGCGCGGACTTGAGCGGCACCGCGACCCTCGCGGCGGACCAGCGGCCGGCGACCCTGCACGTCGCCTGCGATCCGGGCGGCACCGGCCTGTCGGCGGCGCTGACCGTGCCGCGCTTCGCCGAACTGGCGCCGCGCTTCGATTTCGCGGGCCTCGAAGGGGCCGACAGCGAGAAGCCCCTGACCGGCCTCCTGGTCTCCAGCGCCGGCAGCGTGCGCTCCGTGCGCATGCCGGTCCGCGGCGCCGCGACCGGGGCCGATGCGGGCTTCACGCTGACGGTGGCGGGCGCGCGCCGCGGCGAGGATCCGCTGCGCGGGGTCGCCCTGGCCCTCGTCCAGCCCGGGACGAAGCTGACCTGGACGCAGGCGAGCCCGCGCGGCGAGGACCCGACCCTGACGGCCACGTTCACGGTGGCGGAGGCCGACGCCGCCGCGCTGAAGGGCGCCCTGAGCGGCTGCCTCGCGGCGCCGTTCTAGGGTCGCGATCGCGGCGGTCGGCCACCCCGGCCCGTTCGTCGCGGCCGCAGCGCACCGGAGCTGGTCAACCGGCGTGGCTGATCCCCTCGATGGCGCGGATGCGCGGCACGGCGAAATCGGTGAATGCGCGGACGACCGGGCGCATGTGGCGGACCGAAGGGTAGACCAGATAGGCGTCCGTCGACCGCACCTCGTACGCGGGCAGGACGCGGACGAGGTGGCCGGCCGCCAAGTCCTCGGCGACCAGCAGGTGCTGGACCGGGCCCATGTACCGTCCCGCGCGCAGTTCGGCCAACAGCACCTCCGCGCTGTTGGTCCGCAGGGCCGGGCGGACGGCGAGGCTCAGCGTCTCGCGCCCGTGCTGGAGTACGAGCGTGTTCCGGTCGTCCAGGGCCGACGTGGTCGTCACGAGGGCCCGGTCGGCGATCTGCCCGGGCGCGTCGATGCCGCCGGCCCGCGCCAAGTATGCCGGGGCGGCGACCAGGATGCGGCGCACCCAGCCGAGCCGCCGCGTCACGACGTCCTGCCCGTGGGGCCGGCCGTAGCGGAGCGCGAGGTCGTAATCCTCGTAGACGAGGTCGATCAGCCGGTTGTCCAGCACGAGATCGACCGTGACCCGCGGATTCTCGGCCTGGAACGCCGCCACGATCCGGTGCAGATGGGCCGCCCCGATGCAGGCGGGCGCGTGCAGCCGCAGCCGGCCTTCGATGCGGCCAGCCTCGGTGCGGGCATCTTCCAGGGCGGCGTCGATCGTGGCGAGCGCGGGCTGACAGGCCGCGTAGAGCCGCTGGCCCTGCTGGGTCGGACGCACCAGCCGCGCGGACCGTTCGAGGAGCCGCGCGCCGACCTGGGCCTCCAGATTGCGCAGATGCTTGCTGATCGCCGGCTGCGACACCGCGAGGTCGCGCGCGGCCGCGGTCATCGAGCCGCGCTCGACGGTCCGGAGGAACGCGCGCAGGGCCAGCGTCAGATCCATGGATGCCATCCGGTTATGGGTGCGATCACCCCATAGCCGATGGACGGGGCGGCCGCGTGGCGGTTCTGTGCGTCGTCGCCAGACCTTGGAGCGCAGCATCGATGTTTCCGACCCGCCGCAGCCTGCTCGCCGGCACGCCCCTGCTCGTCGCCGGCTGCGTCACCCGCGAGCCGCGCCCCGTCGCCGCGCTGCGCCCGCCCGTCGACCCGGCCTACACGGCCCTCTACGCCGCGCTCGACGGCGAGCCCTTCCCCGTGCCGGCGGTGGACCTGTCCGCGATAGACCCGCGCTTCCTGCGCCGGGAGGTGGCCTACGCCACGGCCGAGCCGCCGGGCACGATCGTGGTCGATCCTTCGGCGCGCTACGCCTACCTCGTGCGCGAGGGCGGGCGCGCCATCCGCTACGGCGTGGGCGTCGGTCGCGATGAGGCGTTCAACTTCCGAGGCGCGGCCGTCATCGCCCGCAAGGCCGAATGGCCGCGCTGGACGCCGACCCAGGCCATGATCAAGCGGGAGCCCGAGCGCTACGGGCCCTATGCCGGCGGCCTGCCCGGCGGGGCCGGCAATCCGCTCGGTCCGCGGGCGCTCTACCTCTATCGGGACGGAGGCGACACGCTCTACCGCCTGCACGGCACCACGGAGCCGCAGACCATCGGCACGATGGTGTCGTCGGGCTGCGTCCGGTTCCTGAACCAGGACATCATCGACCTGTACGCCCGCGTGCCGGTGGGGAGCCGGGCGGTGGTGCTGGCAGCCAGCGGGACGGCGGCGAGCTGAGGGCCTCGACGGGCACGCACCTACAATTCCCGGCGACAGAACTCACAAAAGCCCACCCGTCCTTGCGAGCGGAGCGAAGCAACCCCGTGTCGCGCGCCCTCATCGAGCGTGGCGCGTCCCTGGATCGCTTCGCTCCGCTCGCGAAGACGGCGCGGGCCAACCGAACCCACACGCGCTTGGTATCAGCCGCCCCTCAGCTCACCTCCACCTGCACCACCCCGGGCACGGTCCGGAGCTGGCCGGCGAGCGCCGGGCTCGCCTGGAACTTGCCCGGCAGCCGGATCTCCACCTCGCGCTCGCCGCCGTCGAGCTTGAGGATCAGCGAGACCTCGCTCTCGCCCCGCATCGACAGGCGCTGCTGCACGGGCGCGACGCCGCGCGGGTCGCTCAGATGGATGCGGATGCCCTTCTGGTGGCGGGCGACCGCTTGGTCGAGGGGTTCCGCGGTGAGGATGCGGGCGCGCACGTCCTCGCCCTCCAGGTTCGCCTGGAGCTGCAGAACCAGCGGTCGGCCCGGTTCCAGGATGTCGCGGTACTGGCCGAGCCCCTCGGAGAAGATGATCGCCTCGAAATGCGCGGTCCGGTCCGACAGGGTGACGATGCCCATCTTGTTGCCGGTCTTGGTCCGCCGCTCCGCCCGGTCGAGCACCGAGGCCGCCACGCGGCCGACGCTCGACGTCCCGGCCCGCACGGCGCGGCAGAAATCCGTCCAGCTCTGCACCCGCAGCTTGTCCAAGAGGTCGCCGTACTCGTCGAGCGGATGGCCCGAGATGAAGAAGCCGATCGCCGCGTACTCGCGCTTGAGCGTGTCGGCCATCGGCCAGATCTCGTGCGGCGGGATCCGCAGGGACACGTCGTCCGCCACCACGCCGCCGAACATGTCGGTGACGCCGGCCGATTCCGCCTCCGCCGCGCTGGCGGCGAGCTTCATCATCGGCTCCACCGCCGCGAAGGCGCGCGCGCGGTCGGGCTCGATGCAGTCGAGCGCCCCGGCCTGGACGAGGCTCTCCAGGGTGCGCTTGTTGATCATCCGCGGGTTCAGCCGGCGGGCGAGGCAGGCGAGATCCTTGAACGGCCGGTCGCCGCGGGCCTCCACCAGCGCCCGCACCGCCTCGCGGCCGACGCCCTTGATGGCGGCCAGCGCATAGAAGATCTTGCCGTCGCGCACCGCGAAGACCTCGCCGGAGGTGTTGATCGAGGGCGGCTCGACCGTGATCTTCAGGCGCTGCGCGTCCTGGCGGAATTCGGCCAGCTTGTCGGTGTTGTCGATGTCGAGGGTCATGGCGGCCGCCAGGAACTCGACCGGGAAGTTCGCCTTCAGGTAGGCGGTCTGGTAGGTCAGCAGCGCGTAGGCCGCCGCGTGGCTCTTGTTGAAGCCGTAATCGGCGAACTTGGCGAGCAGGTCGAAGATCTCGTTGGCCTTGGCCTTGGTCAGCCCGCGCTCGGTGCAGCCCTTGAGGAACCGGTCGCGCTGCGCGTCCATCTCGGCGCGGATCTTCTTGCCCATGGCGCGCCGGAGCATGTCGGCCTCGCCGAGCGAGTAGCCGGCGAGCACCTTGGCGATCTCCATCACCTGTTCCTGGTAGACGATGATGCCGAAGGTCTCCTTCAGCATCGGCTCCAGCTTCGGATCCGGGTACCAGGACGCCTCGTTGCCGGCGTCGCGGCCGAGCTTGCGCTCGCAGTAGACCGGGATGTTGGCCATCGGGCCCGGCCGGTAGAGCGCCACCAGGGCGATGATGTCCTCCAGCCGGTCGGCCTGCATCTCGCAGAGCGCCTTGCGCATGCCGGCCGATTCCACCTGGAACACGCCGACCGTCTCGCCCCGGCCCATCGGCCCGTAGGTGTTCGGGTCGTCGAGCGGCAGCGAGGCGAGGTCGATGTCGATGCCGCGCTGCTTCAGCAGATCGGTGCAGCACCGCAGCATCGTCAGGGTCTTGAGGCCCAGGAAGTCGAACTTCACCAGCCCCGCCTGCTCGACCCACTTCATGTTGAACTGGGTGACCCGCATGCCGGTCTTCGGGTCCCGGTAGAGCGGGACCAGCTCCTCGAGCGGCCGATCGCCGATCACCACGCCGGCGGCGTGGGTCGAGGCGTGCCGGTGCAGGCCCTCGAGCTTCTTGGAGATGTCGATGAGGCGGCCGACGATCGGCTCCTCCTCCATGGCCTGCTGGAGCTTGGGCTCGCCCTCGATGGCCTGGGCGAGCGTCACCGGGTTGGCGGGGTTCTGCGGCACGAGCTTGGTCAGCTTGTCGACCTGCCCGTAGGGCATCTCCAGGACGCGGCCGACGTCGCGCAGCACGCCGCGGGCGAGCAGCGTGCCGAAGGTGATGATCTGCCCGACCTGCCCCTCGCCGTAGCGCTGCTGCACGTAGCGGATCACCCGCTCCCGGCCCTCGACGCAGAAGTCGATGTCGAAATCCGGCATCGAGACGCGCTCGGGGTTGAGGAAGCGCTCGAACAGCAGGCCGAACCGGAGCGGGTCGAGGTCGGTGATGAGCAGCGACCACGCCACCAGCGAGCCGGCGCCCGAGCCGCGGCCCGGACCGACCGGGATGTCGTGGTCCTTGGCCCACTTGATGAAGTCGGAGACGATCAGGAAGTAGCCCGGGAACTTCATCTTGACGATGACGTCGAGCTCGAACTCGAGGCGCTTGCGGTAATCCTCCTCGGAGAAGCCCGGCGCCGTGCCGTGCTGCTTCAGGCGCAACTCCAGCCCGGCCTCGGCCTGCCGGCGCAGCTCGGTCGGCTCGTCGGCCGAGACCGCCCGCGCGCCCGCGTCGGACGCCTCCGCCAGGGCCTCCGCCAGGGCCTCCGCCATGGGCGGCGTCTCGCCGGCCGCCACGGCGCCGAAATTCGGCAGGATCGGCTTGCGGGTCCGCGCACGGACGGCGCAGCGCATGGCGATCTCGACCGTCGCCTGGAGCGCGTCCGGCAGGTCGCGGAACAGCTCGGCCATCTCGGCCCGGGTCTTGAAGGCGTGGCTCGGTGTCAGGCGGCGGCGGCGCTCGTCCGAGACGAGGCGGCCCTCCGCGATGGCGAGCAGCGCGTCGTGGGCGTCGTAGTCGTCGGGCTTGGCGAAGTAGGGCTCGTTCGTCGCCACGATCCCGAGGCCGTGGCGACCGGCGAGGTCGAGGAGCGCGGTCTCGATCCGCGCCTCCTCGGACTGGCCGTGGCGCTGGATCTCCACGTAGAGCCGGTCCTCGCCGAACGTCTCCTTCAGGCGCTTCAGGCGGTTGAGGGCGAGCTCCGGCCGGCCCGCCCGGAAGGCCGCGTCGAGGGGGCCCGCCATCCCGCCGGTGAGCGCGATCAGCCCCTCGGAGGCGCCCGCGAGCGCTCCGGCATCGAGGCGCGGCGCCTCGCCGAGGGCCGTGTCGAAATAGGCGCGGCTCGCCAGCCGCAGCAGATTGGCGTAGCCGGTCTCGTCCTGGGCGAGGAGCACGATGCCGTGGCTGGTCGGCGCCTGACGCTGGTGCGGGTCCGCGGCCTCGAACGCCACCGAGAGCTGCACGCCGGCGATCGGCTGGACGCCCTCCCCGGCCGCCTTCTCGGAGAATTCCAGCGCGCCGAACAGGTTGTTGGTGTCGGTCAGGGCCAGGGCCGGCTGCCTGTCGGCGACCGCCGCCTTGATCAGGGAGCCGACCTTCAGCGCCCCTTCGAGCAGGGAATAGGACGAGTGGACGTGGAGGTGGACGAATCCGACCTCCTTGAGCTGGCGTGGCATGGCCGACCTTGTTCCGGGGTCGGGCAGCATCCCCGCTCGCCGGCCTCAAGTCGACGTGCGCCGCGCCGCCGGCGGACGATATCCACCGGTCGTGCCCCGGAAGCACCAGTTCGGCCCAGCCCTGTGGACAATCGGCGCCTACGGGGCGATCGCCTGTGCATAACCCGTCCGCGGACGGAACCGGGCAGTCTTCGGAAAAATCCGGCTAACGAACCGGTGCCAAGGCTATCGCCCAGGCGCCCACCGCCGCGAACAGCATCCCGAACGCCATGAACTCGACCACTCCGGTCAGGATCACCCGCTTCAGCATCGACCTGCCTCCTGTGTTCCGGCCCTAGTATGTTCATGTTTTGTTCTATGGAAAGGGTCTGCGGGTCACAGGGCGGCCCCGTTTCTTCGACAGGGTAAAAAGTGTCTTGATGCGGATCGGGCGGGCTGGCATGCCCCCGCCTTCAAGACGAGCTCGTCACCGGCTGGGGAGTTCGAAGGAGCAAGCCATTCCCGAGCACCGGACGGTCGAACGGTTCGACGTCGCCCTCGTGGCCGTCGGCACACACGGCGATGTGCTTCCGTTCATCGCGCTGGGGCACGAGCTCCTGAAGCGCGGCCACGGCGTCTCGCTGGCGGCCCCGGCCCCGTTCGAGGCGATGGCCCGCCGGGCCGGCCTCGCCTTCCAGCCCCTGGGCACGGTCGCCGATTACGAGGCGGTGATCCGCCAGCCGGATCTGTGGCACCCGCAGCAGGGGTTCCGCCCGATGTTCGACTACGCCCTGCGGGTGGCCGAGCCGGCCTGCCTGTGGCTCGGCGCGACCCGCGCCCGGGGGATCGACCTGCGGGTGGTCGCCTCGCCGCTGGGCTGGGGGGCGCGGCTCGCGCAGGACCTCTACGATCTGCCGACCGCGACGCTGCACGTCATGCCGTTCCTGATCGAGAGCCGGTACGATCCGCCGCGCCTGCCGGGCCTGCCGCTGCCGCGCGTCCTGCCGGCCGCCCTGCGAGCCTACGTGAATCTCGGCGTCGACAAGGTGGCGGTCGGCCCGTTCACCCTCCCGCCGCTGAACGCCCTGCGGGCGCGTCTCGGCCTCGATCCGGTCTACCGGCTGCGGCACTGGTGGAACAGCCCGACCGGCATGCTCCTGATGTTCCCCGACTGGTACGCGGAGCCCCAGGCCGACTGGCCGGGCCAGGCGGTGCAGCTCGGCTTCCCGCTGGTCGACCGGTTCGGCGACGTGGCGTCCATGCCGCCGGAGCTGGAAGCGTTCCTCGAGGCGGGCGACCCGCCGATCGTGTTCACCTACGGCTCGGCCATGCGCCAGGGCGCCGGCTTCTTCGACACTGCGGTGCGGCTGTGCCGGCGCATGGGCCGGCGCGGCGTCCTGCTCGCCCCGCAGGGGGGGCAGATCCCGAAGCCGCTGCCGGCCGGGATCATCCACCTGCCCTACGCCCCCCTGAGCGCCCTGCTGCCGCGCAGCGCGGCGCTGGTCCACCACGGCGGCGTCGGCACGGTGGCGCAGGCGCTGGCCGCGGGCGTCCCGCAGCTGGTGGTGCCCGTGGCCTTCGACCATTTCGACGAGGGGCGGCGGCTGAAGGATCGGGATCTCGGCGCCACCCTGAGCCGCCGCGCCTTCCGGCCCGCGCGGGCGGCGCGGGTCCTCGGCCGGCTGCTCGCCGACCCCGCGGTGACGCGGGCCTGCGCGGCGGCCCGGGCGCGGATGGCGGACGGCCGCGACGCCGTCCTCGACGCCTGCGACTACGTCGAGCGGCTGACGGCCGCCGAGTCCGGTCCCGGCCCGTCCCGCGCGTCCTGACCCGCCGGCTGCCCGAACGCGGGGGGGGCGCCCCCTCCGACGGAAGCGGCGCCCTTTCGATTACTGCCCGAGCAGCGCGGTGGCCGAACCGACGAACGTCATGAGCAGGCCGCTCACGAAGGCGCCGATCATGACGTAGGAGAGAGCCTTGAGCTTCATCCGTCCTCGCGTCGGCTCAGCAGCGGTAGCCGCCGGAGGTCTGGCCGTACTGCTTCACCGGCCGGGTCTGCTGGTCGGCGTTGCCCTCGGCGGCCGAGCTCAGCGGGCAGCCGACGTAGTTGGGATTGTCGTGGACCCCCAGTCCGAGCGAGCCCGTGGTCTCGACCTCGTAGGGAGCGAGGCCCGTCCAGCGGGCGCCGTTCGCCGCCAGAGCGGACGAGATCGGGGCAACGCCAAGGACAAGTGCGGTGACGGCTGCGGCGATACGGGTCTTCATGGTCAGGCTCCAGAGATAACGCAGTACAGACCGGTTGTTCGGCTCTGTTTTGTCTTGCGTGATCACAAGATAGGGGCCCGGTGTCTTCCGCGACGTGACGCGTCGCACGCGGCGCAACGGATTAAAGAGCGCGTGCACTTGCGGGGCTCGGAGGTCTGCGGTCCGGCTGGCGTCGCGGGCCGGGAGCGATGCGCCCTGTGGTTGATCGAGGCTGCCGGGGCGCGGCGTGCAAGGGGCGCGCCGCCGCGCGTGCCATATCTGCGCCGGCACACGGGAGATCTGCTCAGCGGGTGGCCCGCTCAGTCGAGCTGCGTGATCAGCCCGTCCCGGATGGTGACCCGCCGATCCATGCGGGCGGCCAATTCCAGGTTGTGGGTCGCGACCAGGGCGGCGAGCCCCGAGGCGCGGACCAGGGCCATCAGGATCGAGAAGACGTGGCCCGCCGTCCCGGGATCGAGGTTGCCGGTCGGCTCGTCGGCGAGCAGCAGCCGCGGTCCGTTGGCCACCGCCCGGGCGATGGCGACGCGCTGCTGCTCGCCTCCCGACAGCTCCGCCGGACGGTGCGGCAGGCGCTCCTTGAGGCCGAGGAAGCTCAGGAGTTCCGTGGCGCGGGCCTTCGCCTCCGGGGCCTTCAGGCCGCGGATGAGCTGGGGCATCACCACGTTCTCCAGCGCCGAGAACTCCGGCAGGAGGTGGTGGAACTGGTAGACGAAACCCATCTCCTCGCGCCGCAGGCGCGTGCGCTCGGAATCCGCCATCGCGGCCGTGGGCTGACCGCCGATATAGATCTCGCCCCCGTCCGGCCGCTCCAAGAGGCCGGCGAGGTGCAGCAGGGTCGACTTGCCGGCTCCCGACGGCGCCACCAGCGCGACCAACTCCCCCGGCCAGATCGCGAGGTCGGCCCCGCGCAGGATCTCGAGGGCACCCTCGGCCTGGGCGTAGCGCCGCTCGACGCGGGAGAAGAACAGCGCCGGCACCGGCTGGTCGCCGGCGGTCTGGCTCGAATCGCTCATCGGATGCGGCCCGTCAGCCGTAGCGGAGGGCCTGCACCGGATCGAGCCGGGCGGCGCGCCAAGAGGGATACAGCGTCGCCGCGAGCGACAGCAGCAGGGAGGTGATCACTACGGCGGTGATCTCCTTCGGGTTCATCTGCGCCGGGATCTCGGCGAGGAACCGCACCGTGGGGTCCCAGGCGCCCGGAAACAGCACGTGCTGGATCGGCTTGATGTTGAGGGTGATCAGGATGCCGAGGCCGAGCCCGCTGAGCGTCCCGACGACGCCGATCAGCGCGCCGTTGATCAGGAACACCCGCATGATCGTGCCCGGCGTCGCCCCCATGGTGCGCAGGATCGCGATGTCGCTCGACTTGTCGCGCACCAGCAGGATCAGGCCGGAGACGATGTTGAGGGTCGCCACCACGACGATCAGGCTGAGGATCAGGAACATGACGTTCCGCTCGACCTCCAGGGCCCCGAAGAAGGTCCGGTTGCGCTGGCGCCAGTCGGTGAGCAGGATCGGGCGCTCGGCCGCCATCTCCAGGGGCTCGCGCATGTCGCCGACATGGTCGGGATCGTCGACATAGATCTCGATCATGCTCACGTCGCCGTCCTTGTTGAAGAACGCCTGGGCCTCGACCAGCGGCATGAACACGAAGGTCTGGTCGAACTCGGTCATGCCGACCTCGAACACCGCCTTGACCGTGTAGCTCTTGGTGCGCGGCGCCGTCCCGAAGGGCGTCGACGAGCCCTTGGGCGTGACCAGCGTGATCGTGTCGCCGGCCTGCAGGCCCAGCGTGTCGGCGAGCCGCCGCCCGATCAGCACGCCGGTGCCGTCGTCGAAACCTTCGAGGGTGCCGCCGCGGATCGCCGAGGACACGGCCGCCAGCGCGTCGAGGTCGGCCGCCCGCACGCCGCGGATGATGACGCCGGATCCGCCGTACTGCGACGAGGCGAAGGCCTGGCCCTCGACCAGCGGCACCGCGGCGCGCACGCCCGCCACCTTCGACAGCCGGTCCGACAGGTCGGTCCAGTCGTTGAACGGCCGGTCGATGGGCGTCGCGAACAGGTGGCCGTTGATGCCGACGATCTTCGACAGCAGTTCCGCGCGGAAGCCGTTCATCACTGACAGGACGATGATCAGCGTGGCGACGCCGAGCGCGATGCCGAGCACCGAGAAGAACGCCACCACCGAGACGCCGCCGCCCCGGCGCCGGGCGCGCAGGTAGCGGCCGGCGAGGATCCACTCGAACGGCGCGAAGGGCGCGGTGCCCTGGCGGAACGAGGCCGCGAACGAGGCCGCGAAGGTCCGAACCCGGTCCAGCTTCGCTGAGGCGGCCATCGGCACGCCTCAGACGCGCCGGATGCGTGCCAGCAGATCGACGGTCGCGAGGCTCTCGCGCTCGCCGCCGGCACGCCGCTTCAGCTCGACCTTGCCCTCCGCTAGGCCCTTGGGCCCGACGATCACCTGCCAGGGCAGGCCGATCAGGTCGGCGGTGGCGAACTTCGCGCCGGGGCGCTCGTCGCGGTCGTCGTAGAGCACCGACAGGCCGGCGGTCTCCAGGTCGGACTGGATCTGCGCGCAGGCGGCGTCGGTGGCCGCGTCCCCGACCTTGAGGTTGATCAGGGCGACGTCGAACGGCGCGACCGAGTCCGGCCAGATGATCCCGGCCTCGTCGTGGCTGGCCTCGACGATGGCGGCGACCAGCCGGCTCGGCCCGATGCCGTAGGAGCCCATATGGACCGGCCGCTCGATCCCGTCCGGACCGGCGACCTTGGCGCCCATCGGCTCGGAATACTTGGTGCCGAAGTAGAAGATGTGCCCGACCTCGATGCCGCGGGCCGCCATGCGGTTGTCCTCCGGGACCTCCGCGAAGGCCGCCGGCTCGTGCATCTCCTCGGTGGCCGCGTAGTGCGAGGTCCAGGCATCGACGATGCCCTGGAGGGCGGCGACGTCGTCGAAATCGACGGTCGCCGGCGGGATGTCGAAGTCGAGATAGGCCTTGTCGCAGAAGACCTCGCTCTCGCCGGTCTTCGCCAGGATGATGAACTCGTGGGACAGGTCGCCGCCGATCGGGCCGGTATCGGCGCGCATCGGGATCGCTTTCAGGCCGAGGCCCGCGAAGGTCCGCAGGTACGCCACGAACATCCGGTTGTAGGCGTGGCGCGCGCCGGCCTGGTCGAAATCGAACGAGTAGGCGTCCTTCATCAGGAACTCGCGGGAGCGCATCGTGCCGAAGCGCGGCCGCACCTCGTCGCGGAACTTCCACGAGATCTGGTAGAGGTTCTTGGGCAGGTCCTTGTAGGAGCGCACGCTCGCCCGGAAGATCTCGGTGACCATCTCCTCGGCTGTGGGGCCGTAGAGCATCTCGCGGTCGTGCCGGTCCTTCAGGCGCAGCATCTCCTTGCCGTAGGCGTCGTAGCGGCCGGATTCCCGCCACAGCTCGGCGGACTGCACCGTCGGCATCAGGATCTCGACGGCGCCGGACCGGTCCTGCTCCCGCCGGATCACCGCGCAGACGCGCTCCAGAACCCGCAGGCCCAGCGGCAACCAGGCGTAGATGCCGGCGGCTTCCTGGCGGACTAGGCCGGCGCGCAGCATCAGCCGGTGCGAGACGATCTCGGCTTCCTTGGGCGTCTCGCGCAAGGTCGGCATGAAATAGCGGGAGAGACGCATGTCGTCAGAGTCTTGGAAGAGGATCGGCCGGGAGGAGCCGCGGCGCGCCGGCACACAACACGCCGGAGACGCAAATTACAAGCACTGCGCGACCACGGCGGGGCGTAATCGCGGCGAACCGGAGGCGGCGGCCCGGCCGCGCTGAGGCCGCTGCCTAGGCGGAAAGCGGTATGCCCATTTGCCGGCAAGAAAGCGCAGATTTTTCTCGCAGACCCGGTGACAACACGAATTGTTGTTCCTATAAGCGTCCGGCGATGTTTGCGACGCCCGGAAGAGGTGGCGCAAGGTCCGAGTCTCGGGAGGAAAAGCGACCGCCCCGCAGCCAATGCGAGGGATATTTCAAGGTCGAGCCAGTGAAGCTTGAAAGCAAGGCCTCGGGCCTTGCTTTTTTTATTCTTGGGTCCGGTCGGCGCGGCCGTGTCGGACCACCGGGAGGGCCCGCGCCCATCTGGTTTCCCGGGCCGTGACCCGACGCGGGGCGTCTCCCGGATCGCCGCTCAGAGCCGTCCTAAAGTCCGGTCAGCGGGAACACCGCCAGGGCGATCAGGAAGGCGGCGCCCGCGACCAGCGTCGTCCAGATCGCCTTCTCGCGCAGTCGCGGCGCTGCCGGCGCGCCGGGATCCTGGCCCGGAACCACGTGGCTGGGCCGCGTCTCCGGCTGGTTGCGCAGGGGCAGGACCGCGAAGAGCAGCGTCCACCAGACCACGAAGTAGAGGGCGATCGCCCCGCCCACCGTCAGCTTGAACAGGCTCACCGCCGCCGCCACGAAGGCGGCGATCAGGACGGTGATCGCCGCCAGGGTCACCGGCGTCGAGCGGGCCAGTGCGTTCATCATCCGGCTCACACCTGCTCCAGCTCGACCAGGGTGCCGAGGAAGTCCTTGGGGTGCAGGAACAGGACCGGCTTGCCGTGCGCGCCGATCCGCGGCTCACCGGTGCCGAGCACCCGGGCGCCCTGCGCCTTGAGCTGGTCGCGGGCGGCCAGGATGTCGTCGACCTCGTAGCAGACGTGGTGGATGCCGCCGCCCGGGTTGCGGGCCACGAAGGACTCGATCGGCGAGCCCTCGCCCAGAGGGGACATCAGCTCGATCTTGCTGTTCGGCAGCTCGACGAACACGACGGTGACGCCGTGCTCGGGCTGCGGCAGGGGCGCGGTGATCGTCGCGCCCAGCGTGTCGCGGTAGACCGCGCAGGCGGCGTCGAGATCCTGCACGGCGATGGCCACGTGGTTGAGACGGCCGATCATGATGTTTCCTCCCCGGCATTCTGGCCCCCTGTCCGGGAGCTTCGTTCGTTCGCGGGGAAGGCTCCGCCCGTACGCGCGGACGCGACCGGCCCCCTCTCCCGTGCGGCAGAGGGTTGGGGTGAGGGACGAGCCCTCTCCGGCAGAACCTGTCCCCCTCACCCTGTCCCTCTCCCGTGCGCGAGAGGGAACCCGGGCCCTGTCCGGCAGCCGATCGGATGATCGGCTGCTTCGGCTCCGTCTAGATTACAGCCAACCGCTATCGGCAGCCAGCTTCACACCTCCACCACCTGCACGTGGCAGGCCGGCTTCTTGCCCCACACCTCGTTGACCGCGGTGCGCACCGCCCGGTCGACCGTCTTCTCGACGCTCTCCGAGTCCTTGAGCTTGCCCCGCGACATCCCCGACAGGGTGCGGGAGACCGCGTCCACCACGGTCTCGATCAGCGGCTCGCCGGACCGGCCGCGGTTCGGCAGGCCGATGATGTCCACCGCCGGCTCGCCGAGCACGACGCCGTCCTCGTCGATAGCGATCGCCACCGAGACCAGGCCGGCCTGCATCAGCTTGCGCCGCTCCGGGATCGCCCGGTCCTTCTCGTCGATCAGGACGTCGCCGTCCTTGAACAGGCGGCCGGCCTTCACGTGGTCGATCACCTCGGGCTTGCCGGGGCTCAGACGGATCAGGCTGCCGTTGCGGGCCTTGACCACGTTCTGCACGCCCTGCGCCCGCGCGAAGCGGGCGTGCTCGTCGAGGTGCAGGGCCTCGCCGTGGACCGGGATCGCGGTGCCCGGGCGGGTCCACCGGTACATCTCGACCATCTCGTCCCGGCGCGGGTGGCCGGAGACGTGGACGAGGTCGGTGCGGTCGGTGATCACCTCGACGCCCTGCTCGATCAGGTCGTTGATGATCGAGCCGACATCGCGCTCGTTGCCCGGGATGGCGCGCGAGGAGAAGATCACCTGGTCACCGGCGGTGAGGCTGATATCCGGGTGGTCGCGGCGGGAGACGCGGGCGAGCGCCGCCCGCGGCTCGCCCTGTGAGCCGGTGAGCAGCGCGACGACGCGCTCCCGCGGCAGGCTCTTCCACGAATCGGAGCGGCGGAACTCGGGCAGGCCGTCGAGGTAGCCGCACTCGCGGGCCACGTCGATCACCCGGTCCATGGCGCGGCCGACCGCGATGACCTCCCGCCCGCAGGCGGCCGCCGCCTCGGCGACCGCGCGGATGCGCGCCACGTTGGACGCGAAGGTCGTCACGGCGACCCGGTGCGGCGCGTCCGCGATCAGCGTCTTCAGCGTCTCGGCGACGGTCTTCTCGCTCGGCGAGAAGCCCTCGCGCACGACGTTGGTCGAGTCGCAGACGATGGCGAGGACGCCCTCGTCCCCGAGCGCCGTGAACGCCTCCGGCGACGTCACCGAGCCGGCCACCGGGGTCGGGTCGATCTTCCAGTCGCCAGTGTGGAGGACGAGGCCCGCCGCGGTGCGGATGGCGATGGCGTTCGATTCCGGGATGGAGTGCGAGACCGGCACGTACTCGAGCTCGAACGGCCCGACGGTCACGCGCCGCCCGGGCTTCACCTCCCGCAGCTCGACCTTCGGGGCGCCGGGCTCGGACAGGCGCCGGGTCTCCAGCAGGTTCTTGGCGAAGCGGGTCGCGTAGACCGGCGCCTTGAGCCGGGGCCACAGCTCCGAGATCGCCCCGATATGGTCCTCGTGCGCGTGGGTGATGAAGATCCCCAGCAGGTCCTTGCGCCGCTCCTCGATGAAGGAGAGGTCGGGGAACATCAGGTCGACGCCCGGCATCTGCTCCTCGCCGGCGAAGCCCATGCCGCAATCGACCATGATCCACTTCCGGCCCTTCTCCGGGCCGAACCCGTAGAGTGCCGCGTTCATCCCGATCTCGCCCACGCCGCCGAGCGGCAGGAAGACCAGCTCCTCCTGTCCCTTAACCATCTGTCGTCGTCCAAACTCAGGCCGCCGTCGCGGCCGATCCGAAATGCACCTCGCCCGCCGTCACGGTATGCCGGTTCCCGTCGGGGGCGAGGATCACGAGCCGCCCCCCCTCGTCGATCGTCTCGAACACGCCCCGCAGGATGTGACCGCCGCTGTGCACCGCGATCTCCGATCCGAGACCCGCGGCCCGCGCGAGCCAGGCCGCGCGCAGGTCAGCGAAATTCCGTCCCCGGTCCCAGGCGCGCGCCCGCGCGGCCACCCGGTCCGAGAGATGTTCCAGTAGCGCCTCGGCGCCGCACGCGTAACCCGCCGCCGCCAGGCTCGCCGCCCCGAAGCCCTCCGGCGCCGCCGCGACGTTCACGCCGAAGCCGATGACCGCGGCGCGCCGCCCGCCCGGGAGCGTCTCCGCCTCCAGGAGCAGGCCGGCGAGCTTCGCCCCGCCGAGCAGCACGTCGTTCGGCCATTTGAGCTGAAAAGATCGGGCCCCGGCGCCGGATCCGGTATCCGGCAGGGTGCCGCAGGCCGCCTCCAGCGCCTCGATCAGGGCGAGGCCGGCCACGAAGCCCAACTCGGCGAGGTGGTCCGGCGCGACCCCGGCGACCGGCCAGAGCACGCTCGCCGCGAGGTTGCCGGGGAGCGAGGACCAGCTGTTGCCCCGCCGACCGCGGCCCGCCTCCTGGCGGTGCGTCACCACCCAGAGCGGGCCTGTCTCGCCGGCGCGCGCGCGCGCCACGGCCTCCGTGTTGGTGGAGCCGAGGGTGTCGTGGACGTGCAGGCGGTGGCCCTCGGCGCGCGCCGAGGGCCCGAGTCGGTAGGTCAAGGCCGTCCTAGAACAGCGACTTCGCGGCCCGGCCGGCGGCGCCGACCAGCGGCCCGGGCAGCAGGAAGAACAGCACCACCACGACGCTCGACAGGGCGAGCACGATGCGCAGGCCCGGGGCCATCGCCTCGTACGGCTCCTTCGGCTCGTCGAAGTACATGATCCGCACGACGCGCAGGTAGTAGTAGGCGCCCACCACGCTGGTCACCACGCCGATCACCGCCAGCGTCACGAGACCCGCCTTGATGGCGGCGGCGAAGACGTAGAACTTCGCGAAGAACCCGGCGAGCGGCGGGATGCCGGCCAGCGAGAACATCATCGCGGCGAGGCAGAAGGCGAGCCACGGATGGGTCCGCGACAGGCCCGACAGGTCCTCGATCTTCTCGAACATCACGTCCCGGCGCCGGAGCGACAGGATGATCGCGAAGGTGCCGAGCGTCATCGCGAGGTAGATGATCATGTAGGTGACGAGCCCGCTGATCCCCTCCTCCGAGCCGGAGGCCAGGCCGATCAGCGCGTAGCCGATATTGCCGATCGACGAGTAGGCCATCAGGCGCTTGATCGAGGTCTGCCCGATCGCCGCGAACGAGCCGAGCGCCATCGACGCGATCGAGACGAAGATGAAGATCTGCTGCCAGATCGCCGTCACGTCCGGCATCGCGCCGATGAACACCCGCACGGTCATCGCCACGGCGGCCATCTTGGGCGCCGAGGCGAAGAAGGCCGTCACCGGGGTCGGCGAGCCCTCGTAGACGTCGGGCGTCCACATGTGGAACGGCACGGCCGCCAGCTTGAAGCACACGCCGGCCGCCAGGAACACGATGCCCAGCACGATGCCGAACCCGGCATTCTCGTTGAGCGCCGAGACGATGCCGGGGAACGAGACGGTGCCGGTGAAGCCGTAGACCAGCGAGGCGCCGTAGAGCAGCATGCCGGAGGAGAGCGCGCCGAGCACGAAGTACTTGAGGCCGGCCTCGGTGGACTTCACGTCGTCGCGGTGGAAGGCGGCGATCACGTAGGCGGCGAGCGACTGCAGCTCCAGGCCCAGGTAGAGCGCGATCAGGTCGTTGGCCGAGACCATGACCATCATGCCGATGGTGCAGAGCACGATCAGGACCGGGAACTCGAACCGGTCGATGCGCTCGCGCTTGAAGAAGTCGTGCGCCAGCAGGATCGTCGCCGCGGATCCGAGCAGCACCAGCGACTTCATCACCTTGGCGAAGGAATCGGACACGAACGCGCCCGACAGGGTCGTGACCCGGCCGTGCACCGGCTGCGAGATCACCACCGACAGGGCGACGAGGAGCAGGGCGAGGGCGCCGATGCTCACGGTCTCGGCGGAGCGGTCGCCGCGCCACGCGCCGTAGAGGATCAGGCCCATGACGCCGACGCCGAGGATCAGCTCGGGCATGAGCGGCGCCAGCGAGGGCAGGACGGAGTGGACGGTTGTCATGGTGTCCGCCTCAGCGCGGGATCGGCAGCGCCGCGGCGGCCGTCTGGGTGTTCGAGAGCGCGGTCTTGATGCTCGCCATCAGCGCGTCGGTCGAGGGCGCGAACACGTCGAGCACGGGGGCCGGGTGAACGCCGTAGTAGATCGTCAGGACGACCAGCGGCGCCAGGATGATCTTCTCGCGGGTGTCGAGATCCAGGATGCCCTGGAGATTCGGCTTCTCCAGCTTCCCGTAGATCACCCGGGCGTAGAGCCACAGGGCGTAGGCCGCCGACAGGATGATGCCGAAGGTCGAGAAGAACGCCACGTTCGGGTTCGCCTTGAAGGCGCCGAGCATGGCCAGGAACTCGCCGACGAAGCCCGAGGTGCCCGGCAGGCCGACATTGGCCATCGTGAACACCATCATGGCCACGGCGTAGAGCGGCATCCGCTTCACGAGGCCGCCATAGGCCGAGATCTCGCGGGTGTGCATCCGGTCGTAGACGACGCCGACGCAGAGGAAGAGCGCCCCCGACACGATGCCGTGGGAGATCATCAGGAACAGCGCGCCCTGGATGCCCTGCTCGTTCAGGGTGAACAGCCCCAGCGTCACGAAGCCCATATGGGCCACCGACGAGTAGGCGATCAGCTTCTTGATGTCGGTCTGCATCATCGCGGTGAGTGACGTGAAGATGATCGCGATCACCGACAGCGCGAACACGAAGGGCGCGAAGTCGTGGCTCGCCACCGGCAGCATCGGCAGCGAGATCCGGATGAAGCCGTAGCCGCCCATCTTCAGGAGGATGCCCGCCAGGATCACCGAGCCGGCGGTGGGCGCCTCCACGTGGGCGTCGGGCAGCCAGGTGTGGACCGGCCACATCGGCATCTTCACCGCGAAGGAGGCGAAGAAGGCGAGCCACAGCCAGGTCTGCATCTGCACCGGGAAGCGGTACTGCAGCAGGGTCGGGATGTCGGTGGTGCCGGCCTGCCAGTACATCGCCATCACGGCGAGCAGCATCAGCACCGAGCCGAGCAGGGTGTAGAGGAAGAACTTGAAGCTGGCGTAGACCCGGCGCGCGCCGCCCCAGATGCCGATGATCAGGAACATCGGGATCAGGCCGGCCTCGAAGAACAGGTAGAACAGCACCAGATCGAGGGCGGCGAAGACGCCGATCATCGTCGTCTCGAGGACGAGGAAGGCGACGAAGTACTCCTTCACCCGGAAGTGGATCGAGTGCCACGAGGCGCCGATGCAGAACGGCATCAGGAACGTGGTCAGCAGGATCAGCGGCATCGAGAAGCCGTCGACGCCGAGCTTGAACCGGATCGTCTCGGTGAGCCACGCGTGGCTCTCCACGAGCTGGAAGCTCGACGAGGCGGTGTCGTAGCGGCTCCACGCCACCAGGGAGAGCAGGAAGGTGACGATCGTGGTGGCGAGCGCGGCCCAGCGGCTGTTGCGCGCGACCGACTCCTCGTCGCCGTTCAGCGTGAGGATGAAGGCCGCGCCGCAGAGCGGCACGATCAGCAGGCCGGAGAGGATGCCGAGGCCGAGCATGTCAGTGTGCACCCTTGGGCAGGCCGGACATCAGGTACCAGCTGATCAGGCCGGCGACGCCGATGAGCATGACGAAGGCGTAGTGGTAGACGTAGCCGGTCTGGAGACGGACCACCCCGCGGGTCACGTCCACGACGCGCGCCGCGATCCCGTTCGGCCCGAGGCCGTCGATGATCCGGCCGTCGCCCTGCTTCCAGAGGAACAGGCCGAAATCCTTGGCCGGGCGGACGAAGATCCGGTCGTAGATCTCGTCGAAGTACCACTTGTTCAGCAGGAACCGGTACAGCGACGGCTGCTGCGCGGCGAGCGCGCCCGGCAGTTCCGGCCGGCGGATGTACATCCAGTAGGCCACGACGAAGCCGAGGATTAGCATGATCAGTGGCGAGTACGAGACCAGCGCCGGGACGTCGTGGATCTCGTGCATGATGTGGTTGTTCGGGCCGTGCGCCAGTGCGTGACCCCAGAATGCCTCCATCCCCTCGCCGATGAAGCGGTTGTGGAAGATGATCCCGGCGAACAGCGCGCCGAAGGCGAGGATCGCCAGCGGGATCGTCATCACCAGCGGGCTCTCGTGGGGCGTGTGGTCGCCGTGGTGGCCGTGCCCGTGGTGGTCGTCGGCGACGAGGTCGCTCTTGTGGGCCGGCTCGATGTCGTGGCCCTTGTCGTCGTGGGCGACGCCCTCGGTGTGCCCGGGCGCGCCGTCGGCCTCGTGGGCCATGGTCGCGTGGGCCGTAGTCGCGTGGGCGACCGCGGGCGCGTGGTGCTGATCGTGGGCGGCGTGGGCGCCCCAGCGGGCCGGGCCCTCGAAGGTCATGAAGAACAGGCGCCAGGAGTAGAACGAGGTGAAGAACGCCGCCACCACGGTGCACAGGAAGGCGAGCGTGTGCCCGGGGCGGGTCGAGGCGTAGGCCGCCTCGATGATCGCGTCCTTCGAGTAGTAGCCGGCCGTGTAGGGGAAGCCGATCAGCGCGAGCGAACCGATCGCCATCATGGCGCTGGTGTAGGGGATGTAGCGGCGCAGGCCGCCCATGTTCCGCATGTCCTGCTCGTGGTGCATCGCGTGGATGACCGAGCCGGCGCCGAGGAACAGCAGCGCCTTGAAGAAGGCGTGGGTGAACAGGTGGAACACGCCGGCCGCGTAGGCGCCGACGCCGAGCGCCACGAACATGTAGCCGAGCTGCGAGCAGGTCGAGTAGGCGATCACCCGCTTGATGTCGTTCTGCACGAGGCCGATCGTGGCCGCGAACAGGGACGTGATGCCGCCGATCACCGTCACGACGATCAGCGCGTTCGGCGCCTCCTCGAAGAGCGGCGACAGGCGGGCGACCATGAACACGCCGGCGGTGACCATCGTGGCGGCATGGATCAGCGCCGAGACCGGGGTCGGGCCCTCCATGGCGTCGGGCAGCCACGTGTGCAGCAGGAACTGCGCCGACTTGCCCATGGCGCCCATGAACAGCAGCAGGCAGGCCAGTGTCAGGGCGTTCCAGTCGTAGCCGAGGAGGTGGAAGCTCAGCGTCTTGATCGCGTCGACCTTGCCGAAGACGGCGTCGAACGCCACCGAGCCGGTCAGCACGAAGACCAGGAAGATGCCGAGCGAGAAGCCGAAATCGCCGACGCGGTTGACGATGAACGCCTTCATGGCGGCGGCGTTGGCCGAGGGCTTCTCGTACCAGAAGCCGATCAGCAGGTACGAGGCGAGGCCCACGCCCTCCCAGCCGAAGAACATCTGGACGAGGTTGTCGGCCGTCACCAGCATCAGCATGGCGAAGGTGAACAGCGACAGGTAGGCGAAGAAGCGCGGCCGGTGCGGATCCTCCTCCATGTAGCCCACGGAGTAGAGGTGCACGAGGGTCGAGACGGTGGTCACGACGACCAGCATCACCCGGGTCAGGGTGTCGACCTTGAAGGCCCAGTCGACCTGGAGGTCGCCGGCCGCGAACCAGGACGCCACCTGCACGCGCTCGGCCGGCCCGCCGTCGATGAACACGCCCCAGGCGATCAGCGCCGTGAAGGCGAGGAAGGACGTGGTGATGTACTCACAGGCCCGCGCCCCGATGTACCGGCCGAACAGGCCGGCGATCAGGAAGCCGATGAGCGGGAAGAAGACGATCGCGTGATACATCGCTCTCTTGCAGTCCGTCCTCCGGGCCGGCCGCGAAGCGGCGGCGTCCGGATGTCACTCGGGGCGCGCGAAGGGGAAGGCCCTAGCCCTTCATCATGCTGACGTCTTCCACCGCGATCGAGCCGCGGTTGCGGAAGAACACCACCAGGATGGCGAGGCCGATCGCCGATTCGGCGGCCGCGACGGTCAGCACGAACAGGGCGAAGACCTGTCCGGTGATGTCGTTCAGCTGCGTCGAGAAGGCGACGAGGTTGATGTTGACCGAGAGCAGGATCAGCTCGACCGACATCAGGATGACGATGATGTTCTTGCGGTTGATGAAGATGCCGAGCACGCCGAGCGTGAACAGGATCGCCGCGACGGTGAGGTAGTGGCTCAGGCCGATCATCGTTCGATTCCTCCGGCTCTCATCAGCGCGCGCATCAGACCTCGACACCTTGGCGCGAGGGGACCTTGCGGGTCTCGACCGCCATGGCCTGGGTGCGGGCGTTCTGGACCGCGATGTTCTGGCGCTTGACGCCCGGCCGGTCGCGCAGCGTCAGCACGATGGCGCCGATCATGGCGACCAGCAGGATCAGGCCGGCGAGCTGGAAGAAGTAGGCGTAGTCCGTGTAGATCACGCGGCCCAGCGCCTGGGCATTGGTGAGGTTCTCGGCCGAGGCGACGTTGCCGAGCGGGGCCTGGACGAGGCCCGGGTCGATGCTCCACGAGCCGACGACCAGCAGGATCTCGACCAAGAAGATCGCGCCGATCAGGGCGCCGATCGGGAGATACTGCTGGAAGCCCTGGCGCAGCTCGGCGAAATCGACGTCGAGCATCATCACCACGAACAGGAACAGCACCGCGACCGCGCCGACGTAGACGACCACGAGGATCATCGCGAGGAACTCGGCGCCCATCAGGACGAACAGTCCGGCGGCGTTCACGAAGGCGAGGATCAGGAACAGCACCGAGGCGACGGGATTGCGCGAGGCGATCACCATGAAGCCCGACGCGACCGTGATGCTCGCGAACAGATAGAAGAAGGCGGCTGCTGCGGTCATGCGCTGATCGGGATCGGCCGCCGGAGCGGCCCCTTCTGCCGTGCGTGGAGACGGTCCGCGGCGGGCGGCCCGTCTATAGAACCCGGTCGACGGGGGCACAACAGCGCCCCCGGCATGGCTCTAGAGCATCCCACCGGAACCGGGAACCGGTGCGACGCTCTAGGGCCTTGTTTTCGCGTCATCTTCTGCCGGGCACCGGCGACCGGTGCCCGGGACGACGGCTCAGCGATACGGCGCGTCCATCGCGATGTTGCGGGCGATCTCGCGCTCCCAGCGGTCACCGTTCAGCAGGAGCTTCTGCTTGTCGTAGAGGAGCTCCTCGCGGGTCTCCACCGAGAACTCGAAGTTCGGCCCTTCCACGATGGCGTCCACCGGGCAGGCCTCCTGGCACATGCCGCAGTAGATGCACTTCACCATGTCGATGTCGTAGCGCGTCGTGCGGCGGGTGCCGTCGTTGCGCCGGGGGCCCGCCTCGATGGTGATCGCCTGCGCCGGGCAGATCGCCTCGCAGAGCTTGCACGCGATGCAGCGCTCCTCGCCGTTCGGGTAGCGGCGCAGCGCGTGCTCGCCCCGGAAGCGCGGACCGCGATGGCCCATCTCGAAGGGGTAGTTGATCGTGGCCTTCGGCTTGAAGAAGTAGCGCATGCCGAGGATCATCCCGGACACGAACTCCTTCAGGAGGAGGCTCTTGGCGACCTGATCGAGCTTCATGCCCGGATCTCCGATGCGAAGGGGGGCTCAGGCGCCCGGCGCGAGGCCGGTCAGCTTGAGCACGAAGGCGACGACGACGACCGAGATCAGGGAGATCGGCAGGAAGACCTTCCAGCCGAGACGCATGAGCTGGTCGTAGCGGTAGCGGGGCACGATGGACTTCACCATCGCGAACAGGAAGAACAGGAAGCTGGCCTTCAGGGTGAACCAGATCACGCCCGGCACCCAGGTGAAGGGCGCGAACGGGATCGGGGACAGCCAGCCGCCCAGGAACAGGATGGTCCCGAGGGCGCACATGCTCATGATGGCGACGTACTCGCCGAGCATGAACAGCAGGTACGGCGTCGAGGAGTACTCGACCATGTAGCCGGCCACGAGCTCCGACTCCGCCTCCGGCAGGTCGAAGGGCGGGCGGTTGGTCTCGGCGAGCGCCGAGACGAAGAACACCACGAACATCGGGAACAGCCACAGCCAGTACCAGCCGAACAGGCCGAGGCTGGTGTCCTGCGCCATCACGATGCGCGAGAGGTTGAGCGAGCCGGCGCAGAGCAGCACGCAGATGATCACGAAGCCGAGCGAGACCTCGTAGGAGATCATCTGGGCCGCGGAGCGGAGGGCGCCGAGGAAGGCGTATTTCGAGTTCGACGCCCATCCGCCCATGATGACGCCGTACACGCCGAGCGACGAGATCGCGAAGATGTAGGTGATGCCGACATTGATGTCGGCGATCGCCCAGCCGTCCGCGAGCGGGATCACCGCCCAGCTCGACAGGGCGAGCATCGCGAAGACCAGCGGCGCCAGCAGGTAGATCGCCTTGTTGGCGCCCGCCGGGATCACCGGCTCCTTGATCACGAACTTGATCAGGTCGGCAAAGGACTGGAACAGGCCGAACGGCCCGACCACGTTCGGGCCGCGGCGGAGCTGCACCGCCGCCCAGATCTTGCGGTCGGCGAGCAGCGCGTAGGCGATGAAGACGAGGAGTGCCGAGAGCAGCACGAAGCTCTTCAGCACGATCAGGAGCACGGTCCCGAGGATTTCGAGCGGCGTCATCGGTCTTGAGCTCCTACTCGGCCGCCGCGAGGGGCTGCGCCTCGGCGGCGCGCTCCCGGGCGAGGCGCGAGCACTCCGCGAGGATCCGCGAGGCGCGGGCGATCGGGTTGGTGAGGTAGAAGTCGGTCACGGGCGACGCGAAGGCCGGACCGGTCGCGGTGCCGCCGAGGCCGGCGAGCCGGTCGACCGCCTCGGTCACGTTGCCCGGCTCGACGGCGCCGACCGCCGCCAGATGCGGGTGGGCGGCGTAGAGCGCGCGGCGCAGCGCGGTCAGCGAGTCGAACGGCAGGCGCTTGCCCAGCACGTCCGAGAGCGCGCGCAGGATCGCCCAGTCCTCGCGGGCGTCGCCCGGCGGGAAGGCGGCGCGGTTGCCCATCTGGACCCGGCCCTCGGTGTTCACCCAGGTCGCCGACTTCTCGCTGTAGGCGGCCCCCGGCAGGATCACGTCGGCGCGGGCGGCGCCGCGGTCGCCGTGGCTGCCCTGGTAGACCACGAAGGCGCCCGGGGCGACGTCGCGCTCGTCGGCGCCGAGGTTGAACAGGACGTCGAGCGCGCCCGGCTCCAGCATCTGCGTGAAGGTCAGGCCGCCCTCCCCCGGCACGAAGCCGAGATCGAGCGCGCCGACCCGGGCCGCGGCCGTGTGCAGCACGCCGAAGCCGTTCCCCTCGGCCGAGACCGCGCCGATCTCCTTCGCGAGGGAGGCGGCAGCGGCCAGGATGCCCGGCGCCGCATTGGCGCCGACGATGACGAGCGGCGCCTTCGCCTCCTTGAGGATCTCGAGGAAGCTGTGCTCGCCGCGGGCGAGCGCCGCGAGTGAGTCGGGGCCGGCGCCGATGTAGTGGCTCGGGTAGGTCAGGTCGACCGGCTCGCCGATCACGCCCACCGCCAGCGGGGCCATGCGCCAGCGCTTGCGGATACGGACGTTCAGCAGCGAGGCCTCGGTGCGCGGGTTGGCGCCGACGATCAGGATCGCGTCCGCCGCCTCGATGCCCGGGATGGTCGGGTTGAAGATGTAGGAGGCGCGGCCGAGCGCCGGGTCGAGGCCGGCATCGGTCTGGCGGCAGTCGAGGTTCGGCGAGCCGAGGCTCCTGACCAGCTCGCGGAGTGCGAAGATCTCCTCGACGCCCGCGAGGTCGCCGACGACCGCGCCGACGCGCTTCGGATCCGTGCCCTTCACCTTCGCGGCGATGGCCTGGAACGCCTCACCCCAGGAGGCGGGCCGCAGCCGGCCGTTCTCGCGCAGGTACGGCCGGTCGAGGCGCTGCATCCGCAGCCCGTCGATGTGGTAGCGGGTCTTGTCGGAGATCCACTCCTCGTTGATCTCCTCGCTGATCCGCGGCTCGATCTGCATGACCTCGCGGCCGCGTGTGTCGATGCGGATCGACGAGCCGACCGCGTCCATCACGTCGACCGACTCGGTCTTGTTCAGCTCCCACGGCCGGACGTTGTAGCTCTGCGGCCGGTGCACGAGGGCGCCCACCGGGCAGAGGTCGGCGACGTTGCCCTGCAGCTCCGAGGCCATCGACTGCTCGAGGTAGCTCGTGATCTCCATGTCCTCGCCGCGGCCGATGGCGCCGAGGTCGGGCACGCCCGCCACCTCGGCGAGGAAGCGCACGCAGCGGGTGCAGTGGATGCAGCGGTTCATCGCGGTCCGCACCAGCGGGCCGATATGCTTCTCCTCGACCGCCCGCTTGTTCTCCGTGTAGCGGGTCGAATCGACCCCGTAGGCCATGGCCTGGTCCTGCAGGTCGCAGTGGCCGCCCTGGTCGCAGATCGGGCAGTCGAGCGGGTGGTTGATGAGGAGGAACTCCATCACCCCCTCGCGGGCCTTCTTGGTGCCCTGCGAGCGCGTCAGCACCTCAGGCGGCTCGCCGTTCGGGCCGGGGCGGCAATCCTTCACCGCGTAGGCGCAGGAGGCCACCGGCTTCGGCGCGCCCTTCAGCTCGACGAGGCACATGCGGCAATTGCCGGCGATCGACAGGCGCTCGTGGAAGCAGAAGCGCGGGATCTCGGCCCCCGCGGCCTCGCAGGCCTGGAGCAGCGTGTAATCGGCGGGGACGTCGACCTCGGTGCCGTCGACGAGGATTTTTGTCATCGGATCGTCTCGTAAACTGGCCCAAACGCGCGAGGCCGGATCCCACCCACGCCCTCATCCTGAGGTGCGAGGCGCAGCCGAGCCTCGAAGGAGATGTCCAGCCCGCCTCGCGATCTCTGGAGGACTCCTTCGAGGCCCGCTGACGCAGGCACCTCAGGATGAGGCTGTGGGTTGGACACCGGCATAGCGCCCTTACTCGGCGGCCATCGGCACAGGCTCGCTGTGCGGGTTGGCGGTGTAGCGGTCGATGCGCTTCTCGATCTCGGGGCGGAAGTGCCGGATCAGGCCCTGGATCGGCCAGGCCGCCGCGTCGCCCAGCGCGCAGATCGTGTGCCCCTCGATCTGCTTGGTGACCTCGAACAGCATGTCGATCTCGCGCTTCTGCGCGCGGCCCTCGGTCATGCGCTGCATGACGCGCCACATCCAGCCGGTGCCCTCGCGGCAGGGCGTGCACTGGCCGCAGGATTCGTGCTTGTAGAAGTACGAGATCCGGGTGATCGCCGCGACGATGTCGGTGGACTTGTCGAGCACGATCACCGCCGCGGTGCCGAGGCCGGAGCCCAGGTTGCGCAGGGTGTCGAAGTCCATCTTGGCGTCGACGATCTGCTCGGCCGGCACCAGCGGCACCGACGAGCCGCCCGGGATCGAGCACAGCAGGTTGTCCCAGCCGCCGCGCATGCCGCCGCAATGGCGGTCGATGAGCTCGCGGAAGGTGATGCCGAGCTCCTCCTCGACGTTGCACGGCTTGTTGACGTGCCCGGAGACGCAGAAGAGCTTGGTGCCGGTGTTGTTCTTGCCGCCGAGGCCGGCGAACCACGCGCCGCCCCGGCGCAGGATCGTGCCGGCGACCGCGATCGACTCGACGTTGTTCACGGTCGTGGGGCAGCCGTAGAGGCCCATATTGGCCGGGAACGGCGGCTTCAGCCGCGGCATGCCCTTCTTGCCCTCGAGGCTCTCGATGAGCGCCGTCTCCTCGCCGCAGATATAGGCGCCGGCGCCGTGGTGGACGTAGATGTCGAACGGGTAGTCGTGGACGTTCGACTGGCCGACGAGGCGGGCCGCGTAGGCCTCGTCCACGGCCTTCTGGAGGGCGTGCTTCTCGGCGACGTACTCACCGCGGATGTAGATGTAGCAGGCATGCGCGTTCATCGCGAAGCAGGCCAGCATGCAGCCCTCGATCAGGAGATGCGGGTCGTGCCGCATGATCTCCCGGTCCTTGCAGGTGCCCGGCTCCGACTCGTCGGCGTTGACCACGAGGTAGTGCGGGCGCCCGTCTGACTTCTTGGGCATGAACGACCATTTGAGGCCGGTGGGGAAGCCCGCGCCGCCGCGGCCGCGCAGGCCCGAGGCCTTCATCTCCTCGATGATCCAGTCGCGGCCCTGCTCCAGCAGGAACTTGGTCCCGTCCCACGCGCCGCGCTTCTTGGCGGCCTCCAGGCCCGGCGAGTGCAGGCCGTAGAGGTTGGTGAAGATGCGATCCTGATCCGACAGCATGTCAGGTCCTCACTGAGCCGGCGCCGACAGGGCCTTGGCCTGCCCCACCCAGTTCTCCCGGTCGATGCGACCCGGGAACGCGAGGTAGGTGCCGACCCAGGCGATCTCGTCGCGGGACCAGGCGGCGATCTGGTCGAAATGGTAGATGCCGAGCCCGTTCAGGCGCTGGCTGTTACCCGGGCCGATGCCCTTGATGCGCGTCAGCTCGTCCGGCTTGCCGGCGCGGGCGGCCTCCAGCCCCGGCGGCCGCTTGCCCACGGCGTCGGCCTTCTGCTCGGGGCTCGCGTCCTTCGGCAGGGCCGCGAGCGCGCCGGCGATGCGCGCCTCCTCGGTCTCGGCCGCCACCTCGCCCTCGCTGGCGCCGGAGGCCTCCGGCTGCTGCGGGACGGCGTCGCGGTTCGGCACCGCCTGGTGGCCCTGCTCGCCGGCGGCGGGCTCGCCCTCGGCGACGCGCTTGGCCGGCGTGTCGAGCACGTCCGCGTCGCCCGGCCGGGCGGCGCCGTGCTTGGCGGTGGAGCGGCCGCGCTCGGCCGCGTCGGCGCGATCCTCGGGCTTCACCGGGCTCTCGCCGTTGGCGGCGCGCTGGGCCGGAGCGTCGCTCACGGGACGCTCGACCGGGCGGCCGGCGTCGGGCCGGGCCGGCTTCGGGTTCTCGGCGGCCTGCTGCGTGCTGGACGCGGCTTCACCGGTCTGGGCGGCCGGTTCCTCCGCCTTGCCGGCCTCCTCGAAGCGCTTGCGCCACGCGCCGACCCGCGAGCCGTCGAACAGCGTCGGGTCGGTGAGGGTGTTCACGGCGTCCCGGGGCTCGGACGAGACGCGCCCGGTCTGCGAGCCGACCTTCACGGGCCGGCCGGCGGCGAGGTCGTCCATCAGCTGGCCGAGGGACTCGGGCGTCAGGTCCTCGTAGTAATCCTGGTTGATCTGCACCATCGGCGCGTTGCAGCAGGCGCCGAGGCACTCGACCTCGAGCCACGAGAAATTGCCGTCGGCCGAGACGTGTCCGGCCGGGCCCAGACGGGCCTGGAGCATCTCCTTGAGGCCCCGCGCGCCGCAGGAATCGCACGGGACCGTGCCGCAGACCTGGATCCAGAAGCGGCCCACGGGCTCGAGGGCGAACATCGTGTAGAAGGTCGCGACCTCCAGCACGCGGATGTTCGGCATGCCGAGCTCGGCCGCCACCGCCTCGATGGCCGCCCGCGGCAGCCAGCCGCCGTTCTGCTCCTGCGCCCGCCACAGGAGCGAGATCACCGCCGAGGCCTGGCGGCCTTCGGGGTACTTGGCGATCTGGGTCTTGGCCCACTCGGCATTCTCAGGGGAGAACGCGAAGCTCTCGGGCTGCTCCGAGGCCGGGGCGAGTCTGCGGTTTGCCATCGCTTCTGTCTTACCGATCCACTTCGCCGAACACGATGTCGAGCGTGCCGAGCACGCAGGACACGTCGGCTAAGAGGTGCCCGCGGCACATCCAGTCCATCGCCTGCAGGTGCGCGAAGCCCGGCGCGCGGATCTTGCAGCGATACGGCTTGTTGGTCCCGTCGGACACCAGGTACACGCCGAACTCGCCCTTCGGCGCCTCGACCGCGGCGTAGACCTCGCCCTCGGGCACGTGGAAGCCCTCGGTGTAGAGCTTGAAGTGGTGGATGAGCGCCTCCATCGAGCGCTTCATCTCCCGGCGCGGCGGCGGCGCGAACTTGCCGTCGACGGAGGCGATCGGACCCTGGCCGGCGGGCTCGCGCAGCTTGGCGACGCACTGCTTCATGATGCGCACGGATTCGCGCATCTCCTCCATGCGGATCACCTGGCGATCGTAGGTGTCGCCGTTCTTCCCGACGGGGATGTCGAACTCCATCTCCTCGTAGCACTCGTAGGGCTGCGCCTTGCGCAGGTCCCACGGGATGCCCGAGCCGCGCACCATCACGCCCGAGAAGCCCCACTCCATCGCCTCGTCGACCGACACGATGCCGATATCGACGTTGCGCTGCTTGAAGATGCGGTTGGCCATGACGAGGTCGTCGAGGTCCTGGACGACCTGCAGGAACGGGTCGCAGAACGCGTCGATGTCGTCGATGAGCTTCGGCGGCAGATCCTGGTGGACGCCGCCGGGCCGGAAGTAGTTGGCGTGGAGCCGGGCGCCGGAGGCCCGCTCGTAGAAGATCATCAGCTTCTCGCGCTCCTCGAAGCCCCAGAGCGGGGGCGTGAGGGCGCCGACGTCCATCGCCTGCGTGGTGACGTTGAGCAGGTGCGACAGCAGGCGGCCGATCTCGCAGAACAGCACGCGGATCAGCTGCGCGCGGCGCGGCACCTCGATCCCGGCGAGCTTCTCGATCGCCAGGCAGAAGGCGTGCTCCTGGTTCATCGGCGACACGTAGTCGAGCCGGTCGAAATAGGGCGTCGCCTGCAGGTAGGTCTTGTACTCGATCAGCTTCTCGGTGCCGCGGTGGAGCAGCCCGATATGCGGGTCGACCCGCTCGACCACCTCGCCGTCGAGTTCCAGCACGAGGCGCAGCACGCCGTGCGCCGCCGGGTGCTGCGGGCCGAAGTTGATCGCGAAGTTGCGGATGTTGTGTTCGGTCACGGACGCTCTCCGCGGCTCAAGGCGACGTCTTCTCGTCGCCGGGGAGCACGTAGTCGGTGCCTTCCCACGGGGACAAGAAGTCGAAGTTCCGGAATTCCTGCGTCAGCTGCACCGGCTCGTAGACGACCCGCGCCTGGTCCTGGTCGTAGCGGACCTCGACGAAGCCGGTGAGCGGGAAGTCCTTGCGCAGGGGGTGCCCCTCGAAGCCGTAATCGGTGAGCAGGCGGCGCAGGTCGGGATGGCCCGAGAACAGGATCCCGTAGAGGTCGTAGGTCTCGCGCTCGTACCAGTTGGCCGCCGGGAAGACCTCGATCACGGAGGGGACCGGCGTCACCTCGTCGGTCTGCACCTTCACCCGGATGCGCAGGTTATGGCGCAGGGAGAGCAGGTGGTAGACCACGTCGAAGCGCTTCTCGCGCTGCGGGTAGTCCACGCCGCATATGTCGATGAAGTTGCGGAACGCGCAGGCCGGATCGTCGCGCAGGTAGGTCAGCGCGTAGACGATGTCGGAGGCCTGGACCACCAGCGTCAACTCGCCGAACGCGACGGTGTGGGACACCACCGCCGGGCCGAGGGCGCCGAGGACGCGCTCGGCCAGGGCCGAGACGGCGTCGTCGCCGTAGGCCGGCTGGGTGTGGGGCAGGATCGAGATGCCGTTCGTCATGGCCGCTCCTCAGCGCTCGATCGTGCCGGTCCGGCGGATCTTCTTCTGCAGCAGCAGCACGCCGTAGAGCAGCGCCTCGGCGGTGGGCGGGCAGCCGGGCACGTAGATGTCCACCGGCACCACCCGGTCGCAGCCGCGCACCACCGAGTAGGAGTAGTGGTAGTAGCCGCCGCCGTTGGCGCAGGAGCCCATGGAGATGACGTAGCGGGGCTCCGGCATCTGGTCGTAGACCTTGCGCAGAGCCGGGGCCATCTTGTTGGTGAGCGTGCCGGCGACGATCATCACGTCGGACTGGCGCGGCGAGCCGCGGGGGGCGAAGCCGAATCGCTCGCAATCGTAGCGCGGCATCGACATCTGCATCATCTCGACCGCGCAGCAGGCGAGACCGAAGGTCATCCACATCAGCGAGCCCGTGCGGGCCCAGTTGATCAGCTCGTCCGTGGTGGTGAGCAGGAAGCCCCGGTCGGCCAGCTCGTCGCTGATCGACAGGAAGGTCGGGTCGTCCGCGCCGATCGGGCGGCCTGTGTTGGGATCGATGATCCCCTTCGGCTGGGGCGCGATCGCGGGGGCGCGGTTGGTGTCGGTGATCAGGGCCATCGGCGACTCAAGAATTCGGTGCGGGCGGCGAGCGGCGGGAGATCAATCCCATTCGAGGGCGCCCTTGCGCCACTCGTAGACGAAACCGACGGTCAGCACGCCCAGGAAGACGATCATCGACCAGAAGCCGAACCAGCCCAGATCCCCGAAGGTGATCGCCCAGGGGAAGAGGAACGCGACCTCGAGGTCGAAGATGATGAACAGGATGGCGACGAGGTAGAAGCGCACGTCGAACTTCATGCGGGCGTCGTCGAACGCGTTGAAGCCGCACTCGTAGGCCGAGAGCTTCTCGGGATCGGGGCTCTTGAAGGCCACCAGGAAGGGGACGACCAGCAGCGCCGTGGCGATGAACAGCGCCACGCCGATGAACACGATGAGCGGCAGGTAATCCGCCAACAATCCGGTCATGCCAGGGCCTCGCGAGACGAGTGAAACCGCGGTGCGACGCCGACCCGGATCCGCCCGTGGAATTGTTCTTATGCCAGGATGCGCGCGGCCGGAGGCTTAGTCGAGCCGCCGGCCCGTGACAATGGCTTGTCGCGTCGCACAAAGCGCGCTGTCAGCCGTCCTGTCGGTCGTCCTGTCGGTCATGTCCGAGATGGGCTTGCGCGGCGCCGGCGCAACACGACGGAAGCGCGCAGGCCCGAGTCGGGGGGGCTGGTATGCCTGCGGCGGCGGTCGCGGATCGAGGCGGATGCGAATCCGTGCGGGACGCGCTTGACAGGGCACCGGGCGCCCCATAAACCCCGCCCCGTCGCCGGGCGAAACGCCCCTTCGAAGCGACCACGCCGTGCGGGCGTAGCTCAGTTGGTTAGAGTGCCGGCCTGTCACGCCGGAGGTCGCGGGTTCGAGCCCCGTCGCCCGCGCCACGTCCCCCTCGATATCACCATCAGAATTCGTCTCGCGGTGCACCGTGCCGACGCGCAGTCGCGCGCGCCCGAGCGGGACGGGTGATGGCTCGACCGTGCGGTCAGGCCACCTTCGACGATTCGGGGGAAGGACCTGGTGGAGCGACCGCGCCCGGCCGCGTCCCGCGCAGGCTGAGGGCGATTCCCGTCAGGATCAGGCCTCCCCCGGTCAGGATGTCGGCGCTCAGCGGTTCGCCCAGGACGAGATGCGTGCTCAGGATGCCGGCCACCGGCACCAGCAGGGCGAAGGGCGTCACGGCAGCCGCCGGGTAGCGGGTCAGGAGCCCGTTCCAGAGGCCGAAGGCGAGGAGCGTCGTCGGGTAGGCCTGGAACGCGACCGATCCGATCGCCCCCCAGCTCGGATGCGCCAGCGCCGTGAGCGCCCCGGGCCCCTCGACGATCAGCGACAGGATGAGCAGGGGCGGCGTGGTGGCGAGGCTGCTCCAGACCATCAGCGCCAGGCGGTCGACCCGGCCGATCCGCTTCGCGACGACGTTCGCGCTGGCCCAGGACAGGGCCGCGCCGACGACGAGGATCAGCGGGCCGAGCGGGGCGCCCCCGCCCCGCCCGAGCGCCACCGCGGCGACGCCGAGGAGCGCGATGCTGCCGCCCAGGATCTGCCGTCGGCGCGGGCGCTCCCCCTGCAGCGCCCAGGCGAGCGCCACGGTGAACGGGACCTGGACTTGGATCAGGAGCGACGACAGCCCGGCCGGCATGCCGAGGCGGATCGCCGTCATGAGCAGCCCGAACTGGCCGACCCCGAGGGCGAGGCCGAACCCCGCCACCAGGGCGACGGGGGCCCGGGGCGGCCGGATCACCAGCGCCGCCGGCAGCGCCGCGAAGCCGAAGCGCAGGGCGCACAGCATCAGCGGCGGCACCGTCTCCAGGCCGACCTTGATGGCCACGAAGGCCAGCCCGAGGATCGTGACCACCAGGATTGCGGCGAGCCCGTCGCGCAGCGTCATGCGCGCACCCTACGCCGCACGCCGCCGCGTCACCACCGCATCACCAAGGCCGCACGGCCGCCCGAGCGTGGCGTCGCTCGTCGCGCCGGCCGACCAGCAGGTGGATCGCGTCGACCGTGCCGGGCACGCAGGCATCGGCCACGTCCTGCCGCGTCAGGCCGATATCCTTCAGTTCCCGGTCCGACAGGGTCGACAGGCGCTGGAGCACGCGGCGGTTCATCGCCGCCCGCGTCAGGCCCGCGCGCACCTCGGCGGCGACCGTCAGCACGGGCCCGGCCATCCGGGCGAGCCATCCGCCGCGCGATCTGATCCGGGATCCGATCCGGGTTTCCAGGGCGGCGGTCTCTGTCAGGCACTGAGTCATGGATCCCCTCCTCCATCGTTCCGGGGCGTCGCGATCCTGGCGGGCGGGGGCTGGCGGCGACAGGAACACTTCGGTACGGTTCGGAAGAATTGTCCGGACGACTGAGCAGTACGGATGACGGTCGAAGTCAGAAGCCCAGGGACGCGCGTCGAGGCCGTGGTCGGCGAGATCCGCGAGCGGATCGCGGCGCGGCGGCTGGTCCCGGGCGTGCGGATCCCCTCGGTCCGGGCCTTCGCGGAGACGATGGGCGTCTCGAAATCCACCGTCGTGGAGGCCTACGAGCGCCTCGCCGCCGAGGGCGCCGTGGTGCCGCGGCCGGGCTCGGGCTTCTACGTCGCCGGCAAGACCCGGCCGCTCTCGCTCCAGGCGATGGGGCCGCGGCTCGACCGGATCGTCGACCCGCTCTGGATCACCCGTCAGGCGCAGCAGGCCGGCTCCGACCAGCTGAAGCCCGGGGCCGGCTGGCTGCCCGATTCCTGGATGCCCCACGAGGCGATCCGCCGGGGCCTGCGCCGGGTGGCCCGGGCCGACCTCGCCGAGATGACCAACTATGACCGGCCCCTGGGCTACGAGCCCCTGCGCCACCAGATCGCCCGCAAGGTCGGCGAGAAGGGCGTCGGCGCCGAGCCCGACCAGATCGTGCTGGTCGAATCGGCTACGCAGGCGCTGGACCTCGTCTGCCGGTTCCTGCTCCAGCCCGGCGACACCGTGCTGGTCGACGATCCCTGCTACTTCAACTTCCTGGCGCTGCTGCGCGCGCAGCGCGTGGCGGTGGTCGGCGTGCCGATCACGCCGGAGGGGCCGGACCTGCAGGCGCTCGCGACCCTGCTGGAGCAGCACCGGCCGCGCTTCTACCTGACCAACGCCGCCCTCCAGAACCCGACCGGGGCGAGCCTCGCGCCGACCGTTGCGCACCGGCTCCTCAAGCTGTGCGAGGCGCACGACACGCTCATCGTCGAGGACGAGATCTTCGGCGACCTCGAGCCCGAGGCCGCCCCGCGGCTCGCCGGCTTCGACGGACTGGAGCGCGTGATCCAGATCGGCAGCTTCTCCAAGACCCTGTCGGCGGCCGCGCGCTGCGGCTGGATCGCGCTCCGGGCCGACTGGGTCGAGCCGCTGGTCGATCTCAAGCTCGCCCTCAGCCTCGGCAACGGCCACATCACGGCCGCGCTGGTGCACGCGCTGATCACCGAGGGCGCCTACCGGCGGCACCTCGCCGAGACCCGCCGCCGGCTCGCCGGCGCGATGGTGCAGGCCTCCGCGGAGCTGCGCGCCTGCGGCCTCGAGACCTGGGCGCAGCCCCGGGGCGGCTTCTTCCTGTGGATGCGGCTGCCCGACGGGCGCGACGGGGCCGACGTCGCCCGCCGGGCGCTGGCACGCGGCATGGTGCTGGCGCCCGGGACCTCGTTCAGCCTGTCGGATGCGTGGAACGGCTACATGCGCTTCAACGTGGCCCACTGCGCCGATCCGCGGATCCGGCCGATCCTCCGGGAGGCGCTGGGCTGAGGGGCACGGTCAGGCCGGCAGCCGCAGCTCCGCCCGCAGGCCGCCGAGATCCGACCGCCCGAGGCTCAGGCCGCCGCCGTACAGCTCGGCGAGCTCCAGGGTGATCGGCAGCCCGAAGCCGTGGCCCGGCACGCCCTCGTCGAGGCGCCGGCCCCGGGCCATGACGGCGGAGGCCGCCGCCGGGTCGAGGCCGGGCCCGTCATCCTCCACGACTACGGCCACCGCGCCGTCGCGCGCCGACGCCGAGACCCGCACGCGGCCGCGGCACCAGCGGCAGGCATTGTCCACGAGGTTGCCGAGCATCTCGTCGAGATCCTGGCCCTCGCAGGAGACCGACAGGGTCTCCGGGACGTCGAGGTCGATCGCCGCGCCCTTCTCGGCGTGGATCCGCGTCAGCGCCGCGCGCAGGTCCGACAGCCGGGGCGCCAGGGCCGTGCGGCCCCGGGCCGAGCCCGCCAGGGCCGCGGCCCGGGCGCGCCGGAGGTGATGGCGCACCCGCCGGTCCATGTCGTCCACCTGCCGGCGCAGGGCGCCGTCCGGGTCGCGGGCGGGCTCGGCGAGGGCCATCGACAGGGTGGCGAGCGGCGTCTTGAGGGCGTGGGCGAGGTTGGCGACGTGGCCGCGGGCGCGCTCCAGGTTCTGCGCATTCTGGTCGAGGAGCGCGTTGAGCTCCGCCACCATCGGCGCGATCTCGGCCGGCTGGTCCGCCGGCACGCGCTCGTGCCGCCCTGCCCGGACCGACGCGAGGTCCGCGCGCAGGCGCGTCAGCGGCGCGAGGCCCAGGCGCACTTGGAAGGCCAGGCCCGCGAGCAGGCACAGGCCGAGGATGCCGAGCGCCAGGGCGAGGCTCGTCAGCGCCTCGCGCAGCGGCCCGCGCAGCTCCCCCTCCGGCGCCGCCACCACGATCGTCGCCGGCTCGGGCCCGGGCACGGTCAGCACGCGGGCGACGAGGGGCTCGCCGCGCGGCCCCGTGCCCGAGGCCGGATGCGGCCGGCCCGGATCGTCGTCCGGTCCGGGATCGGACAGGCGGATGTCCCCGCCCCGCAGGGAGCCGGATCGGATCGTCTCGGCGCCGCGGCGCACCTCCCAGGCCCAGCCGGGGCCGGGCCGGTCGAAGGGCGGCGCGTCGAGACCCTGCGGGAGGATCCCGGCCTCGAGCCCGGCCCGCAGGGCGACGATCTGCGCGTCGAGCCGGCCGTCGAGCTGCCCGCGCACGAAGCGGTGCAGGATCACACCGATGGCGAGGCCCGCCACCACCAGGGCCGCCAGCACCAGCACCAGGGCCGACGCGAGCAGCCGTGTGCGGAGCGAGCGGCGCCGCGCCGTCGCCGCCATCAGGCGGGCTCCGCGTGCAGGCGGTAGCCGTGGCCGCGCACGCTCTCGATCCGCGCAGGCGCGATCTTCCGGCGCAGGCGCGTGATGATCACCTCGACGGAGTTCGAATCGACGTCGGCGTCGCCCTCGTAGACCCGCTCGATCAGGTGCGGGCGCGGCACCACGGTCTCGCGGTTCAGCATCAGGCAGGACAGGACCCGCCATTCCAGGCCGGTGAGCTTGAGCGGCAGGCCCTCGTGCTCGAAGGCGCCGAGACCCGGATCGAAGCTGAGGGGACCGCAGGTGATCCGGCTCGCGCCCCCGCCCTGGGACCGGCGCACGAGGGCGCGGAGGCGGATCACCAGCTCCTCCACGCGCACCGGCTTCACGAGGTAGTCGTCCGCCCCCGCCTTGAAGGCCGCGACCTTGTCGCTCCAGCCGTCCCGGGCGGTGAGCACCAGCACCGGCAGGGTCCGGCCGGCCCCGCGCCAGGCCCGCAGCACCGAGACGCCGTCGCCCTTCGGCAGGCCGAGATCGAGCACGACGGCGTCGTAGCCCTCGGTCTCGCCGAGATGCTGGGCGTCCTCGCCGGTGGCGGCGTGGTCGAGCACGAAGTTCTCGGCGCGCAGGACCTTGGCGACCTCCGCCGCGAGGGCGGCGTCGTCCTCCACCAGCAGGATCTTCACCGGTCTCACCTCCCCGTCTGGACCGCGGCGGCCGGCCGGTTTCGCCCGCTGCCGCCGGCACTTAGGGCCGTGGTCTCACGTCGGCTCCCGGGACGGCCGCCCGGGCGCCGACCTGTCGGCCCGCATCAACGCCCGCTGCCAAGCCTCTGAACCCGCACGGGTTCCACACGGAGCGCTCTAGGGCGGCGCGTTTAACCGGGCCTGAACCGCGCGGTTCAGACCGGATTGCCGGCGCCTCCCTAGGAAGGGGCATCGGATCGAGCGGATCCGGACCCTCCAGAGGATGAGATCATGAGCGACGACAAGACCATCGACGGGACCGCGCGGGAAGTCCGCGAGACCGAGGCCGCCAAGCCGGCGTCGCGGGCGGTGCCGCGGCGGACCTGGGTGGTGGGCGCGGTGGCGCTGCCGCTTGCCCTGGGCGCCGTCGGCCTGTCCCTGGCGCAGGGAACGCCGTTCCAGCCGACGCCGGTCGCGCCGGTGGCGATCCAGGCCCTGGCCCCCTCCGGCGCGACCGCCATCAAGGGTGAGGTCGCGGAGATCTTCGGCAACAAGTTCGTGGTGCAGGACGGGACCGGGCGGGCCCTCGTGGAGACGGGCCGCGAGGGCGAGGGCGGCGGCCTCGTCGCCAAGGGCGAGACCGTGACGGTGCAGGGTCGCTTCGAGACCGGCTTCCTGCGCGCCCGGGTCCTGACCCACGGGGACGGGCGCACGCTGCTGCTCGGGCCGGCCGGCGGCCCTCCGACCGGCAGCCTGGACTGGGCCAAGGACCGGCTCGGTCTCGGGCCGAAGCCCGACATGGCCGCCCTGACCGCCTCGCTCCAGGCGGCGGGCTACGGCGACGTGCGGGTCACGGGCCGCGGGCCGCGCCATCTCGAGGTGGCCGCGAAGGACCGGGACGGCCGCGAGCACCAGCTCCATGTCGGCTTCGACGGCCAGGTGCGGGAGCGCCCGGCGCCGGGGCTGCCGCCGCTCTGAGCCGTGCCCGGGCGGGCCCGCGTGCAACCCTTCCGCGCCTGCCGCGTCCTCCTGTCTCTCGCCGGACAGGAGGTGCGCGCCGTGGAGCCGATGAAGCCGATGGAACCCATGGAGCCCATGGAGCCGATGAAACCGATGAAGGGCGCGGAGCCCTGGTGGCCGAAGGATCTCGGCGAGCCCGCGACCAGCGGCGCGCAAAACGGGATGAGGTACGCGTTCTTCCCGGACAAGCGCCGCCTCCTCGTCGACCGCGACGGGCAGGTCTCGACCTACGACAGCGGCGACCACCGGATCGGCGGCGTCGCGCAGGCGGACGGGGCGGCCCAGACCCTGACCTTCACCGGCCAGGACGGCGAGGTCGACCTGGGCTCCCTGAAGAAGCTCGACTGAGCCCGGCGTGGACAGGCCGGGACGGCGCGCTTAAGCCCGGCCCAACCATGCGAGCCGTCCCGCCAGACCCCGCGATGCCATGCGCGCGCTGATCGACCTCGTCCGCGCCATGCGGTCGGCCGACCGGCGCCGGCTCGCCCTGATCGCCCTCGGCCTCGCGGCGGCGGCGCTGCTCGAGGTGGTGGGCGTCGCCTCGGTGATCCCGTTCCTGACGCTGGTCGGGGACCCGTCGGCGGCGACCCGGATCCCCTACCTGGCCCAGGCCCGGAGCGCCCTCGGACTGACCGACGAGCGCGGCTTCCTGCTGGTGACCGGCGGGGCCGCGCTCGCGGCGATCCTCGTCACCGCGCTGGTGAATGCCGGGCTGACCTACGCGCAGCTCCGGTTCACGCACCTGGCCGGCTACAGCCTCAGCCGGCGGCTGCTGTTCCGCTACCTCGACCGGGAGCGGCTGTTCTTCGCGAAAGCCAACAGCGCCGAGCTCGCCAAGAACGTGCTGTCCGAGACCGACCGGCTGGTGATCGGCGCGCTGACCCCCGCCACGGTGCTCGCCTCGCGGGCGAGCTCGGCGCTCGCGGTGATCGCGTTCCTGCTGGCCTACGCGCCGCAGCTCGCGCTGATCCTGGGGGGCGGCTTCGGCGGCCTCTATGTCGGGATCTACCTGGTGATGCGCGCCCGGCTGGCCCGGCTGGGCGGCCGCACCGTCGCCGACAACGAGGCCCGCTTCCGGATCGTGCAGGAGACCTTCGGGGCGCTCACCGAGCTGAAGCTCTACGGGCGCGCGGAGGCGTTCGCGTCGCGGTTCGACGCCCCGGCCCGGGCCTACGCCCTCGCCACCGCGGCGAGCCAGCTCACCGGCCAGATGCCGCGCTTCGTCATCGAGGCCCTGGCCTTCGGCGGGGTGATCGTGGTGGTGCTGTTCGCGCTCGCCCAGGGGCTCGACGTCGCCGGCATCCTGCCGCTGCTCGGCCTGTTCGCCTTCGCGGGCTACCGCATGCTGCCGGCCTTCCAGAACATCTTCACCTCGGTGGCGCTGATGCGCTTCACCCTGCCGGCGGTGCGGGTGATCGTCGACGAGCTCGCCGACGAGCGCGAGCCCCGGCCCCGCACCGCGGAGCGTCTGCCCTTCGCGCGGGCGATCCGGCTCGAGAGCCTCGGCTTCGACTACGGCACCGGCCGTCCGGCCCTCGCGGGGATCGACCTGACGATCCCGGTCAACGCCACGGTCGGCCTCGCCGGGCGCACCGGCTCGGGCAAGTCGACGCTCGCGGGCCTGATCCTCGGCGTGCTGGGCCCGACCGCCGGGCGGATCACCGTGGACGGCCGGCCCCTCGATGCCGGCACCCTGCCCGCGTGGCAGAACCGGATCGGCTACGTCCCGCAGGAGGTGTTCCTGGTGGACGGGACCGTGGCGGAGAACATCGCGCTGGGCCTCGACGCGCCGGACCTCGCCGCCGTCGAGCGGGCGGCGCGGCTCGCCGGCGCCCACGACTTCGTCGCCGCCCTGCCGCACGGCTACGCCGAGCGGGTCGGCGAGCGCGGGGCGCGGCTGTCCGGCGGCCAGCGCCAGCGCGTCGGCATCGCCCGGGCACTCTACCACGACCCGGACGTCATCGTCTTCGACGAAGCGACCTCGGCCCTCGACGACGAGACGCAGGCGGCCGTGATGCGGGCGCTGCGCGCCCTCTCGGGCCGGCGGACGCTGATCCTGATCGCCCACCGCCTCTCGACCCTGGAGGGCGCCGACGCGGTCCACGTCCTGGAGGCCGGCCGGATCGTCGCTTCCGGGCCGCCCGAGGCGGTCCTGCCGGGGCTCGGAACGGCGGCCTGAGCAACCGCGCGCCGGGGCCTTGCGTCCGGCCCCGCCTCCGTTACCTCGGCTCACCGAGGCAGACCGGGAGAGCACCGTGACCACGCGCATCGAGCTGACCGCACCGGACGGCACCACCGCGACGCTCGCGACCGACGGGGCCGAGCCGGTCTCGTGGCGGGTCGGCGGGACCGAGTATCTCTGGAGCGGCGATCCCGAGCACTGGAACCGCCACGCACCCTGGCTCTTCCCGGTGGTCGGCGCCTCGGCGGGCGGGCACGTGACGGTCGGGTCCGAGCGCTACCCGATGGCCCAGCACGGCTTCGCCCGGGACCTGCCCTTCGCGGTGGTCGACCGGAGCGCCGACGCGGTGACCCTGCGCCTGACCGACGGGCCCGAGACGCGGGCGCACTACCCGTTCGCGTTCCGGCTCGACATCGCCGCGCGGGTCCGCCCGGCGGGGCTCGACCTCGACGTGACCGTCGCCAATCCCGGCGCCGTCCCCCTGCCCTACGCCCTCGGCTTCCACCCGGCCTTCCCGTGGCCCTTCGCGGGCGGCACCCGCGCCCGCGACGGCGGCTACGCGGTCGCCTTCGAGGAGGCGGAGCGGCCCTTCGCCCCGCAGGTCGGCCCAGGCGGCCTGCTGCTGCGCGACGAGCAGCCGATCCCCCTCGCCGGGGACACGCTGCCCCTCGATCCGGCGCTCTTCACCGAGGCCTTCGTGTTCCGGAACGCCCGCAGCCGCTGGATGCGCTTCACCGGCCCCGGACGATCGATCCGCATGGAGATGGCGGATTTCCCCCACCTGGCGGTCTGGACCAAGCCGACCGCACCCTTCCTGTCGCTGGAGTGCTGGACCGGCTACGCCGACTGGTCGGACTTCGCGGGCGACCTCGCCGCGCGCGATTCGCAGCGTCTGCTCGCCCCGGGCGCCGCGGCGCGCCACGGCGTCCGCCTGACGCTGGAGACCTAGCCCTTGCGGATCTGGGTGGCGCGGCCCGAGCCGGGAGCGACGCGGACCGGGGCGGCCCTGGCCGAACTCGGCCATGTGCCGCTCGTGGCGCCCGTCCTGGCCGTGCGGCCGACCGCTGCGGCCCCGCCCATGAGACCCTTCGCCGCGCTGCTGCTGACCAGCGCCAACGCGGTTCCGGCGATCCGCGACGCCCCGGCCCTGCGCAGACTCCCGGTCTTCGCCGTCGGCGCTCGGACGGCCGCCCTGGCTCGCGCGGCCGGTCTCGGCCCCGTCCGGGAGGGGCCCGGCGACGCCGCGGGCCTCGCCGGCCTGGTGGCGGCGACGCTGCCGCCCGGCCAGCCACTCCTCCACGCGACGGGAGCCGAGCGCAAGCCGGAACCGGCGGCGACGCTCACGGCCGCCGGATTCCGGGTCACGGCCTTCGTGGCGTACCGGGCCGAACCGCTGGACCGCCTGCCGCCGGCGGTCGGCCGCGAACTCGCCGAGAACCGCCTCGAGGCGGCCCTTCACTATTCCCGGCGCAGCGCTGCCGTCGCCCTTGCCCTCGCGGATGGATCGGAGCACGGCGGAGCTTTCCGCCGGCTGAGGCATTACTGCCTATCGCCGGATGTTGCGGCACCCCTGGAAGCGGCCGGTGTTCCGGTCCATTTCGTCGCGGCACGCCCGCGCGAAGCGGACCTGCTCGGCGCCCTGACAGGGCGACCGGGCTAACCGCGCGGTGACAGGGAGGCCGGGCCGCCGTATCTCGCCCTCGCGCCCGGCGCCGCCGCGGTGCTAGGGGGGCGCGGCGACGCCGAAGAGTTGGAGGACTTGCCCGTGACGCCACCACCCAGCGACGCCGACAAGCCCGGCCCCGGCGGCTGGAAGCCGGACGCCGCGCCCGGCAAGCCCGGGCAGTCCAGCCCGCCCGGTGGCGCGTCCCGACCGGCCGCGACGTCGGCGTCCACAGCCTCCACGTCGGCCTCGACGTCCGCTTCCACGTCGGCCTCGATGTCGGCCTCCACCTCTTCCACCGCCGCCGGCGGCGTGCGGGGGCCGCAGGGATCCGCGTCCGGAATGCCGCCCAGGCCGGCGACCGACCCGGTCGTGACCGCCAAGCCCGGCACGACCGATCCGAAGGCCGACGCCGGCAAGCCGGTCTCCGGGGCCGACAGCCTGAAGCCGTCGACCGGCCCGGCCGCCCAGTCGGCCGGTGCGAAGCCCGATCCCGTGACGGCGGGCGCCGCGTCGTCGGCCTCCGACGGCAGGACCGGAGCGTCCCCCGCGTCGTCGTCGACGGCCTCCACCGCCGCGTCCGGGACGTCCGGCGCGAAGATCGATCCGAAGGCCGCGCAGCCCGGAACCGGCCCGCAGGGCGGTCCCCGTCCGGGGGGAGGCGCACCCGGCGCCGCGGGCCCGGCAGCGGCCAGCGCGGTGACGGCCGGCCCGATCATCGACCTGAAGGCCAAGCGCATCCCGGATCCGCCGGCCGCCGGCAAGGAGCCGGGCAAGGACGCTTCCAAGGACGCTTCCAGGGATACTTCCAAGGACGCCTCCAGGGACGGCAAGGAGCCGCCGAAAGGCCCGATCCCCGCGGTGGCCGCCGTCGATCCCGGCAGGAGCGCCGCCGCGCCCGCCGGCCGGGCACGGGCCGGGTTCGGCTCGCTCGCGGCCGCGGGGCTGCTCGGCGGCGTGATCGGCGCCGGCCTGCTGTTCGGCGCCGAGAAGGCCGGGATCGGTCCCGACCCGCGCCTGAGCGCCCTGGACCAGAGGCTCTCCGGCCAGCTCGCGTCCCTCGACAAGCGTCTCGACGGGCTGGCCCCGCGCGACGCCGTGACGGCGCTCGACAAGCGCGTCGCCGCCGCCGAGGCGAGCGCCAAGCAGGCCCTGGACAAGTCCGGTGCGGCGCCCGCGTCCACCGCCGACGGGCAAGCGGCCGGTCAGGCCTCCGGTCAGGCCCCCGCGGTGCCGCCGGATCTCGTCGCCCGCCTCGACAGCCTCGACCAGCGCGTCGCGGCCCTGCAGGAGGAGCCGGGTCAGGAGCCCGGTCGCGACCAGCCGGCCGATTCGAAGCTCGGCGTGGTCCAGGACAACGCGAAGCAGATCGCCGACCTCGAGACCCGCCTGAAGGCGGTGGAGGATGGCGGCGCCAACAAGGGCGCGGCCGAGGAGGCCGCCCGGAAGGTCGCGGCGCTGCAGAGCGAGGTGGAGCAGAAGACCAAGGCGAACGCCGAGGCCGACGCGGCCCTGGGGCAGCGCCTCGACGCGCTGCAGCAGGCCGTCGACGCGCGGGTGAAGGCCGCGACCGAGGCGGTCCAGGCGGCGACCCAGGCGAGCCGCACCGCCGCCGAGGCCGGACAGGCCCAGGCCGCGGAGGCCGCGAAGGCGGTCGACCGGCGGCTGCAGGAGCAGGCCGACCAGATCGCCGCTCTGGACAAGAGCGTCGCGCAGCGCGCCGAGGCCAGCACCGTCCAGGCGGCGCTCCGGGTCGTCGTCGCCGACCGCGTGGCGGCCGCCCTGGAATCCGGGACGAGCTACGCCGAGCCGCTCGCGACCCTGCGCAAGCTCGATCCGGGGACCGACGCGCAGGCCAAGGCCCTCGCGCCCTTCGCGGACGGCGGCGCGCCCTCGGCGGCCGATCTCGCCGACACGTTCCGGCCGATCGCCGAGCGGATCGCGGCCAAGCGGCAGGCGCAGCGGGCCAAGAGCGCGGCCGAGACCGGCGATTTCCGCACCAAGCTCCTCAGCATGGCCGACGGTCTCGTGCAGATCCGCAAGGCCGACGCGCCCGCCCCCGAGGCCGCGGACGATCCGGAGAGCAAGGTCCAGGCGGCCCTCGACCGCGGCGACCTGTCGGCGGCCTCGGCGGCCTTCGCGGCGCTCCCGGCCGAGGCGCGGGATCAGGCCGGGGATTTCGGCGCCAAGCTCAAGGCCCGGGCCGAGGCCGAGCAGGCCGTGCGCGCGCTGCTCGACGGCGCCTTCAAGGCCCTGCCGGTCGGCGCCGCCCAGCCGGCCCAGGCCGCCCCCGGGCGCTAGGCCGGTGAGGGCCCCGATCCGCGCGCTGCGCGGCCGCACCATCTCCGAGCGGGCGCGCAGGCGCCCCGCTCCTCCCGCACCCCGCGACGGCCGCCAGCCGGCCGCCGACAGGAGATACTGACCCCATGTGGCGCGCCCTCGCCTTCCTGGCCCTGCTCGCACTCGCCGCCTTCGGGGCGGTCTGGATCGCCGACAGGCCCGGCACCGTCACCGTCGTCTGGAACGGCTACCAGATCGGCACCAGCCTCGCGGTCGCCCTCGTCGGCGTGATCGCGGCGGCGATCGTCCTGGGCGTCCTCTGGGCGATCGTGCGCGGTGTCATCGGCCTGCCCGAGGCCCTGGTCCGCGGCTCGGCCGAGCGGCGCCGGGCCAAGGGCCTCTCGGCCCTCTCCCGCGGCATGGTGGCGGTGGGCTCGGGCGATCCCCTGGCGGCCCGCCGCTTCGCGGGCGACGCCGAGCGGCTCCTCGGCACCGAGCCGCTGACCCTGCTGCTGAAGGCGCAGGCGGCGCAGATCTCTGGCGACCGGGACGCGGCCGAGAGCGCCTTCCAGCGCATGGTCGACGATCCCGAGACCCGGGTCCTGGGCCTGCGCGGCCTGTTCGTCGAGGCCCGGCGCCGCGAGGACGAGACGGCCGCCCGCGCCTACGCCACCGAGGCCGCCCGCCTCGCCCCGAGCGTGACCTGGGCCAACGAGGCCCTTCTGGAGGCGCAGAGCGCCGACGGCGACTGGGCAGCCGCCCTGGAGACGATCGAGCGCCGCTCGTCCCTCGGACTGATCGACAAGGCCGCGGCCCGACGCCAGCGGGCGGTGCTCCTCACCGCCATCGCCGGCGAGCGCGAGGCCGGCGAGCCGGAAATCGCCGCGGAGCGGGCCCTGCAGGCGGTCAAGCTCGCCCCCGACCTCGTGCCGGCGGCCTGCATCGCCGGCCGCCTCCTCGCCCGTCGCGGCGACGTCAAGAAGGCCGCCCGGATCGTCGAGGCGGCCTGGAAGGCCAATCCCCATCCCGACCTCGCGAAGGTCTATCTGGGCCTGCGTCCCGGCGATTCGGTCCGCGACCGCCTCGCCCGCGCCGAAGTCCTGGCGAAGCTGTCGGTCTGGGACCCCGAATCCCGCCTCGCCCTGGGCCAGGCCGCCCTCGACGCGCGGGACTACAAGCGGGCCCGCGAGGCCGTGAAGCCCCTGCTCTCCGACCGTCCGACCGCCCGGGCCTGCCTGATGATGGCGGCCATCGAGGAGGCCGAGCACGGGGCCGCTTCCGGTCAGGCCCGCGAGTGGCTGGCCCGGGCCGCCCGCGCCCCGCGCGACCGCGTGTGGATCGCCGACGGCATCGCCACCGATACCTGGGCGCCGGTCTCGCCGGTGACCGGGCGCCTCGACGCCTTCGCGTGGCGCGAGCCCCCGAACACGCTCGGTGCCGCGCCCGCGGTGGAGCCGGAGGCGGACGCCGCCGGCCCGGCCCTCGTGCCGGCGGCCCCGAACGCCGCGGCGCCGGGCGCCAGACCGCTCGCCTCATCGGTCCCCGTGTCGCCTCCGACCGTGTCCCCCGCCGCCGCGACTGCTCCGGTCCCGTCGCCGACACCCGCGTCGACCTCCGCGTCGGCCCAGGCCGCGTCCTCGGCCTCGGTCGCGTCCGCGGCGTCGACCTCCACCGGCCCGATCCCGACCGTCCTTCCGGCGAAGGCGAGCGCCTCGAAGGCGGCCGGTGCCGACCCGGTCTCGGCCGGGATGGCGTCCGCGGCGCTGCCGCCTTCCGGCTCGGGTGAGCGGCCGGTTCGTCGGATCGGGTGACCGGTTTCACGGCGCGCCGGCCGTCCGAGCGCGAGATGACAGGAGCGCCGCGGGGTCACGAACATGCCGGGGCGTTCGACTATTGCAAGTTGAATGAGCCGGCGCGCCGTGTAGCTTGTCGTGAGCTGCCGACCGAGGATCCGATCATCCCCCAGCCCGCTCACAGCCCGCGCGCGCCGTCGATCCGGTCGGATCGGAGGGGCGTCCCACGTCGCCGGGTGCGCCCGTGACCGTCCTCGAGGAGGACGGCGAGCCGCGGCGGCAGGTCGGGGCCCTGCCGTTCCGGCACGGGCGGGACGGCAAGACCAAGATCCTGCTGGTGACCTCCCGGGAGAGCCGCCGCTGGGTCATCCCCAAGGGATGGCCGATGAAGGGTCGCAAGCCGTTCGAGGCGGCCGCGCGGGAGGCCTACGAGGAGGCCGGCCTGCGCGGTGCGGTCGGCAAGCGGCCGATCGGGCTGTACCTCTACCAGAAGCGTCTGAGGAACCTCGACACCGTCCTGTGCCAGGTGAAGGTGTTTCCGCTGGAGGTGCGCAAGCAGCTCAAGCATTTCCCGGAGGCGCGCCAGCGGGAACTCCGATGGTTTACCCCGTCGGACGCCGCCGAGGCCGTGTCCGAGCCCGGGCTCGCCGCCCTGATCCGGGCCGCATCGCGCACCTAAAACGGCGCGGAAGCGCAACACGGCGTTGCCAACCCGGCGGCGATCCGTTATGGCCCCACTCGGCCGGACGGAGACGCCCTCGCGGGAGCGCCCCGGTCACCTGCTGCGGTAGCTCAGTGGTAGAGCACTTCATTGGTAATGAAGAGGTCGAGAGTTCAATCCTCTCTCGCAGCACCAGAAACCTTCCCGATCTCGCAATCAGTTCGGACGATGCTAACGGTTCCCTAGCGGAACCCGTCGCAGACTGAGGATCGCGTCGGCTGCCCGGCCGACACCATCCGCTGAAGGGGACGCGCGGACGTGAACTCGACAGCCCTGTTCACCATGCTGGGCCTCGTCATCGGATGGGCGGTCCTGGCCGGCGCGGCCCTGATCACCGGGCGGGTCGCCACCTTCGCGTTCCTGATCCTGACGCTGATCGCCCTCTACCTCTACGTGCCGTGGGTGCGGCTGCGGGCGAGCGGGATCGACGGGTCCAGCCGGCCGGTCCGGTTCTGGACCAACGTCGCCATGCTGGCCGTCAGCCTCGCCGCCTGCCTCGCCTTCGGGATCATGCTCGCCCGGCGCACCGGGCTCCTGTAGGCGCCCGTAGAGCGGCGCGTTCCGCGGCCGCGCCGCGCGCGCCCGGCGATCCCGAGAGAGCTGTCCCCTGTCCGACCACCGAGCGCCCTCACGCGGCGCATCGCGGGCAGAGAAAGGGGCCGCTGATCCGGTCATTCGCGGCGCCCCCTTAACATGGGTGAGGCGCCCTTAACTTACATTGTGTAATTTTGGCCGGTTAGGCGCGGCCCTGATCGTGGATTTTCACGACAATACCCTGGGGCGACGCGGGAAAATTCGTTCGGTCAAATATTGATCGTTATAAAATTCGCGAAAGATCGAACCGTGGTCCCGAGGCGGGGTTGGACAGGGTGCGAGGCGCGATGCTCCCACGGAGTACCGGGCCGACGGCCGATCGTACGGTGGGCTTGAGCACGCCGTGCCTCTCGCGAGGGACAGACATCATGTACTATCACGACAAGCGGCTTCAGTACCCGGTCAAGGTCGACAGCCCCGACCCGATCTACGCCCGCATGCTCCAGCAGGCGATTGGCGGCATCGAGGGCGAGATCCGGGTCGCCTTCCAGTACTTCTTCCAGGCCTGGGGGAACCGCGCCCCGACGACCAAGTACCGCGACATGCTGCTCAATACGGCCACCGAGGAGATCGGCCATATCGAGATGCTCGCGACTGCGGTGGCGCTGAACCTCGAGAACGCCCCTACCAAGGTCCAGGAGGCCGGGGCGGCCGACGCGATCGTCGGTGCCGTGATGGGCGGCGAGAACCCGCGCCACATCGCCGAGGGCATGCTGCACAAGACGCTGCTGTCGACCGGCATGGCCGCCTTCCCGGGTAATTCCGACGGCCAGTCCTTCGACATGAGCCACATCTACGCCAGCGGCAACATCGCGGCCGACATGTACTGCAACGTCGCCGCCGAGAGCACCGGGCGCGTCCTGGCGGTGCGGCTCTACAACGCCACCAACGATGCGGGCATGCGCGACATGTGGAGCTTCCTCATCGCCCGGGACACGATGCACCAGCAGCAATGGCTGGCGGTGATCGAGGAACTCGGCGGCCACGCCGGAACGCTGCCGATCCCGAACTCCTTCCCGCAGGAGAAGGAGAACCAGAAGTTCAACTACAACTTCTTCTCGACGTCGGCGGACGGTTCGCCGCCGCCGGCCGGGCGCTGGACCCAGGGCCCGTCGCTCGACGGCAAGGGCGAGTTCAGCGTCGTCCAGAACCAGCCGATGGGCGAGGAGCCGGTGCTCGGCCCGGCTCGGCCCGACAGCGGTGCCGAGAGCCAGCAGATCGGCTGATCCGCCGGCCGGGACGGCTCACCCGAGGTCGCGGCGCTCCGGTGCGCCACGACCCGCGCGCGGACGGGAACAGGTGGCTCGCAGGACGGTGACACGCGGCACGCTCGTCGACGGTCGTGTCTGCCTCGCCCGGACCGACGCGGAGCGCGCCCCGCTGGTCCGGCGACTGGCGCGGATCGAGGGTCAGGTTCGAGGATTGCGGGCGATGGTCGAGGCCGACAGGCACTGCCTCGACGAGATCCAGCAGATCCGGGCCGCCACCGCGGCATTGCGCGAGGTCGGCCTCCTGATCATCGACCAGCACGTCGCCGCGGGGCTCCGCCTCGCGGCGCGCGATCCGGACCGGGAGGCGGTCATGGCGGACCTCCTCCGGGTTCTGCGGGCGGCCATGGCGGAGGCCGGATAGGCCGGGGCGCCGGCCCGCACCCCCCGGCGCCCACGCTCAGTGCTTGGTCAGCGTCTCGACGACGGTGCCCGGCCCGATGCGCGCCGAGAAACGGGCCAGCCGGCTGCGGCTGGGCTCCTCGAGACCGCCGGCATGCGCGAAGGTCGTCAGGGCGATGCCGACGAGGAACCGGGCCTCCTCGACGGTCACGGCCCGGCCGCTCAGGGTGCTGGCCGCGCCCCGAACGGCGAGGACGGCCTCTTGGAAGGCGGGATCGTCCTCGAGATCCGAGAGCCGGGTCATGGGCACGATCCCGCGGTCGAGAGCGTCCTGCGGCCGCCCCGCTCGGGGCGGGCATTCGCAGCAGCGAGATCTTCGCGTGCGCTGCCGCAGATACGGCCGTGCGGCGAACAGTTTTCCGGTGCGTATGACGTCATCGAACTCCCTCTTTCCGTCGACATCTCTGTCGCGATTGTCGCGGATGCCAGCATATATTGATCCGAAGATGTGCCCATCCGCTGATCTATGTTGCGGCGGATGCGGCGTATTCAGCGATTAATGGCGCCACGCGATTTTTCGTACCCTTCAGGTGATCGGCTATCATGCTCGAACTCTCGCTCGACGCTGATACAATCGACGCGCAGGGCCCCCGGCTCCCCGACAGCGTGCAGTATCACCTCGGCCATCTGCTCGCGGCGACCTACGCGCAGGACAACGTCGAGCCGACCATCGCGGATCGCTTCGCCGAACTGCTGAGGCTGCTCGACGGCGCCTTCGGCCGGGCGCAGGACGGGCGCGAGAAGGCGTTCCAGGCCTCGCTCCTCTCTCTGGTGCCGAACCTGCAGCGCTTCGCCCGCTCGCTCCTGCGCAGCCATGTCGGTGCCGACGACCTCCTGCAGAACACGCTCCTCCGGGCCTGGCGCTCGCGCGCGAGCTTCGCGCCGGGCACGAACCTTGAAGCGTGGCTGTTCACCATCATGCGCAACCAGTTCTACAACGAGCACCGCAAGCGTGGGCGCGAGGTGCAGGACGAGGACGGCGCGCAGGCGGAGCGGATGGTCTCGCTGCCCGAGCAGGGCGGCCATCTCGACCTGAGCGACGTCCAGGCCGCCCTCGACCGCCTGGCGCCGCCGATGCGGCAGGCGCTGGTGCTCGTGGCGATCGAGAACCTCACTTACGAGGAGACCGCCGCCGTCATGCAGTGCCGCATCGGCACGGTGAAGAGCCGGGTCTGGCGGGCCCGGACGCAGCTCGCCGAGATGCTGGGCTACACCGGCCTCGAGGTCGGCAGCGACGACATCATGCTGGCCGCCGCGGGACCGAAGGGCCGGAAATCCACCGCTGTCTCGTGACGGCGGACGGCGGACGGGGTCGCTAGGGACCCGCCTCTGCGCGTAGGGTCGATCCCCGATCCCGGGCTCGAGGAGCCGCCGTTCCCCATGTCGCCGCTCCCCATGCTGCCGCGCGCCCTGATCGCCGCTGCCGTCGTGTTCGGCCTCGCCCTTTCGTCGGCGGCGGTGGCGGCGCGGACCGCACCGGGACCCGCAGCGCGTGCCTGGCTCTCCGACCTCGTCACGCGGATCGATGCCGCGGACCGCGCCGGGACGCGGCCGGGACCGGGCCGTGGCCGCGGAACCGTGGTCGTCCACGTGCAGATCGCCGCGGACGGTGCGGTTCAGGGCGCGGAGATCGAGGAGAGCTCGGGCTCGGCGAAGCTCGATCAACGGGCGCTCCGCGCCGTGCAGGGGATCAGTCCGGCGCCCGCGCCGCCCGCCGCACTCCTGGGTGTGGACGGGATCGTCGATCTCAGCATCCCGGTCGCGCTCGGCCACTGAGCCCGCGCCGAGTATGCGTCTGCCGGCCGGACCCCAATCCCGGCGGCGTCGCCGGACCGGTCAGCGGCTCGGGCCGGTATCGGTGCTGATATAGGCCCCGACGAGATAGCCGGCCTGGAGAGCGGTGAGGTAGGCGAAGAGCAGCAGCACCTTCTCGGCGTCGAACTGAGCCCAGACGAAGATCGAGAGGGCCAGCCACCCGAGGGTGACCAGCATCGAGCTGGCCATCAGAACCGATGCCCGATACCGCCAGCCCTCCCATATGCCCACCGCGAAAAGCAGGGCCGCAACCAGCAACGGGCCGTCTCCTTCCGCGCGAACAGATAAAGTTTTACGCGCTAAACCTCTGGTATTTCGAAGATTTTCGACCGCGCGCCCGACATTCGGGGGGGAGTTTTAATTTTGCATTAACTCGGCCCGCCCGCTGGGGCCGTCCGTCATAGGACGACCCGGTCACGGTCCAAGTCCAGCAACGTCTCCACTCCGCGCCGGCCGCTCGGCGGGCCGGGGATGCAGAATGCGAGCCAGGAAGACGGCGGCGCCGACCGGCAGTTTCACCGGCGATCCATCATTGACAATATCGATAATAGAAATCGATTGCATCTGTTTGGATCATGTTGCTCTGCAGCGTAGATATCCCCTCGAAGCCGGGCACGCCCCGGACAACGAGAGGACTTCAGATCATGACCGTTCGCACCATCGTTCTCGCCGCCCTCGCTGCCGTTCCGATGATCGGGGCCGCTCGCGCCGACGAGAGCATCGCGCTGACCCCGCCGCTCTATCGCGAGCAGGCGCGTCCAACGGCCGCCGTGCGGCCGGCCTCCGAGCTGGCCACGACGCCGCGTCTCGTCCCGGCGAGCCCGGCCTCGCGCCGGGTCGTCGCCACCGCGGTCCCGGCCCGCTGAGGCGGGGCGTGTCCGCGATCCGGCGTCACCGGGTCATCCGGTGGCGCCGGCCGCAAAGCCGGGCCGGTACGAAGCGTCAGCCTAGCCGTCAGGCCGGGCAGGGTTTTCCCCCCGGCAGAACCACCTCGCTCTGCCCGTTGTAGATCTCGCCGCCGCGCACCGGCCAGATCTTCTTGTACCGGAAGGTCCACCGCGTCAGGTTCGAGAGGACCGGGAAGATCGGGTGGTAGGTCATCGTGACTTCCGACACGACGAAGCGGTCGCCGTTCCGGGTCATCCCGGCGGGCGGTGCGCCGAGCGAGGAGCCCGCCGTGCGGGCCTGTCCGTTGGACTCGGCGCTCGAGCAGACCTTGGTCGCCGCCGAGCTGCCGTCGCTGTAGGTGCCCGCCGCCGTGAGCACGATGCTCGCCCGGCTCACGTCGTAGGGGTTGGAGATCGCGCTCGTCGCGGCGAAGACCGGCTTGAGGTCGGCGTAGCTGCCGCGCGAGATCAGGTCCGCCATCGTGGCCGCCGCGTTGTCGAGCCGCTTCCCGATCATGTAGGCGCGGGGCAGCTCGATCGACCCCATCAGGATCAGCAGCAGGATCGGGGCGATCACGCTGAACTCGATCGCGCTCACGCCCTCCCGGTCGCCGATCAGGCGGATCAGGTGGGCGCGCAGGCGACCGCTCAGCACGGCTTGGGCTCGTAATCCTCGGCCCGGAAGATCTCGGTCGTGACCAGCAGCTGAGTCTTGTCGGCCATGATCCGGCCGGTGAAATCCAGCATCTGGAACAGCCGCATCACCGGCACGGCGACCCGGACCGTGACGGTGTCGCCGCCCTGCGGGCACTCGAAGCGCTGGCCGAAGCCCGGCGTCCAGGTCTTCGTGGTCTTGTCGAACGGCTCCGCCGGCTGCGAGGTCGAGAACGAGGGCGTCCGGGAGACGTCGAGGCGCAGGTCGGCGCAGGGGAACAGCGCCGAGGGGCCGGTGCAGACGATCCTGCGGAGGCGCTCGCTCGGATCGCCGCCGTCGGAGCCGTCCTGGAAGGTGCCGGTTCGCAGCTGCCGGACACTCCGGTCGACCGCGATGTCCAGCGTCTGCTGCTCGATCGCGATGACGCCGGATTCCGCCACGACGCCCAGGAGGGCCAGGAACGGCGCGGCCAGGAGCGCGAACTCCACCGCGGAGGCGCCGGTCCGGTGGCCGGCGAACCGTCGGACGCGTCCGGCCGTGCCGGCGCGGCCCTCGGTCCCGCCCGGACGGCGGACGGTCGCGACGCGCCGAAAGATGCCCATCATGCCAAACGAACTCTGCAGGTTCGTGCCTGCGGCCGTCCGGCCGTAGAGGCGCGGACGAAAATAACCCTATGATGAGGCCGTTTAAAAACGGTTCAAATCTGGGTAGAAATTGCGGGTTCAGCAAGATTTTGCGGCCGCGACATGTGATGAGGACGCGAATTCACCCTGAGGTTGTGTGCTGTTGTGTTCATTCGGCGGCCGGCCGGTGAGGCGATCAGTCGTCGAGACGGTGCTGGGCATTGTGCGGCCGCATATAGAAGTTGTTCACAGCTAAAGGCGGCTCTATCGCGTGGCGATAGCTTCGCGGTGCTCGGACGCCACGGATTTTTAGGAGCTGTGCCTTAGACCAACGGTTCGGTGGCCGGTGCCGCCGCAGCCGCCGATCCGGTCCCGCCCTGGGAGACGCGTCCATTTCCCTGTTCTGGAGAGTGCTCCGCGCCGGCCCGCGGGCCCTGACCGACCGGTCCGGCTCGGTCGCCCTGACTTTCGGCCTGAGCGCCGTGGTGCTGCTCGGCCTGACCGGGGGCGGCATCGATTACGCCCGCCTCGCCTCGCGGCGCAGCCAGCTCCAGAACGCGGCCGATGCCGGAGTCCTCGCGGCCGGCAACTACCTCAAGCTCGCCGTCTCGACCTCGGCGGCGGCCAAGAGCATCGTGGTCGACACGGTCCACGCCCAGGCGGCGCCGCGGCCCGAGAGCCCCTACGCTCTCCGCGTCGACGTGGCGGACGACAAGACCAGCGTCGCCACGACGGTCGACGAGACCGTCAAGCTCGCCTTCGGCGGCTTCGTCGGAGTGCCCACCGTCAAGGTCTCGGTCCGCTCGACGGTCCGCGTCGTCGGCAAGATGCGCCTGTGCCTGCTGACGCTGGACCCGCTCGCCGCCGGCGCGTTCGAGCTGGAGAAGAGCGCCGAGGTGACCGCCCAGGATTGCTCGCTCTACAGCAACTCGCAGAGCCCGCGCGGCATGGTCGGCAAGGACAGCGCCTATGCCCGGGCGCAGACAATCTGCACGGCGGGCGGCTTCGACGGCGCCCGCGCGAATTTCGCGCCGCCGCCGCAGACGGGCTGCCCGCCGATCCAGGACCCCCTGAGGGACCGGGCGGCGCCGCCGGTCGGCGCGTGCACGGCGATCCCGTCCTCGGCGAACAGCAAGCGCGACACCTCCGGCAACCTCGTCGACCAGAGCGCCACCCTCGATCCGGGCACCTATTGCGGCGGCCTGTACATCACCAAGAACGCCTCCGTGACGCTGCGCGCCGGCATTTACGTGATGAAAGACGGCCCGCTCATCGTCGACAAGAATGCCGTCATGACGGGAACCGACGTCGCCTTCTACTTCACCGGCAACAAGGGCGGTCTGCTCTTCGACAAGAAGACCACGGTCAGCCTGTCGGCGCCGACCACCGGCCCCATGGCCGGCCTGCTGATGATGGAAGAGCGCTCGGTCAGCGATCCCGTCGACCCCGCGGCGATCCTCGCCGGCCTGGTGGACCAGACCGTCACGCCGCTGCTGCCTGCGCCGCCGCCACCGCCGCCGACCCCGCCGCCGCTGGCCGCGACCAAGCCCATGCGGACCTACCGCATCATCAGCGACAACGCGCGAACCATGCTGGGGACGCTCTACCTGCCGGCCGGCCGCGTGGTGATCGACGCCGACAAGCCCGTCGCCGACCAGTCGGCCTACACGGTGATCGTGGCCCAGCAGGTCAACCTGTACCAGGGCCCGAACCTTTATCTGAACGCGAATTACGACGGGACCAGCGTGCCGGTGCCGAAGGGGGTCGGACCCCTCTCGGGCAAGCTGCTGCTGTCCCAGTAGAGAGGACGCGATGCGGATCCTGCGTCGACTACTCGTCGCCTGGGAGTGACACGGTGCTCGCGCTGATCCTCGACGATTCCGAGATGAACAACCTGCTGATCATGCAGGCGCTCAAGCCCGTGGCCGACTGCGAGCCGGTCGCCTTCACGTGTCCCGTGACGGCGCTCGACTTCCTGCGGGCGCATGTCGACCGGATCGGGGTCGTCGTCACCGACTACGACATGCCCGGCCTGACGGGCCTCGAGGTGATCGCGGCGGCGCGGGCGGTCCCGGGCTTCGCGCACGTGCCGATCGTGATGGTGACGAGCCTCGACCAGCGCAGCCTGCGCCACGAGGCCCTGCGCGCGGGCGCGACCGACTTCCTCGGCAAGCCCTGCGATCCCGTGGAGATCCAGGCCCGCATCACCAACCTGATGAAGATCAGCGCGGCCCACCGGCAGGAGCAGGACCGGGCCGCGTGGCTCGCCCGCGAGGTCGCGGCGGCGGTCGCCGTCATCGAGGCGCGGGAGCGCGAGATCATCGCCCTGCTGATGCGGGCCGCCGAGCACCGCGACACCGATACCGGCGACCACATCGCCCGGGTGGCGGGCTACGTGGGCGTCATCGCCCGGAACCTCGGCTTCGGCCCGGAGGAGATCCGGATCCTGAAGCTCGCCTCCACGATGCACGACGTCGGCAAGATCGGCGTGCCCGACGCGATCCTGCTCAAGCCCGGACCGCTCTCCGCCGAGGAGCGCGCCGAGATGGAGAAGCACGCCGAGCGCGGCCGGCGGATCCTGGAGGGCAGCACCTCCGACGTCGTGCGGCTCGCCGCCGAGATCGCCGAGAGCCACCACGAGCGCTGGGACGGCACCGGCTACCCGAAGGGCCTGCGCGGCGAGGGGATCCCGCTCTCGGGCCGCATCGTGGCTGTGGCGGACGTGTTCGACGCCCTGGTGACCGAGCGGCCCTACAAGGCGGCCTGGCCGCTCGAGCGGGCGCGGGCCTTCGTGGCGGACCAAGCCGGCCGCCACTTCGACCCGCGCTGCGTCGAGGCGTTCCTCGCGGGCTGGGACGCGGTGGCGCGGACCTGCCTGCGCGCCGCCGCCTGATCCGCTCCCCGGTACCGTCGCCCTACCGCCCCTCCCCGTCCCTCCCCGCGATCGGGCCCGACCGGGCCACCTGAAGGAGCCGAGCGTGCATCTCGCGTGGCTGAGGCCGAGGCGCTCCCTGGCGGGCCGGCTGGCTCTGGCGGTGACCGGCGCCGTCACGGCGGCGCTCGTCCTGGCGGCGGCCCTGTCGGTCTGGCGCGAGGTCGCCCGCTACGCCGCCGACAAGCAGGCGGCGCTGGAAGCCGTCGCGCAGGTCTTCGCGCATGGCGGCGCCCGGGCCACCGCGGCGGGCGACGCCGACGGGGCGGACGCGTCGCTGCGGGCGATCGGCAAGGTGCCGTCCATCGTCTACGGGGCGATCGAGCGTCCGGACGGGTCCGTGCTCGCCGAGCAGGGGATCGGCCTGCGCCTGACCCGGGACGCCGCCCAGGACGGCGCGGACCTGTCGCTCCTGCACCTGCTCGCCACCCGCAGCCTCCAGGCGACCGCGCCGATCGTGGAGAACGGGGTCCCGGTCGGCCGGGTCGTGCTGATCGGCGAGACCGACGACATCCTCGGCCATCTCTGGGCCGCCGCGCAGAACGCCGCGCTGGCGGCGCTGCTCGCCGTCGCGATCGGCGTCGGCGTGTCGCTCTACCTGCAGCGCAGCGTCACGCGCCCGCTCGCCGCCCTCGCCCGCACCATGGAGGCGGTCCGCCTGCGCCACGACTACGCGCAGCGCGCGCCCGTGGGCGGCGACGACGAGGTCGGCGCGCTGGCGCGGACCTTCAACGACCTGCTCTCAGCGGTGAACGAGCGCGATCACCGCCTCGCCGCTCACAGCGCCCACCTCGAGGCGGAGGTCAGCGCCCGGACGGCCGACCTGAGCGAGGCCAAGCAGGCCGCCGACGCCGCCAACGCCGCCAAGTCGGCCTTCCTGGCCACGATGAGCCACGAGATCCGGACCCCGATGAACGGCGTCCTGGTCATGGCCGAGCTGCTGGCGGGGTCCGACCTGCCGGCGCGCCAGCGCCGCTACGCCGAGGTCATCGCCCGGTCCGGCCGGTCGCTCCTAGCGATCATCAACGACATCCTCGACTTCGCGAAGGTCGAGGCGGGCAAGCTCGAGCTCGAGCGCGTGCCCGTGAGCCCCGCCGAACTCGCCGACACCGCGGTGACGCTCTTCGCCGAGCGGGCCCGGACGGCCGGGCTCGACCTCGCGGCCGAGGTCGGGCCGGAGGTGCCGCGGGCGATCCTCGGCGACCCGGTCCGCCTCGGACAGGTGCTGAGCAACTTCGTGTCGAACGCGCTGAAGTTCACCCAGGCTGGCCACGTCGCCGTCCGGATGACGGTCGATGCCGCCGACGGGTGCCTCGTGATCGCCGTCTCCGACACCGGGATCGGCATCCCGCAGGACAAGCTGGCGACGATCTTCTCGGCCTTCTCGCAGGCCGACCAGTCGACGACCCGCCGGTTCGGCGGCACCGGCCTCGGGCTCTCGATCGCCCAGCAGATCGTCGCCGCGATGGGCGGCACCGTGGCGGTGACGAGCCGCGTCGGCGCCGGCTCGACCTTCTCGGCGCGCATCCCCGTCACGGTCGCCGAGCCGGCCCGCCCGGTCCGGCGCCGCGACGCGGTGCCGGCCGCGATCGCGCTCGACACGGCCGGTCCCGCCACCCGCGCCGCCCTCGCGGCCGGCCTGCGCGCGGCCGGCTTCGCGCCGGTCGCGCCGGGGAGCGCCGCCGACCACTGGATCGGCGACGCGGCCGCCCTCGTGGCGGCGGGCCGCCGGCCGGACCGGGCCGTGCGGGTGCTCGCGGTCGCGGGACCGGGCGACGGCGCGGCCGACGCGGCGCTCCGCGCCGGTCTCGCCGACGCGGTGCTGCGCTGGCCGGTGACCCAGGCGGAGTGGCAGCCCGTCCTGGCGGCGCTGGCCGCGGGCGACACCCTCGCCGCGGCCGCCTCCCCGCCCTCGCCCGCCGGCACGGACGAGGCACTCCCGCGATTCCCGGCCGCGCGGGTGCTCGTCGCCGACGACAGCGCGGTCAACCGCGAGGTGGCCCTCGAGGCGCTGGCCCGCTGCGGCGTGACCGATGTGGTGACCGTCGAGGACGGGGCCGCGGCAGTGGCGACCGCCGAGACGCAACGCTTCGACCTGATCCTGATGGATGGCAGCATGCCGGTCCTGGACGGCTTCGCGGCCGCGCGGCGGATCCGGCAGCGCGAGGCGGCCACCGGCGGGCGCGTCCCGATCGTCGCCCTCACGGCGCACGTCCTCGGCGAGGCCGCCGACGCCGCGGCGGCGGCCGGCATGGACGGGACGCTCCTGAAGCCCTTCACGCTGCGGCAGCTCGCCGACCTGCTGCAGGCGCAGGTCCCGGCGCTCCGCGTCGCGCCGGCTGCCGCCGCGGCGCATACCGTGACGCCGGCCCCGGTCGCTCCGCTCGCCGCGCCGGCCGTCGCGAACGCCGCCGACGACCTCATCGACGCCGAGGTGATCGACGGGCTGCTCGGCCTCGGAGATGGCGCCTTCCTCGACCGCGTCCTCGACCTGTATCGGGCGCAGGGTCCGGTGGCGCTCGCCGGTCTGAGAGCCGCCCTCGCCGCCTCTGACCAGCCGGCGATCGCCCGGGCCGCGCACAGCCTCAAGTCGATGAGCGCGAATGTCGGCGCGCGCGGCCTCGTGGCGCGGCTGCGCGTCATCGAGGAGGACGCGCGGAACGCGGCCTGCGCCGAGCGGGCGGACGCGTGCGACGCCCTGGACAGCCTGCTCGCCGCGACGATCCGCGGCCTCGAGGAGCGGACGCGGTCCCGGGCGGCGGCCGCCTAGGATCTTCGCGGGCGGCCCCGGAGTCCGTCGGCCCGGCCTATTAAGGCGTTCAGGAAAAGTATTCCATCGGGAGACCGCCCGATTTCGCAGACCTGCCCTGCGATTCGGCATCTGGCATGCCAGCAGGGCCCGCCGTACGGTTGCGCTTCCTCCCAAGCACTCCCTCAGCCCGCCCGGTTCGCCGCGGCGGGCTTTTTCGTCGGCGCTGCCGGCGGGCCGCGGACCGTCCCGACCGCGTCCGCGCGCCGACCCGGCTCGGGATCAGGTGATGAGCATGCGGCGGGTGAACATCGCGGCCGCGAACAGCACGGCGGCGCCGGCGGTGATGATGCTCGTCATCAGGATGCGGCGCGGCTCGGTCGAGGATCCGGCCTTGATGGGCTCGACGATCGGCACCAGGGCCACGACCTGCTGCTGGGCCACGATGCGGGCCCGGTCATAGGCCAGCTGCACGTCGCGGTGATACTTCTCGGCATTCTCGCGCTCGTGCTCGAGATCCTCGAACCGCGTGAGCGCGTCCGAGAGGCGCCGCTTCTCGGTCGGCGCGGTGCCGGCCAGCTGCTGCTGGACCCGCGCGATGTTCGCGTCGAGATCGCCGATCTGCTGCTTCAGGTCGACGATGCTGCGGGATTGCGGGCCGAGGTCCCGCTGGAGCACCGCCAGCTGGACGGCGAGCTTGGTGCGCGTCTCCCGCAGTTCCGAGACCGACTTGATGGTGGCGGTGTTCGACTTGATGACGTCGAGCACGCCCTCGCGGTTGCGCAGCTCGTTCAGGGCGGCGTTGGCCTTGGCCTCGCGCTCCTCCGCGAGCTTCAGGACGCGCGTGCTCACGTCGAGGGCGTCCTTCCGGGACGGCAGGCTGAGGTCGTTCAGCATCCGCTCCGTATCCGTCATGACCGCCTTGGTGATGGCGAGCGACTCGTCGGGATCGAAGGCCTCGACGGTCAGCGACATGATGCCGGACGCCGATTCGACGTCGACGTCGACCCGGCGGCGCCAGTACCGCAGGAACTTCTCGACCGGCTTCTCCGGGTTGAAGCGGGAGAACATGTCGATGTCGTCCCGACCGAACCACGCGCGGATCGGGAGTTCCGCCGCGACCGCTTCGACCATGGGCCGGCTGTGGATGTACTCCTGCGCGATGAGCGTTTCCTGGGCGACGGTCGCCTTGATCACACCGGCATTCGTGCCGACCGTGTCGGGCGTCGCCTTGTCGGCGGTGCCGATGGTCGGCCGGATCGCGAACCGCGCCTCGGTGACGTAGCGGTCGGAGGCGATCAGCCCGTAGTAGATCCCGGCGGCCAGGGTCGGCAGGACGAAGCAGACGACGAACAGGAGCGGCAGCCAGGGGTCGCTTTTGACGTGGCTCTGGTACGAGCGCACGCCCTTCTTGGTGTCGGGCAGGCCCGGGAGGCGCGCGAACTGCCGCAGCGACTGCGCGATCACCTTGTTCCGGTCGATGCCTTTCAGAGGCCGGCCCTGGGCTTTCTCGACCTGCATGTCCATCGTTGCTTCTCGAAGCTCGGGCTTGCGCGGGCGTCGTCGACCCGCGCGGCTTTCACGCCGCTCGCGCAGCCCATCACACGGACAGGCGGCGAAAGCATGTCAGCCGCGCCGTGCCCCCTCCCCCGTGCGGGAGGGCGTTGGGGAGCGGCAGGACGCTTCGAGGTGGAGCGCGCCGTGGAGCCGCTGGGTCCGGATGTGCCTCGTCCGGACGGACCTGATCCCCGACCGGGCGCTCCGCGAGAGCAGACCTCTCCCGACGGATCTCGGGCCTGACCGAGATCCGCGCCGGACCGGTCGGGACCGGCGCTAAGGACTGTCCGCGATCGTGACCTGATCGGCGACACCGTCGGTCTTGCCGCTGAGGCCCGGCACCTCGTCGAGCTGCCGCAGGCTGGTGAACCGGCCGCGCTCCTCCCGGTAGCGCACGATCTCGAAGCCGTGGCCCTTGAGTGCCGGAACGCTGTCCAGTTCCTCGGCCGTCGCCGTGTTGAGATCGATCACGGTGGTGCCCTTCCGCGCCGGTCGGCGCCGTACTCGGTCGCTCCGGTCCCGCGCCGGCCCGGGCGCCTCAGCGGATCGGATCGGCGCGGAACTGCCCGTGGGCGGGCTCGGACGCCCGACAGCGGCAGGCGGGTGGCAGGCCGGTCGGGCCCGTGCGGTTCGGCCCCTCACGGCTCAACAGGCGCAGCAGAACATGCTCGAGCGGCGCCGCCTGGTAGGGCTTCTGGAGCACCGGAACCGCCTGATAGGCGGCGTCCAGGCCGTGCTGCCCGTACCCGGTGGCGAACAGGAACGGCGTATCGCGCGCCAGCAGCAGGTCGGCGACCGGGTAGCTGCGCGCCTCGCCGAGATTCACGTCGAGCACCGCCAGATCGAACGCCTCGGTCCGGGCATGGGCCAGGGCCTGCTCGAGGCGCATCGCCACCACGACCTCGCAGCCCAGGTCGAGCAGCATGTCCTCGGCGAGCATGGCGACGAGGCTCTCGTCCTCGACCAGCAGGACCCGGCGTCCGGCGAGCGGCGTCATGGCGCGCGCGGCCCTTCGACCGCCTCCTGGCCGATCCAGCCGAGCTGGGTCAGCGGGATCCGCATCTGGCAGGTCGCGCCCGCCGGCGCGAAGGTGATCGCCGCGCTGCCGTCGAACTCCAGCGGCAATTGCCGCTCGATGAGCCGTGAGCCGAACCCCTTCCGGGTCGGGGGCGTGACTGGCGGGCCACCCCGCTCCTCCCAGAGCAGGTCGAGCTGCTGACGGCCGTCATCGCGATCGTGAAGGGACCAGGTCACCGCGACCCCGCCCTCGGGCGTCGACAGGGCGCCGTACTTCGCCGCGTTGGTCATCAACTCGTGGAGGGCCATTGCCAGCGTCACTGCCACCTTAGGGTGCAGTCGCGCGTCCGGCCCTTGTAACCGGAAGCGGCCGGCATCGACCTCTGCCAAAAGGTGGGGGGCGAGCGCCCGCTCGACCACGCCGCGCAGGCTGGCGCTCTCCCAATTGTCCTCGACCAGCACGTTGTGGGCGTTGGACAGGGCCGCCATCCGGGCGTCGAAGACGGCGCGCGTCGTCTGGTCCGTCTGCCCGCGGAAGGTCTGCGCGGCGATCGACTGCACCGTGGCGAGAGTGTTCTTCACCCGGTGATTGAGCTCGTTGATCAGCAGGCGTTGGCGCTCGGCGGCCGCCTTCTCCTCGCTGATGTCGCGGACCTCGATGATCGTCCCGATGATGTTGGTCGCGTCGTCGCGGATCGGGCTGGCAGTGAACGCCACGGGGAAGAAGTGCCCGTCCCTGTGCACGAACACCTCCTCGCCGCGCTCCTGATTGTTCTCCGGGAAGGCGCGGTCGATCGCGCACTCCTCCAGCGGGAAGGGCCTTCCGTCCGGGTAGGTGTGGTGGACGATGTCGTGCAGCGGGCAATCGCGGGCGAGGACTTCCCGCAGCGTCCAGCCGGTCAACTGCTCGGCGGCGCGGTTCATGTAGATGCAGTGCTGGCGGTCATCCATCAGGAAGATGGACACCGAGGCGTTGTCGAGGACCGCGTTGAGGCGACGCTCGCTCTCGAAGAGCTGGCCCGACCCACGCCGCAGGCTCGCCAGCGGCGCGCTGGCGGCGGACGAGGATTGAAACGGCTGCCGCGAGTTCGGCACGGTCACGACCCTTCACGCGGGTTGATCTGAGATACCCTGCGCGCGATCCTGGTGGACCTTCGGGACTGGGCACGGTGGGTGGCTGGCCGCGCCGGACGGCCTAGAGGTGGGAGCGTGCAACGCACCATGCGGAGCCGTTGTTCCGCCGCGCGGACGGTCCGGCCGCGCCGTTCCGCCCGGGTCCATATCACGCGGGTCCGGATCACGCGGGTCCGGGCTCCGGGCGGCGCGCGAACAGGGCGGCCCAGTCGGCTCGACGCTCCTGCGGGACGAGGAAGAAATCCCACGTCACGTAGTCGCTGACCGCGAGCCACGTGCTCGCATCGTCGATCAGGTTTCCGGTGATGTCCGCGCAGATGTAGCCGTGGCTCTCGGCGAACCGGTAGAGTGAATCCTGCGCGTGCCCGTAGGCGGAGTAGCCGGCCCAGCCGTACTCCACGCTGACGATCGGGCGGCATCGCCGGAGGAGCTGGGCCGCGCCGCTCAGGGCGTTCAACTCCCCGCCCTCGATGTCCATCTTGATGTAGGCCACCGCGGGGACGTGACTGAGGGCGGTATCGAGCCTCTCCGTCCTGACCTTGATGGTCTTGGACGTGATGGCGGGACTGCTGAAGTAGCGGGCGAGGAGCCCGCTCTCGCCGGGCACGCTCGCGACCGTGAAATCGGTGCGCCCCGCCGCGTCGGAGAGGGCGACGTCGTGCAGCTCGACCTCGGGTCGTCGGCCGAAACGCCCCACCAGATCCTTCATCAGGAACGGGATCGGCTCGAAGGCGTGGACCTTGCCGGTCGGGCCGACGATGTCGACGAACGCGACGAGGTGGAGCCCGGTATGGGCGCCGACGTCGACGACGACATCCCCCGGAGCGAGGAAGCGGCTGTAGCCCTGCCGCAGGATGCGCTCGTAGTCCGGGACCTGACCGGCGTCATGAACCGCCCTGAAGGCGTTGGCGGCGGCCACGGCAGGATGCATGCGCAGGGTCCGTTCAGAGGGGACGAGTCCGGAGGGTCGGCGAGGTCGCGCCCATGGTAGCCCGCCCGGCGCCGGCTCTGCCAGCGCGCCGCGGCGGGGTGCCGACGCCCGCCGCGAGCCCCGACCGGATCAGGCGGGCCGGCCCTTCCCGAACCGCTTCAGCAGTCGCTCGCGCTTCAGGCGCGACAGGCGGGCGATCCAGAACACGCCGTCGAGCTGGTCGATCTCGTGCTGAAGGACCGCGGCCGGGAAGCCCTCGGTCTCCTCCTCGTGGGCGGACCCGTCGAGGTCGCGGTAGCTCAGGCGGATGCGGGCGGCCCGGGTGATCCGCTCGCGCACCCCCGGCATGCTGACGCTGCCCTCATCGTGGGCCTCCGTGTCGGGGGACGCCCAGGACACGACGGGGTTCACGTAGACGCGGGCGCTCTCGTCCGGCGACATCCGCACCACCACGAGGCGCGCGGCCACGCCGATATGCGGGGCCGTCAGGCCGATGGCGCTCTCGGCCATGAGCGTGTCCCGGACGTCGTCGGCGAGGGCCCGCAGGGCCGCGTCGAACGCGTCGACCGGTTCGGCCGGGCGCGTCAGGCGGGGATCGGGAAACAGGACGAGCGGGCGCGCCGGCATGGTTGATCAGTCCGCGTGGGTCGTTTCACCAGCGGCGCCGCGAGGGCCCGCCGCGCGCCATGCAAGCCGCGCCGCGGGGCGGATCGTCAAGACCGGCGCGCCGCAGGCCCGGCCGCGTCGCCGGGTCCCGGGCCGGCCGCGACGGCGCGCGCGACGTGGTGGAGCTTGTCGGGATTGCGCGTGATGTAGATGGCGTCGACCCGGCCGTTCTCGATCGCGAGGGCCGTCGTCTGCAGGAGGCCGCCGCGCTCGCGGGTGACATAGCCCGGAAGCCCGTCGATCCACACGAACCCGACCAGCGCCGCCCGGCCGTCGCCCCACTTGCGCCGCGCGCCCGCGTAGAGCCGGAGCAGGCGCTCGAGCCCCCGGATCGGGTTGACGAAGGCGAGCACCCTGCCGCCCCCGTCCGAAGAGAGCGTCACGCGGTCGGCGAGCAGCGTCCGCAGCCCCGCGACATCGCCGCTCGCGGAGGCCTCGAAGAACGCCCGGGCGACGCGCTCGCCCTCGTCGCGGGTCACGGGAAAGCGCGGGCGCGCGGCCCGGACGTTCCGGCGCGCGCGCGCCGCGAGCTGGCGCACGGCCGGCGCCGTTCGCCCGAGCGTCTCCGCGACGTCGCCGAGCGGCAGGCCGAACACGTCGTGGAGCAGGAAGGCCGCGCGTTCCAAGGGAGACAGCCGCTCGAGCGCGAGCATCAGCGTCAGCGTGAGGTCGTCCTCGTCCACGCCGTCCGCCCCCGGCTCGACCAGCGGCTCGATCAGCGGTTCCGGCAGCCAGGGGCCGACATAGCTCTCCCTGCGCGCGCGCGCCGACTTGATCTGGTCGAGGCAGAGGCGCGTCACGACGCGCGCGAGGAACCGGTCGGGCGCCGCGACCCCGCTCCGGTCCGCCGCGACCCAGCGCAGCCACGCGTCCTGCACGACGTCCTCGGCCTCGCTGCGCGAGCCGAGCATGCGGTAGGCGATGCGCAGGAGCCGGGGACGGTGGGCCTCGAAGGCGGCGGTCCCGTCCCCGCGCCCCGGCGGCATGACCGGACCGGAGGCCTGATCGCGTCGGGGCGGAGCCCGCCCGCGGGGAAGGTCGGGTCCCGTCATGCCGTCGTGAGCCAGGTCTCGAAGCGCGTATCCCCGAGGCGGGCCGCGGCCGCGTCGTCGGGGACCAGGGAGCCTCGCGCCAGCGCGGCACCGAAGTAGCGGGCCGCGGCGTCGACCGTCACCGCGCGGCCGTCGCCGGCGGCCGCCGCGCGCCGGGCGACGAACGCCCGGAACGGCAGCCGCTCCGGCCCCGCGACGTCGATCGTCCCGTCGACCGGCGCGCCGACCGCCACCGCGGCGAGCGCCGCGGCCACGTCCGCCGCCGCGATGGGCTGGAAATCCGCGTCCGGCACGAGGATCCGCTCCCCGACCGCGAAGGCTTCGGCGATCGTCGCGACGAACTCGAAGAACTGGGTGGCGCGGACGATGGTGTAGGGAAGGCCCGACGCCGCGATCAGCCGCTCCTGCGCGACCTTCGCCCGGAAGTAGCCGTTGCCGTCCGCGCGGTCCGCGCCGACGATCGAGAGGGCGACGTGGTGCTTGACGCCCGCCTGCCGGCCGGCGGCGAGGAGGTTGCGGCTCGAGCGCTCGAAGAAGTCGCGCACCGCCGCCTCCTCGAAGGAGGGCGCGTTCGCCACATCGACCACGGTGTCGGCGCCGACGAGAACCTGGGCCAAGCCGGCGCCGGTCACGGCGTCGACGCCCGTGCTCGGGGAGGCGGGGACGGCCTCATGGCCCGCGCGCTTCAGCTCGGCCGTCAGATGCCGGCCGATCAAGCCGCTGCCGCCGATCACCACGATCTTCATGACGTCTGTCTCCCGCGCGGACCGGGCCGAGGGGCACCCTGCCGCTCCGGCGTCCCGGTCGGCGACAGGACGATGCAGCATCCCGGTTTGTGACATCCCGCCGCAAAAAGCGACGGCCGCGGCGTTGCGAGAGGCCGCGACCGGCGCTACGGAGGCCCCCCCGCCGGAGCCGAGACGCCGATGAGACTGACCCTGACTGCAACGCCGCCCCGCCTTGTCGCCAGGACCGTCTCTCCGCATGCCAGCACAGCTCGCCCTCCTGAACCTCGCGTGGACCGCGCCTGACGGGCGCGCCGTCCTCTCCGGCATCACCGCCAGCTTCGGGCAGGAGCGGACCGGCATCGTCGGCCGCAACGGGGCCGGCAAGAGCACGCTCCTGAACCTCCTGGCCGGCCGCCTCGCGCCGACGGGCGGCAGCATCCACCGCGACGGCACGGTCGCCCTGCTGCGCCAGTTCGCGGCCCCGACCGCCGACGAGACCGTCGCCGACCTGTTCGGCGCGACGGCGGGCTTGGCGCTGCTCCGCCGCGCGGAGGCCGGTGCGGCGGAGGCCGACGAGCTCGCCGTCGCCGACTGGACGCTCGCGGAGCGCCTGACGGGAGCGCTGGCGCGGATGGGCGTGGCGGTGGACCCCGACACGCCGCTCCGGCGCCTCTCCGGCGGGCAGCGCGCCCGCGCGGCGCTGGCGGCGGCGATCTTCGCCGCGCCGGATTTCCTGCTCCTCGACGAGCCGACCAACGACCTCGATCGCGACGGGCGGCGGGCGGTCCTGGAACTTCTGCAGGGATGGCGCGCCGGCGCGATCGTGGTCAGCCACGACCGGGCCCTGCTCGACGCGATGGACGCGATCGTGGACCTCGCGCCGGCGGAGGCGACCCGCTACCGGGGCAATTTCGACGCCTTCCGGCAGGCCAAGGCGACGCGTCTCGCCGCGGCCGAGCACGACCTCGCGGTCGCCGAGAAGCGGACGACGGACCTCGCCCGCCGGGCGCAGGAGCGCGTCGAGCGCCAGCAGCGCCGCGACGCGGCCGGGCACCGCCGCTCCGCGAAGGGCGACCTGCCCCGGATCCTGGCCGGGGCTCGCCGGGACAACGCGGAGCGGACGGCGGGCGGGAGCGCGCGCCTCACCGAGCGCCAGCGCGCCGGCGCCGAGGCCGATCTGGCGGAGGCCCGGGACCGGATCGCGGCGGTGAAGCCGGCCGCGATCGCGCTCCCGCCGAGCGGGCTCCACGCCGACCGGCGCGTCCTCGCGCTCACCGACGTGACGGTCGGCTACCGGCCGGGTCAGCCGGTCCTGCGGGACGTGTCCCTCGCGGTCACGGGTCCGGAGCGCGTCGCCCTCCGCGGGCGGAACGGCTCGGGCAAGTCGACCCTGCTCGCGCTGGTCGCCGGCCGCCTCAGCCCGTGGTCGGGCCGCGTCTCGGTCGGGGTGCGCGCCGCGCTGCTCGACCAGCGCCTCGACCTCCTCGATCGCGACCGGACCGTGGCGGAGAACTTCGCGCGTCTCAACCCGGAGGAGGACGCGAACGGGTGCCGGGCGGCGCTGGCGCGGTTCCAGTTCCGGGCGGCGGCCGCGGACCGCCACGTCGCGGCGCTGAGCGGCGGCGAGCGGGTCCGGACCGCCCTCGCCTGCGTGCTCGGCAACCGCGCGCCCCCGCCCCTCCTGATCCTCGACGAGCCGACCAACCACCTCGACCTGGACGCGGTCGAGGCTCTCGAGGCCGGGTTGGCGGCCTATGACGGCGCGCTCCTCGTCGTCAGCCACGACGCGGCCTTCCTGGACGCGTTGGGGATCACCCGGCGCGTCGACCTCGACGACCTCGCCGACCGGCCCCGCGCCTGAGGGTGGCATCCGGAACGGCGGCGGGACGGGACGCAGTCGCCGCCCCCTACCCCGCCGGGTCTTCAGGAGGCGTCGGTTCAGTCCGCACGCGTCCCGGCCGGATCGAGCCGGAGGGTGAACAGGCGCAGGACGGTGCGGCCGCCGCGCACGGGCCCGACAGCCACGATCCGCGCCCCGCCGGACGGCGCCGCCCGGACGACCGCCTCGGAGGCGAGGCAGTCGCAGGGCAGCGCGCGGGTCATCTGTTCCAGCCGACGGGCCACGTTGACGGTGTCGCCGACTGCCGTGAACTCGACCCGCTCCGCCCCGATGACGCCGATGAAGACCGGGCCGCGATGCAGCCCGATGCCGACCCGCACCGGTGGCAGGCCGGCCTGTCCGCGCTCCCGGCTCCAGGTCGCCATCGCGGCCGCGAGCGCGCGGGCCGCCGCGACGGCGCGACCGGCATCCCCGGGCGCTGCGTCCGGCACGCCGAACACCGCCATCACCTCGTCGCCGACGAACTTGTCGACGAAGCCGCCCGCCGCCTCGATCGCCCGCGCGGCACGGGACCGGAACGCGGCGAGGAACGCCGCGACCTCGCCGGGCGCCATGCCCTCGCAGAGGCGGGTGAAGCCGCGGATGTCGGCGAAGAGCACCGTCGCCTCCTGCTCCCAGCCGGGGCGCCGGGCGGCGCGATCCGTCTCGGCGACCCATCGGGCGACCGTCGGCGCGGTCAGGCGCGCGAGGTTGTTCCGCTGCCGCGTCGCGGCGCACGCGGCGCCGCGCAGGCGGTGCACCCGCAGCGAGAGCCATGCCAGGGCGAGCCCGCCGAGCCCGACCGTGACGGGCTCGGGCGTCGTCGTGGCCGCGAGCGCCAGGAGCAGCGGCAGCGGCGCCGCGGCGAGGAGCCGGCCGCGCCCCGCCGCCGCGACGGCGAGGTGTCGGCGGAGGGGAACGGCCCGCGCCCGTCGCCCGACACCGCCAGCGAGCCCGGAACAGGCGTCCGCCGTGTCCGCGCGGGGCTCCCGCAGCGCCATCGCGGGCATCAGCAGCGCGAGCAGACGCGGGCGATGATGCGCTGCGCCCGGGAATGCTCCCGCTCCACGGCGGGGGAGCGGAGGTCTAGATCCGTCCGGAACGGGCGTGCCCGGGCGATCGCCGCGACGCTCGGGACGTCGGGCTGCGCGAAGCGCGGGACCGGCTGCGCCGGCGCGGCGGTCGGGGCCGCCAGGACTGTCAGCATCGTCCCGAGCGCGGTGGCTGCGGCGGCCCGTGTGCGGTGTGAGATCATGATCTCGTGCTCCTCGTGGTGGAGCGTCCGAAGTAAAAATCCGATCTTTCACCGCGATTTCGGCGGATCGGAAAACAATGACAGCAGACACGCGGCGCGAACGACGGGCGGGCGCGGGATCGTTGCCGGGACGGTCGTGACCCGGGTCCGGGCTCGTCGCCCCGACAGTCGCCCCAATGGTCGCCCCGACACGCGAACGGCACCCGGTCCGCCAGACCGGGTGCCGTGATGGGCGCGGATGCGGGGGCCGTCCCCGCCGGGACAGTCCCGGGACGGTCCCACGCCGGGTGCGGCGGACGCTCAGGCGGCGCTGCGCGCGCGGTCGCCGTGGCTGGACAGGAGCCGCAGGATCTCGGCCTTGGCGTCGTAGGCGGCGAACTCGGCGGCGAGGCGCCGCGCCTCCCGGCGATGGCCGGGCGCGTCGAGTACGGTCCGCACCGCCTTCCGGATCGCCTCCGGCGTCGGGTCATTCGCGGCGAGGTCGATCCCGGCCCCCGACCACGCGATGCGGGCGTTCACGTCGGCCTTGTCCTCGGTGAGGCCGGCGGCGACGAGGGGGATCCCGTGGCTCAGGGCCTGGTTCACGCTCCCGTAGCCGCCGTTGGTCACCATGGCGTCGACCCGGGGCAGCAGCCACTCGAAGGGCAGGTAGGGCGAGAGCCGCGCGTTGGCCGGGATCGGGCCGGGGATCGCGTCGAGCCCCCGGCCGCCGCCCGTCACCACGGTCAGGATGTCGGTCTCATCGGCCAGCGCCCGGAGGGCGGGGCCGACGAGCAGGCCGAAATCGTGGTTCGCGACCGTGCCCTGCGTGACCAGCACGACCTTGCGCGCGCCGTCGAGGTCGCCCGCCCAGGGCGGGAGCGCCGCCTGCCCCGGGACGATCGGCAGCGCCCCGATGAAGCGCACCGTCGGCGGCAGCGGGAACGGGTACTCGAAACTAGGGACGGTCAGCTGCAGGTAGGTGTCGGCGAGCCGGACCACCGCGTCGAACAGCGGCCAGGGCGGGGCGGCCCGGCCGAGTTCCGCCAGCTTGGCGGCGAGGCTCAGCCCGACCGGCCGGTCGACCGCCGCCTCGTAGGCCTCTGCGATGCGGCCGTAGGCGGCCTCCTGCTCGGGCGTCTCGGCCGGCGGGAGGCCCAGGAAGGCCGGAGCCCGGTCGGGCCGCGCGCAGTGCAGGATCGACGTGCCGCACAGGACGATGGCGGGGCGCTCCGCGCGCGGCCCCAGCAGCAGCGGCAGGGCGCCGAAGAACATGTCGTCGCCGATCACCAGCGAGGCCGGGAAGGCCCGGAGCGCCGCGCGCAGGCCGCGCGCCTGGTCGGGGATGCGGTCGACGAACACGCGCTCCATGGCGACGCGCAGCCAGTCCGGTCCCGGCGCGATCTCGGCAAGTTCGGGCACGACCGCGCGGAGGTCGCGGCCGTCGAAATCCGCCGCGCCCGGCAGCGCCATGAAGCGGGCGCCGGCCGCCACGATGCGGTCGCGGAAGGCCGAGCCCGAGAGGACCATGACCTCGTGGCCGTCCGCGATCAGCATGTGGGCGATGGCGAGGAGGGGATTGAGATGGCCCGTGGCGGGCGTCGAGCAGAGGAGGACCTTCATCGCTTGTCCTTTCCGTGGGGGGCGTGAGGGCGCCGCGATCGCGGCGCGTTCGCCGGGGCGTCCGGGAGCGAGGCTGGGGGCGGTCCGTTACGGCGTCGCTGCGGCGCGGGGCCGAAGCGGCTACGGCTGCAACGGGCGCGCGTCGGACGCGCGGGAGACGGCGCGACAGGGTCGCAGCGGTCCGGAGGGGCGGCGATCCTGTCGAGGCAGCCGCGCCCTGGTCCCCCTCCCGTGCGGGAGAGGGACCTCGCTACGCGCGGCGAAGGGCTCGGCGAGCGCCGCCGTCCCCATCCGGTCGGGAACGGCGCTAGGCGGCGACCCGCAGCGCGTCGATGCGGCGGATGCCGCTGTGGCCGCGGAGGACCGGCATCGCGCCGGTCAGGCGCAGGCGCGGGGCGAGGCGCAGCACGGCGCCCAGTCCCTCCTCCAGCTCGACCCGCGCCAGGGCCTCGCCGATGCACCGGTGCGCGCCGCCGCCGAAGACCGGGTGGAGGCGCGGGAGGTCGGTGCGCCGGATGTCGAACGTGTCGGGACGCGCGTAGACCGTCTCGTCCCGCATCGCCGACAGCGTCGAGAGCAGCATCAGGCTTCCGGCCGGCACGACGTGCCCGTCGAGGGGAATGTCCTCCCGGGCGACCCGGCCGGCGGAGCCGGCGCTCGGCTCGTAGCGGAGCGACTCCGCCACCGCGGCCGGGATCAGGTCGGGATCGCGGCTGACCGCCGCCCACTGCTCGGGATGCTGCAGCAGCAGCGCCACCTGCATGGCGCCGGCGACCCGGGTCGTGTCGGTGCCGCCGATGATCATCTGCACGAGCTGGATCACCACCTCCTGCTGCGTGAGCTCGCCGGCCGCCTCGGTCTCCGCGAGGAAGCGCGACAGGAAATCGGCGCGGGGCGCCGACCGGCGCGCGGCGAGGATCCCGGCCACGTAGTCCTGCAGCGCGACCGCCGCCGCCTCCAGATCGGGGATGTCCTCCGGTCCGAAGGTGAAGCTCAGCACCCGGGAGACCTCGTAGGCGAGGTGCGTGAACCGCGGGATGTCGTCGCGCGGCAGGCCGAGGATGTCGGCGATGACCTGGGCCGGGATCTGCGCGGTGTAGCGCGCGACGAGGTCGACCTCCCCGTCCCCCAGCCAGTCGCGGACGAGGCCCTCAGCGGCGACGCGAATCCGGGGCCGAAGGCCCTCGATCAGGCGCGCCGCGAAGGTGCGGGTGAAGGGCGAGCGGCGCCGGCGGTGGACCGCGCCGTTGGCCGTGAGCATGCCGTGCGCGAAGATGTCGAACAGCGCCCCCTCGGGGATCGCGCGCGACTCCGGATAGAGCGTCTCCGTGGCTTGGGCGCGGGGGTCGCGCATCAGCAGGTCGACGTCGCGGGCGCGGAGGACGAGGACGCCCGCGACCTCGTGGCCGACGAAGGGCAGCCGCGGCCGCCAGGCGCGGTAGACACCGTGCGGGTCGGCCTCCAACTCCGCCACCGTGAGCGTCGGGACGCCGGTCGGGACGCGGGTCGGGGCTTCGGGCGGGCCTGCCTGTCGCGTCAGATCTTCGGTCGCATTCATCTGTGGATTCTCGCTGCTGTGTTGCGCGAGAACTCTCGGAAGCCCGGACTACAGGATGATTGCGGGAGCTGGGTCGAACATTACAGCCATAACATGCGGCGCGCCGGCGGCCCGGTCGCCGCCGCGGCCGCCTTGTGCGGAAGAGCACGCCGGTCGCCGCGCGGATGGTGTGTGAGATGTTCCGAAATCATGCCGTAACTTGACCCTTCGAAAAAGGCGCCGCTTCGCAGAAGGAGAAGTCCTCATGGTTGCAGGGCTGGCGAATACGGACGACGTCTTCGAGACGCTGCTCCGACGGACGATCACGGACTTCGTGATCGGCGGTATGGACCACGGGATCCCGGACGAGGACGGCCTGATCGTCCGCCTGAGACAGTACGAGCAGCGGGCGCGCCAGGAGCAGCTGAGCTCCCAGACGCTCCAGGTCATCTCGTCGGCGCGGCGCCTCCTGGGCGACCGGACGGAGGCCGGCCCGGCGTCCTGACGCGCCCCGCGCGACGGGTCGCGGGACGGCCTCCGCGGAGGGGCCCGGCCCGCCTGACGGGCGTTGGTCCCGCGGCGTCCCGCTACCGCGCGCGCGGCCGCAGGCCGACCGCCAGGAAGCGCTCGATCATCGCGTTGACCTGCTCGGCCACTTCGATCGTGTTGAAGTGGCCCGCCAGCAGCGTCTGGGCGGTGACGAGCTGCGGGCAGAGCTCCCGCAGCCGGTCGAGGTCGCGGGCCGCCGCCACGAGCGGCACGTCCGCCGAGATGTAGGCCATCGGGACCCGGCAGGCGCGCGCGGCCGGGACGGGATCGTGGGCCAGCACCATGTCGCGCAGCGCCGCGTGGGCCACGTGCTGCGGTGTCCGCTGGCAGGGGCCGAGGATGAAGGTCTCGAAGATCGCCTTCCGCCGGGCCGGGTGGTCGTAGGCGCCGCCGATCGCCCAGGCCATCTCCCGCACGACGGACCGGTAATCCGGGCCGCCGACGCCCGCCAGCAGCCCCTCGATCGCGGCGCCGCCCGCCGCGTCCGCAGACGGCAGGACGATCGAGTCGATCATGACGAGGCCGGCGGCGAGGTCGGGATGGCGGCCGCACAGCTCCAGCGCCACCGCGCCGCCGAAGCTGTGGCCGATCACGATCGGCTTCACGAGGCCCAGCGTCCGGCTCTGCCACGCGACGTCCTCGGCGAAGCCCGCGACCGTGTAGTCGCGCTCCGGCGCGTCGCTGGCGCCGTGACCGCGCAGGTCGACCGCCACGACGCGGCGCGTCCGCGAGAAGTGCCGGATCTGCGGCGTGAAGATGCCGTGGTCCCCGGTCCAGCCGTTGATGAGCAGCAGCGGCTGCCCCTCGGGGGTGAGCGGCCCGGCCTCGATATGGGCGAGCCGGCCGCCGTCGCGCGTCAGGTGGAGGGGCTGCCAGGGGGGCGGATCGAAGAGCATGCGGGTTCTCCGTAGGGTCGGGAGGGGGCGCGGGGCGCCGGCCGGGCGAGACCCGCGTGGGCGGCGGCGGCCGCGAGGCTGCAGCCGAGCATCACGGCGGCCATCGACAGGGCGGACCGGCCGTCGAAGAACCGGGCGACGAGGTCGCTGGCGACGGCCGCCGCGAGCATCTGCAGGAAGACCGCGACGGCGCTGGCCGCGCCCGCGGCCGTCGGGTCGCGCTCCGTCGCACCGTGCACGGCGTTGGGCGAGACGAGGCCGAAGGCCAGGGCCACGCCGACCATCGCGGCGACCACCGGCGCGGCCGCGGGCGGTCGGGCGAGCGCCGCGACGAGGAGCAGGGAAGCCGCGCCGGTCGCCAGAACGAGGCCGGCGGCGATCACCCGCGGCGGGGGGACGCCCCGGGCCGCGAGCCGCCCGTTCAGGAAGGCGCCGACCATCACCGACAGGGAACTCGCCCCGAAGACCAGGCCGTAGGCCAGCGGACTGAGCCCGAGGGCGTCGATGAACACCAGCGCCGAGCCGGTGATGTAGGCGAAGACCGCCCCGGCCGCCGCGGCGTTGCACAGGGCGTGGCCGAGGAAGACCCGGCTCGCCAGGATCCGCCCGTAGCCGCGCAGGATCCCCGAGGCCGGCCCGGGGCCCGCGGCCCGCTGCAGGGGCTCGTCGATGTGCCGGATCGCCACCAGGGCCGCCAGGGCGGCGGCGACCGGCGCGGCGTGGATCAGGCGCCAGCCGCCGAGATCCATCAGCCCGGCACCGATGGTCGGGGCCATCATCGGCACCACGTTGATGGTGAGGACGACGAAGGACACCCGGGCGCGCGCGGCCTCGCCCTCGAACAGGTCGCGCACCATCGCGAGGACCGCCATGCCGGGGCCCGCCGCGCCGATCCCCTGGAGGATCCGGAACAGCAGGAAGTCCGGCAGCGTCCGCGCCGCGCCGCAGCCGAGGCTGCCCACGACGAGGAGGAGGCAGCCGCAGACGATGGCCGGCTTGCGGCCCAGCCGGTCCGAGACCGGGCCGTAGACCAGCAGCGCGCCGCCGAAACCGAGCAGGTAGATGCCCATGGCCGCGCCCATCGCGGTGGCCGGGACGTGCAGCGCGGTCGCCGTGTCCGACAGGCTCGGCAGGATCATGTCGATCCCGAAGGTCGGGAGCGCCGCCAGCAGCCCGAGGAGCGCCGAGAAGGCGGCCGAGCCGGGGCGGATGCGGGGCCGCGCCAGCGCGGGCGCGCGGATCAGGCCCAAAGCCGGTCTCCGCCCCGGGCGCCGCCCCGGTCCGCGGAGGCCCGGCGCGCCGCCACCATCGCGTCGATCTCGCGGACGAGGCCGCCCGCGTCGAGATCCGCCCGCACGGCCGCCCCGAGAACTGCGGCGGCCCTGCGGAAGCCCGGCTCCGCCAGGAGCCGGCGCGCCGCCGCGGCGATCTCGGCCTCGCCCGCGTCGGCGGGCAGGCGCAGGCCGGCGCCGCGCAGGGCGACGCGGGCGGCGTTGTCGGCCTGGTCGCGGGCCAGGGGGATCACCAGCAGCGGCACGCCGTGCAGCAGGGCGCGGCTGACCGTGCCGTGACCGCCCTGGCACACCACCAGGTCGGCCTGCGCCATGAGGGCGTCGTGGGAGGCGGCCGCCACGACCCGGACGGCGGCGGGGGCGGCCAGGTCCGCGGGCCCGACATTCGGGCCGGTCGTCACGATGGTCTCGGCCTCGACCGCGCCGACGGCGCGCGCGACGCGCCGCTGCAGGTCGGTCTGGTTCTGGGCGCCGGTGCTGCCGGCGACGAGGATCCGCCGCCGTCCCGTACCGGACCACGCGTGCCCCGTCCCGCGGGACCAGCTCGGCTCGTCGAGCAGCGGGCCGATGTAGCGGTAATTGGCGGGCAGCGCCTGCGTGTCGAAGTCGAAGGCCCGGCTGACGGCCAGCAGGACGCGGTCGGCTTGATCGAAATGGGCGAAGGCGCTGGCGACCGGCGGCAGCCCGAAGGCGCGCCGCGCGGCGTTGAGCGCCGGCCGGCCCCGCTCCATCGCCGACACGATGGCGGCCGTCGCCGCGTCCACCGCGTCCCGCTCCGCCTCGGTCCGCGGCGGCGTCAGGCCGCTCGCGGCGGGCGGAATGCCGGGGAGCGGGCGGATGCTGATATGCGGCGACAGGACCGCGTGCGGCAGGTCGGCCGCCTCGGCCGCCAGGGCGCAGCCGGGCAGGAGGTCGAGACTCAGGACGGCATCGGTCGGGAGGCGGCGGATCTCGTCGAGCGTGTCGGCCGCGTAGGCGCCGGCCGGGGAGAACATCGTCTGCCGCAGCCAATCCGCGAGATCCGAGAAATCGGCCGGGTCGGCGTCGAGGCCGGTCGGGGCGCGGCGCCAGCCGACGAACGGGAAGCCCGCCGCCTCGACCTCCCCGCACATCGCCGGGTCGGCCATGACGCGCGGGCGGTGCCCCGCCCGGCGCAGCTGCCGGGCCGCCGTGAGCACGGGGCTGAGATTGCCGGTGGTGCCCCACGAGATGCAGAGGACGTTGAGCGACATGATCTGAATGTCCCGAGATGATCGCGCGCGGAGGCGCGCGGAGGCCGCGAATCGGCTGACCTCCCTGGAGCGATCTGAAAGACGACGTGGAGCTCTCGACGGCAGGAGCGTCAGGTTCGGTGCCGATTTCTGCTGCTGATATCGCGCAGGAAATCGACGTAGTCCGGGTGGATACTGTGAATGCACCCGCCGAATGCGAAGCTGACCACCAGCGCGTCGAGCAGCCATCGTCCGTGGCGGGCGAGCGCCGGTCGCGGCGCGGCGATCGGGGACGAAGCCGGGCCGCCGCGCTCCCGCGCCGGGCGTCCCGACGGCCCGGGAAGACCAGCGGCGGGCTTCCGACAGTCGGGCTCGGACTTGCAGAGAATTCGGTGAAGGTGCGGACCGATATCCGGGATCGCGGCGTCAGTCATGATCACCTCTCTATTGTGAGAGCACGATCCTGGTTTCCGCGGGTTACATCCCGGTGTCTCAACAAGATGATCTCGGTTACAGCCGTAACGGTGGCGTTTTCGTTTGTTCGATACGGTACGTGCCGGGACGAATGCTCGCGCTGTGCTGTCACGCACAATATGAAGCGCGCAATCTTTTAGGGGGCGTGATATCAACTCAGCCGTGTAAGGCCCGATGACCGGACGCGCCCAGATTGGCCGCCGGGGCGGGCCGGCGACGGACGCGAAGGACATCCGGGTGGCGCTATCAGCCCAACCGGACGCTCCTCCCGCTCCCCGAACCGGCGCGTCGAGATCGTGCCGTCGCGGCGGGCCGCCGCGAACCGGAGGTGGCCATGATCGAATCCAGTCTGGACCGGAGTCAGGGTCGGAGCGCGCGCGCCGGCACGACCCGCATCCTCCTCGTCGAGGACGACGCGGGTATGCAGCGCATCGTCTCGGACCACTTCGCCGACCACGACGTCGCCGTGACGGCGGCGACCGACCGGGTGGAGGCGGAGAAGCGGCTCGCGGAGGCCGAATTCGACCTCGTCGTGCTGGACCTGCGGCTGGGCTCGGAGAACGGGCTCGACCTGCTGCGCGACCTGCGGGCCCGGAGCGACCTGCCGGTGATCATCACCACCGGCCATCGCCGGGACGAGATCGACCGGGTGATCGGCCTCGAGCTCGGCGCCGACGATTACCTCGTGAAGCCATACGGGCTGCGCGAGCTGCTCGCGCGGGTCAGGGTCATCCTGCGCCGGGCCGAGGTGGCGCCCGCCCCGGCGCGGGTCCAGGAGTCCCACCGCAGCCGCTTCGAAGGCTGGGTGCTCGACCGGCGTCGCCGGCGCCTCACCAATCCCGAAGGCGCGGATGTCGCGCTCAGCAAGGGCGAGTACGCCCTGCTGGTGGCCTTCCTCGACGCGCCCCAGCGCCCGCTCAGCCGCGAGCAGCTCCTGCAGGCCACGCGCGTCCACGAGGACGTGTTCGATCGCAGCATCGACGTCCAGATCCTGCGGCTGCGCCGCAAGCTGGAGGTGGATCCGAGCGCGCCGCGCCTGATCGTCACCGAGCGCGGCGTCGGCTACGTCCTCGCCGCGACCGTCGAGAAGCTGTAGCCGTGACCCGGTTCCGGGCCGGCCGATGGCGCGTCGCGGTCGCGGCGCTCCTCGGCAGCGCCGCGGCGCTCCTCGCCGCGGCCGCCCACGAGAGGCCAGCCGGCCACGACAGGCCGGTCGACACCGCGCTCTCCGCCGAGGCGGCGGACGCGCTGGGGGTGATCACCCCGGTGCCGGACACCCTGGAGGCGGACCCGGCCCGGGCCACGATCGGCCGCCTGCTCTTCAACGACACGCGGCTGTCACGCGGGGGCGACCGGGCCTGCATCACCTGCCACGACATCCGCACCAGCGGCGCGAGCGCGATACCCCGGAACCTGACCGCCGACGGAACGCCGGTTCCGCGCAACACGCCGACGGCCTTCAACGCGGCGCTCAGCTTCCGGCTGGGCTGGGCCGGCGACATCCCGAGCCTGCGCGAGCAGGCCGAGCTCGCCCTGACGCGGCCCGAGTTCCTGGGCGGTTCCTGGCCCCGGATCCTCGACACGGTGCGCGGCGACCCGGTGCTCGCCCCGATGTTCCAGGCCGCCTACGGGCGCGCGGCCGACCGGGAGACGGTGATCGACGCGATCAACAGCTTCGAGCGCACGCTCCTCACACCCGACAGCCGCTTCGACCGCTGGCTGCGCGGCGACGCCCACGCCATCACCGGCGCGGAGCAGGCGGGCTACGACCTGTTCCGCCGGATCGGCTGCGCGTCCTGCCACCAGGGCGTCAATGTCGGCGGCAACCTGTTCGAGAAGGTCGGCATCTTCGTCACGATCCCCAACAAGGTGGCCGAGGTGCTGCGGGTACCCAGCCTGCGCAACGTCGCGGTCACGGCGCCCTACTTCGACGACGGCGGGATCGCCACGCTCCCCGAGGCGGTGCGGCTCATGGCGCGGGCGCAGCTCGGCCGGGAACTCACCCCCGCGCAGATCGACGGGATCGTCGCCTTCCTCGGGACCCTGACCGGCACCTACGAGGGCCGGCCCCTGACAGCGCCGCCAGCGCCCGGCGCAGCCTCTCAGGACGGCAAGCCGCAGCTATGAGACTGACCCTGCAGGCCGTCACGCTCGGCGCGCTGCTCGCGGCGCTGCTGACGTGGCTGCTGATCAACGGCAACGGCGGGATGGAGGCCGCCTACCTGGCGACCCAGCGGACGGTCGATGCCCTGGCTCTGGCCGAGTCGCGCATGCAGCACGACGTGCTGCGGGCCCGGACCGGCCTGCTGCGCAACTACGACCCGATCGTCGCGCACCTGCGCGAGATGCAGAAGGCCGGGGCCGACCTGCAGGCGAGCAATGCCGGGGATCCCGACGTCCGGGCGCTGGCCGAAGCGGTGGATCGGGAGGCCGCGATGGTCGAACGGTTCAAGACCGGCAACGCCCTGGTGCAGAACTCGATCGCCTATTTCGACTCGCTCAGCGACCGGCTGTCCGAGTCGGACATCGCCCCCGGCCTCGCGCGCGCGGTGGCCGCGCTCCAGATCCGCATCTCGGAACTCGTGCGCGACTCGACGCCCGCGCGCCTCGCCGACATCCGCACCCGTCTCGAGACGTTGCACGAAGCCGACGGGGCGGCCGCCCGGGCCGGCGACGTCGACGCCATCGTCCTGCACGGGCGCCAGCTCTTGGAATTGCTGCCGCACGTCGACGCGGTCACGCGCTCGCTGCCGGCCTCGTCGAGCGAGGCGGCCCGCGAAGCGCTCCTGGAATCCCGGCGAAGCCTCCGCGACCGGCGCCAGGCCCGGGCGGACGGATTCCGCCTCGCGCTCTACGCCGTCGCCCTCGCGCTGCTCGCCCTCGTGGTCCGCGTGGGGGTGCTGATGCGTGCCGGGACCCGGATCCTGCGCCGGACCGTGGATTTCCAGACCGTCGTGGCGCAGGCGGCCAACCGCTTCCTGGCGATCCAGCCCGACGAGACCGACACGCGCATCGTGGACGTCCTCGCCATGGTGGGCGAAGGGCTCGACACGGATCACGGCTACGTTCTCATGCTCGACGGCACCGGCGCGGTGCATCTCTGGAACCGGCCCGGCCTCGCGCCGCCGAGCGGCTGGCCGGCGGCGCAGCAGACCCTCGTTCACGACGTCGCGGCCGCCGCCAGCGACCTCATCTTCGTCGAGGTGGCGGACGAGACCGGGCCGCCGGCCCTGCGCCGCTCCCTGGCCGAGCGCGGCGTCGTCTCGTGGGCCTGCGCGCGGCTGCGCCGGGGCGATCGGATCGTCGGCCTGCTCTGCTTCGAGCGCACCACCTCCGGCCTGCCGCCCTGGCTGCGGCACTCGCGCGGCCTGCTGCAGGTCGTCGCCGACAGCTTCGCGGCCGCCCTGGAGCGACAGCACGTCTGGGCCGAGCGCCGGGAGATCGAGGCGGCGCTGCGCCGCGCCCAGCGGCTCGAGGCCATCGGGACCTTCGCCAGCGGGGTCGCCCACAACATCAACAACGTCCTCAACGTCATGCTGGGCCACGCCGAGATCGCCGGGGACGCCCTGCCGGCCCATCCGGGGCGGGCGGCCGAGCATATCGGGCTGCTGGTCCAGGCCGGCGGCCGCGCGCGCGAGATCGCCGGCCAGATCCTCGATTTCGGCCGCCCCGCGCGCTCCGCGCAGTGCACCAGCGCGGCGGACGCGGTGGTCCACGAGACCGTGGCGCAGATCCGGGCCTCCACGGCCGGACCCGCCACGATCGCGCTCTCGGGCACCGCGGCGGGCGCCCGCGTCGGCGGCGAGCCGGCACAGCTGCAGCAGGTCGTCCACAACCTGATCCGCAACGCCGTCCAAGCCTCCGCGCCGGGCGCGGCCGTCGACGTGCAGCTCGACCACGTCGCCCTGCCGCGGTCGAGCGCCCTGACCCACGGCACCCTGCGGCCCGGCGCCTACGTCCGGATCCGCGTGTCCGACACCGGCCGCGGCATGGACGAGGCCACGCTCGCGCGGATCTTCGAGCCGTTCTTCACCACCCGACCGGCCGGGACCGGCCTCGGGCTCGCCACCGCCTTCGAGTTCGTTCAGGAGCACGACGGCGCCTTCGACGTGCGCAGCGCGCCGGGCAGCGGCAGCACCTTCGCGGTGTGGCTGCCCGTGATCCCGCAGGCCGCGGACGGCGCGGCGGCCGGCGGGACCGTGATGCTGGTCGGGCGCACGCGCCGGTCGGTCCAGGACGACGAGGAGACGCTGGCGGCGCTGGGCTACGAGCCGGTCGGCTACGCGGATCCCGAGGCGGCCCTGGCCGTCCTGCGGCGGGAGCCGGGACGGTTCGATCTGCTGATCGTCGACAACCGTCTCGCCGATCTCTCTGGCCTCGCCTTCGCGCACCGCGCCGCGCGGATCTCCGGGCGGCCGATCGTGCTCTCGCTGTCGGCGACCGACGCGGTGCAGCCGGAGCGCCTCGCGGCGGTTCCCGTCGCCGACATCGTCCGGCGGCCGTGGCGCTCGAACGCCCTGGCGGTGACCCTGCGGCGCCATCTCGCCTCCGCCGACCCGGCGCGTCGCCCGGCCGCCGTCTCCTGAGGGCACCGGCGGCATCAGGATCCTGCGATCCGGCCACGCGGGTGCTATCCCGGCTTTGACAAGCTCGGCGTCACGTGGGACCGGTCTGGCATGACGGGCGGCCAGATGCGCGATGCCGCCTCGACGATCGAACGGGCCGGGTCGAGTCTCGCCGAGACCCCGTCGCGCGAGGAACCCCGATGCCCGTCGAAGCCGCGTCAGGACGCCATGCACGGGAGATCTGACGCCCCGATCTGCGACCCGGCCTTCCTCGCCGACGGCGGCGCGATGGCCGTGCTCCTGCGCGCGCACGACTGGGACAGCACGCCCCTCGGCGCGCTGTTCGCCTGGCCCGAATCGCTGACGACCCTCGTCGGGGTCATGTTCGGCGCGAACCGGCCGACGTTCATCCTCTGGGGCCCCGAGCGGCGGCTCCTGTACAACGATCTCTACGCGGAGATCCTCGGCGACCGGCATCCCGCGGCCCTCGGCCGGGACTGTCTCGCGGTCTGGGGCGGGGTCGGTGCCGATCTCGCGTCCCTCGTGGACAGGGCCTATGCTGGCCGGCCGGTCCACACGGCGGAGGGCGAGCCCCTCCTCCACGGCGACGGCGGTGCCGACGCGGCGCGCTTCGCGCTCTCCCTGGTGCCGGTCCGGGACACGGCGGGGCGCGTCACCGGCCTCGTCGGGACCTGCACGGCGATCGCCGGTCAGGCGGCCGCCGCCAGCCGTCCGCGCGAGACGGAGGCGTCGCGCCGGGACAACGAGGAGCGGCAATCCTTCCTGCTCGATCTCAGCGACACGCTCCGTCCGCTGACCGCGTCGGCGGAGATCGTCGCGGTGGCCTCGCGGCGCCTCGGCGAGCGCGTCGGCGCGAGCCGCGTCTTCTACGCCGAGATCGCCGGCAGCCTGATGAAGGTCGAGCGGGAATACGTCCGGGGCGTCGGCTCGATCGTCGGGGAGCATTCCCTGGCGGCGTTCGGCCCCGACCTGCTGGCCGCCTACCGCGACGGGACGGTGGTCGCGGTCGAGGACGTGGCCGCCGATCCCCGCTTCAGCGAGGCGGCGCGCGCCGGCCTCGGATCCCGCGAGGTCGCGGCCTTCGTCGACGTCGTGCTGTTCCGCGGCGCGGAGTGGGTGAGCCTGCTCGCGGTGCAGAGCGCGGTGCCGCGCGCTTGGACCACCGCCGAGGGGAACCTGATCCGCGACGTCGGCGAGCGCGTCAAGGCGGCGATCGAGCGCGCCCGCGCGGAGGCGGCCCTGCGCAAGAGCGAGGAGCACTTGGCGGCGATCTTCGCCGGCGCCTCGGTCGGCCTGTCCGAGGTGGATGCCGCGGGGCGCTTCCTGCGGGTCAACACCGAGCTGTGCCGGATCCTCGGGCGCCCGGCCGAGGCGCTGCTGCGGCTCGGCGTCGCCGACGTGACCGATCCCGCGGACCGGGCGCCGAGCGCGGCCGCGCTGGCGCGGGCCCTCGAGACCGACCGCGACGTCACCCTCGACAAGCGCTATCTCCGCCCCGACGGCAGCGCGATCTGGGCCAGCAGCAGCATCCGGCGCCTCGACGACGCGGACGGCAGACTCAAGAGCCTGCTGATCGTCACGGCCGATCTCAGCCGGCGCAAGGAGGCCGAGACGCGGCTTGCCGAGAGCGAGCGCCGCCTCCAGGACCTGAACGAGACGCTGGAGCTGCAGGTCTCCGAGCGCACCGCGGAGCGCAATCTCTTCGCCACGATCGTCGAGAGAACCGACATCATGGTGATGGCGGCCGATCTCGACTACAACATCCTGGCGATCAACAAGGCGAATGCGGACGAGTTCGCGCGCATCTACGGCGTGAGGCCGAAGGTGGGCGACAACATGCTCGACCTGCTGGCCGACCAGCCCGAGCATCAGGCGCAGGTGCGGGCGGGGTGGGGGCGCGGGCTCGCCGGCGAGGAGATCACCCTGGTCGAGGAGTTCGGCGACGCGGAGCGGGCGCGCCCCTACTACGAGATCAGCTTCCGCACCCTGCGCGACGCGCGGGGCGAGCGCACGGGCTGCTACCAGTTCGTCATGGACGTCACCGAGCGGCTGCGCGGCCAGGCCGAGCTGGCCCAGGCGCAGGAGGCGCTGCGCCAGTCGCAGAAGCTGGAGGCGGTGGGCCAGCTCACCGGCGGCGTCGCGCACGACTTCAACAACCTGCTGACCATCATCCGCTCGTCCGTCGACTTCCTGCGCCGGCCCGATTTGCCGGAGGTCCGCAAGCGCCGCTACCTCGACGCGGTCTCCGAGACCGTGGAGCGGGCCGCGAAGCTCACCGGCCAGCTGCTGGCCTTCGCCCGCCGGCAGGCCCTCAAGCCCGAGGTGTTCGAGGTCGGCCAGAGGGTGCGGGCGATCGCCGACATGCTCGACACCCTGACAGGCGCGCGGGTGCACGTCGTGACCGAGGTGCCGGAGGCGACCTGTCTGATCCGGGCGGATGTGAGCCAGTTCGAGACCGCGCTCGTCAACATGGCGGTCAACGCCCGCGACGCCATGGACGGGGAAGGCACGCTGACCCTGCGCGTGACCTGCGGCGCGGCCCTGCCGGCCATCCGCGGCCATGCCGGGTCCCGGAAGCCCTTCGCGGCCGTGTCGCTGATCGACACCGGCACGGGCATCCCGCCCGAGCGGATCGGCCGGATCTTCGAGCCGTTCTTCACCACCAAGGAGGTCGGCAAGGGGACCGGCCTCGGCCTGTCCCAGGTGTTCGGCTTCGCCAAGCAGTCGGGCGGCGACGTCGACGTGCGCAGCACCCTCGCTGCGGGCACCGCGTTCACCCTCTACCTGCCGGAGGTGGCGTCCGAGGAGCGGCCGGCCGATGACCGCCTGCAAGATGCCGACCTCGCGCCGCTCGGGAGCGGGCAGCGTGTCCTAGTCGTGGAGGACAATGTCGGCGTCGGGCAGTTCGCGACGCAGATCCTGGAGGATCTGGGCTACCGGCCGACCTGGGCGGCCAACGCCGAGGAGGCGCTGGAGGAGCTCGGCCGGGCGGAGAACCGCTTCGACCTGGTCTTCTCGGACGTGGTGATGCCGGGCATGGGCGGCGTCGCGCTCGCGCAGGAGCTCCGGCGGCGCGCGCCGCAGGTACCCGTGGTGCTGACATCGGGTTACAGCCACGTTCTCGCGCAGTCGGACGCCCACGACTTCACGCTGCTCCACAAGCCGTACTCGGCCGAGCAGCTCGGCCGCATCCTGCATCGGGCCCTGGATCCGCGCCGGAAGGCCGGCGCGCTCGCGGATCCGTCCTGAGCCCGGGCTCCCGCGTCGGGATCCCGGACCTCCGGGCCGGGGCCTGCGCGGTTCGCCGCCGCCCTCAGCCAGCTCTCAGCTCGCCCTCAGCCCGCCCTCAGCTCGCCTTGGCCCACGCCACCGCGTCGGCACCGGCGGGCAGACGCATGGGGCACGATGGGTCGGTCGCCGCGCGCCACACCGCCTCCGCCACGTCCGAGGACCGGGTCAGGTCCCCGTCCGCCTGCTGGATGCCGGCGAAGACCTTCGCGGCCACCGCCGCGTAGGCTTCGGGGATGTCCATGCCCATGCGGGCGCGCGCGTTGGCGCCGAACGCGGTCTCCGGGGACCGTCCGGGAATGACCAGCCGGGCGCGGATGCCGAACGGTTCGAGTTCCAGCGCCAGGGACTCGGTGAAGGCGTTCACCGCCGCCTTGCTCGCCGTGTAGACGGACAGCAGGTGCAGCGGGCGCTGCGTCACGCTCGACGTCACGTTGACGACGACGCCCGCGCGGCGCGCCCGGAACTGCGGCAGCACCGCTCGGGTCATCGCGATGGTGCCGAGGGTGTTGGTCTCGAACACCTCCCGCGCGGCGTCCATCGAGACGCCCTCCAGCGCGTTCAGGAGCCCGACGCCGGCGTTGTTGACCAGCGCGTCGACCGGTCCGGCCGCCGCGACCGCGCGGTCGATGCTGTCGTGGTCGGTCACGTCGAGCGGCAGGATGCTCAGACGATCGGAGGGCGCGAGCAGGTCGCTCCGCGGCCCGCGCATCGTGGCGACCACGCGCCAGCCCCGTTCGAGGAAGGTGCGGGCCGTCTCCAGGCCGAAGCCGGACGAGCAGCCGGTGATCAGGATCGTGTTCATGGGAACTCCCGTGCAGAAGCGGCAACGGGGTGATAGGGAGCGCGGGCCGGACCTGATACGTGCGCAAGTCCGTTTCGCATTGGCGAGCGTCCGAGAATGCCCGATCCGCTCACCCAGGTGGTCGGCCTCCTCCGGCCGAGCGCCCCGCTGTCCAAGCTCGTCACCGGCTGCGGTCACTGGGCGGTGCGGCGCACGGATTCCGGGCTTCCGTTCTACGCCGCCGTGCTCGAGGGCGGGTGCCGCCTCGCGATCGACGGCGAGGCCGGGATCGTGCTCGGAGAGGGCGACTTCGTCCTCATCCCCGCGGCCCACGCGTTCACCACCACCAGCCTCGAGCCGCCGCCCCCGCGGCGCGCAGCGCAGCGTCCCGTCGCTGTGAGCCCCGGCGTGTTCCGGCTCGGCGACGCCGAGGGGCCGCCGAATGTCCGGATGCTCGTGGGCCACTGCGTCTTCGCGTCGAGCGACGCGGATCTGCTCGTCTCGCTGCTGCCCCGGTATGTCCATGTGCGCGGCGCCGCCCGGCTGACCACTCTGCTCGGCCTCGTGAACGAGGAGACCCGCGCCGACCGGCCGGGCCGCGACGTGGTCCTGGCGCGCCTGCTGGAGGTCGTGCTGATCGAGGCGCTCCGCGCCACCGCCGGGCCGGCGGCGCCCTCGGGACTGCTGCGCGGCCTCGCCGACGACCGGCTCGCCGCCGCGCTGCGGCGGATGCACGACCGGCCGACGGCGAGCTGGACGGTGGCCGCGCTCGCGCGCGAGGCGGGCCTCTCCCGGTCCACGTTCTTCGAGCGGTTCCGCCGCGCGGTCGGGGTCGCCCCGATGGAGTACCTGCTGGCGTGGCGGATGGCGCTGGCGAAGGATCTGCTGAGCCGCGAGGCGGTCGGGATGGCCGAGGTGGCCGCGCGGGTGGGCTACAGCTCGGCGAGCACGTTCAGCGTCGCCTTCGCCCGGCACGTCGGCCGGCCGCCGGTCCGGTACGCCCGCGAGCGGCCGGTGCCGTGATCCGGGCCGGCTGGCCGTCGTGCCCCCGACACGGCGAGGCGGCTTCCTTCCGGTCCGGCACCGGCATCGACGGGGACAGCCGGCCCTTCGCCCCGAGGCCGGGTTCGGGTACGAGACCGAAATCGCGCTCGACCCCGTCACCCGCCGCGGCGCGACCGACGCGCCACGGCCCCTCGCGCAGGAGAACGTCCTGATCACCGATCCGCAGGCCCTCCGCGCGCAGGCCGGTGCCCGTGCGAGCCGCCGCCAGGACCGCGCCGCTCGATGGTCGCCGGCATTCCGCGCGATCGCCGGCGGTGTCCGAGCCGACATCGGCGCTCCCCCGCGGGGCACCCTCGGCACGGTGGCGCGCTCCTGATGGTCGCATCGTCCTGGGCGCCCGCCGCCGCGCCCGGCGGTCCGGCGGCATCGCGGCGCGTCGGCTCCATCGACGCCCTGCGCGGGCTGGTGATGCTGCTGATGCTCGTCGACCACGTGCGGGAGTTCTTCTACCTTCACGCGCAGGTCCGCGACCCGATGGACCTCGCCGCGACGCCGCCCGACCTGGTCCTGACACGGGCTGCCTCGCACCTCTGCGCGCCGGTCTTCGTCCTGCTCACCGGCCTCTCGGCGTGCCTCTACGGGCAGAGGCACGGCGCGCGGGCGACCGCCGCCTTCCTGCTCAAGCGCGGTCTGCTGCTGATCCTGCTGGAAGTGACGCTCGTCAACTTCGCCTGGGCCGGCAGCGTCCGGCCGCCGATCCTGTACCTGCAGGTGATCTGGGTGATCGGTCTCTGCATGGTGGCGCTGGCCGGCCTGCTCTGGCTGCCGCGGGCCGCCCTCATGGCCGGGGCCCTGGCGCTCATGCTCGGCCACAACCTGCTGGACGGGGTCGCGATCCGGGCGGACGAGCCCGGCTACGTGCTCTGGTCGATCCTGCACCAGCGCGGGATGATCGCGCTGCCCTGGGGCGGGCTGGCGCGGACCTCGTACCCGCTCCTGCCCTGGATCGGCGTGATCGCGGCCGGCTACGCCCTGGGGCCGCTCTTCGCCGGCGGTGTCGACGCCGCGCGCCGACGCGCGGGGCTCCTCGGGCTGGGGGCGGCCGCCCTGGTCGGCTTCCTCGTCCTGCGCGGGCTCAACGGCTACGGCGAGCCGGTGCCGTGGCAGGCGGGGGCCACGCCGCTCGCCACGGTGCTGTCCTTCGTCAACCTGACCAAGTACCCGCCCTCGGCCGACTTCCTGCTGCTGACCCTCGGCCTCGGTCTCGGCCTGCTGGCGCTGTTCGAGGTGATGCCGCAGCGGCTCCTCGGCGGCCTGCGCGTCTTCGGCGGCGCGCCGCTGTTCTTCTACCTGCTCCACCTCGCGCTGCTGCGCGTCCTCTACGACGGCGCGGTGGCGCTGGGCCTCGCCGGGGCGTCGGGACGGGTGGAGGCCGGCTCGCCCCTCGCGCTCTGGCTCGTCGCGGCCGCCGTGAGCGTTCCCCTCTGGCTGGCGTGCCGCGCCATGGTGCGCCTGAAGCGGGCCTCGACATCGCCGGTCCTGAGCTACCTCTGACGGCGGCCCCCCGGCCGCCGACATCCGCCGCTGCCCCGTGTGGGAGCGGCCACGACCGGGCCGCCCCCGCGGTCCCGCGTCACGACAGGTCCGCCCCGTCGCGGTCGTGCTGATGGCGCAGCTCGGGGGTCCCCTTCACCGGCCCGACGGTGACCTCCGCGTCGCTCCGGCTCTCCGCGCGCGCCGTATCGATGAAGACGCGCGCCTCGCCTTCGCGCACGCCGAGACTGCGCAGCGCGTAGAAGGACATGCCGAGGGCCAGCTCCCGCTCGCCCATCAGCACGAGGCCGACGCCGTCCTCCTCGAGATGCCGACGTTCCGCCTCGCTGTGCGTGCGGACCACGGTGTCGATCCCCGGGGTGGCGGCGCGCGCGGCCTCAACGAGGCGACGGGCCTGATGCGCGTCGGGCGTGGCGACGACGAGCAGGCGCGCGGTGCCGATACCGGCCGCCTCGAGGATGCCGGGCGCGGTCGCGTCGCCGAACACGGCCTGCGTGCCGGCCGCGCGCAGGGCCAGCACGCGGCGCCGGTCGCGCTCCACCACCACGTAGGGCAGGTCCCAGGTCTCCAGCGTCGCGCCGATGCTGCTGCCGACGCGCCCGAAGCCGATGATCACGACGTGGTCCCGTCGCGGCGGCTCCCCGCCCGAGATGGCGACGTCGGCCGCGCCTTTGCGCGCGAAGCGGGCGGCAAGGTCCGGCCGGTCAGCGAAGACCTGCTCGATCCGCGCTGCCAGGGCGAAGAAGAGCGGGTTCAGCGTGATCGACAGCAGGGCTCCGCCCAGGATCAGGTTGCGGCCTTCCTCGGGCAGCAGCTTCAGCGACAGGCCGAGCGATACCAGGATGAAGGAGAACTCGCCGATCTGGGCGAGGCTCGCGGCGATCGTCAGGGCCGTGCCGAGCGGGTGCCGGAAGGCCAGCACGATGGCGACGGCCGCGAGGGACTTGCCGACCATGATGACGCCGAGCACCGCCAGGACCGAGAGCGGCGCGCGCAGGAGGATCCCCGGATCGAACAGCATCCCGACCGACACGAAGAACAGGACCGCGAAGGCGTCCTGCAGCGGCAGCGAATCGGCGGCCGCCTGATGGCTGAGATCGGACTCGGCGAGCACCATCCCGGCGAAGAAGGCCCCGAGGGCGAAGGAGACCCCGAACAGCTCCGCCGAGCCGAAGGCTATGCCCAGGGCCAGGGCCAGGACCGCTAGGGTGAACAGCTCCCGCGAGCCGGTGCGCGCCGCCTGGTCGAGCAGCCAGGGCACGAAGCGGCGTCCGCCCACCAGCATCAGCCCCGCGAAGACCGCGACCTTGGCGAGCGTCAGAACGACGGTGAGCGCGAGGCTCTGCGCGTACTCCGGTCCGACGAGCTGGGCGACGAGGTCCGTGAGGGCGTGGGCCGTGCCGTGCCCGAGGCCCCGGGCCTCGCCCCCGAGCGAGGGCGCGAGGGCGGGCAGGACCACGAGGGTCAGCACCATCGCCAGATCCTCGACGATGAGCCAGCCCACCGCGATGCGGCCGTTGTCCGTGTCGAGGAGGCCGCGCTCCTCCAGCGCGCGGAGCAGGACCACCGTGCTCGCGACGGAGAGGGCGAGGCCGAAGACCAGGCCCTGCCCGAGGGTCCAGCCCCAGGCGAAGGCGAGGCCGATCCCCATGGCGGTCGCCGCCGCGATCTGCACCACCGCTCCGGGCAGGGCGATGGCGCGCACGGCCATCAGGTCCTTGAACGAGAAGTGCAGCCCGACCCCGAACATCAGCAGGATGACGCCGATCTCGGCGAGCTGGCCCGTGAGGTTGCTGTCGCCCACGAAGCCCGGCGTGTAGGGGCCGACGAGGACGCCCGCGACCAGGTACCCGACCAGCGGCGGCAGCCTGAGGCGCTGCGCGACCATCCCGCAGATGAAGGCGAGGGTCAGCCCGAGGGCGATGATGGCGATCAGTTCGGTCGCGTGCGGCACAGGGTCTTCACCTCCGGGGGGCGATGCGGATAGGGCGGAGCGAGCCTTTCCGAATGGCGGCCGCGTTTCAACGCTCTTCCGACCGAACGCCTGTGCGAACCGCCGTCGGCGATCGCCGCGTGCCCCTCGGGCGCCGCGAAACCGCCTCCCGCCGAGCCGCGATGGTCTTCCGGAGTGCTGTCCCGCGCCAGGGCGGCGGGCGCCGCCCGCGTCCTCGCGTCCCGATCGCCCATCGTGCAGGAATCCGGCGCGCGGTCGAGGGCCGAGGCGGGTCGGGGCGGGACGAACGGCCGGGACCTGGAACCCGCGGCCTCGCCGCTGCCGGAACCGGGCGCCTCGTTGGGACCCGCGCCGCGGGAGCGGTGCCGCCCGCGCGACGTGCGGCAGCCTGACCGGGATGCGCGACACCGTCACGCGGCCCGGAAGCGGGCGCGCGTCCGGCCGCAACAGGGTCGGGTATTACTCTAGGAGCCTGTCCGAGTAATTCCCTCGACGGCGGATCGGGAGGATGATTCACTCGGCTCATGGCCAAGGTGTTTCGCGCGTGGGACGTCGATC